>JAFAMM010000266.1 GCA_019233375.1 Acidobacteriaceae bacterium
CGACGCTCTCTGGGTCGACAGTGCGCCGCTGCAGATTCACTTTCACCTCGGCGTCGATGGCATCAATGTCTGGTTAGTTCTCCTGACCGCGCTTCTGCTGCCGATCGCCGTTTGGATATCGGACGGCATGGTTTCCGAGCGGCGGAAGTCATTCTTTGCGCTCCTGTTGCTCTTTGAATTCGGCCTTATCGGCGTGTTTACTTCCCTGGATCTCTTTGTCTTCTACGTGTTTTGGGAAGTCGCGCTGGTGCCGATGTACCTGCTTGTCGGCGGCTGGGGTGCCCGGCAAAGCGGCCGCGTTGCGGTAAAGTTTTTCGTCTACACATTCCTGGGCTCAGCCTTCATGCTCGTGTCCATCCTTTATCTCCACACGCAAGCTGGCTCGTTTGACTACATCGAGATCATGAACCGGCTCAACGCCGGCCAATTTACCCTGTCGCCGATACAGCAGTTATTTCTGTTTCTTGGCTTCTTCGCCGCCTTCGCCGTCAAAGTACCCATATTTCCGTTTCACACCTGGCTTCCCGATACGTACACGGAAGCGCCGGCGCCGGCAACCTTCCTGCTGGCGGCGATCATGTCCAAAATGGGCGCTTATGGACTGCTTCGCTATAGTCTGACGCTGACATCGGCTGGTGCACATCGCTGCGCGGGCTGGATTGTTGTGCTCGCCATTATCGGCATTATCTATGGCGCGCTCATTGCGCTCATTCAGCCCAACATCAAGCGGCTCATCGCGTATTCGTCCGTGAGCCACCTCGGCTTCATCGTGCTGGGGATTTTTAGCTTCACGCATCAAGGCGCGGACGGCGCGGTATATCAGATGATCGCGCATGGTATCTCGACCGGCGCGCTGTTTGTTCTGGCCGGATACCTCGAGCAGCGGCGCGGCTCGCTCGAAATCGCCGACTTCGGCGGCATCAGCACGCCGGCGCCCGGCCTTGCCACGGCGTTTATGATTACGCTCCTGGCGAGCATCGGACTGCCGGTACTATGCAATTTCATCGGAGAGTTTCTCGTTCTGCAGGGCGCGGCGCTCGCTCACTTCCCGTGGGCAGTCTGGGCCGCCATCGGTGTCATTCTCTCGGCCGCGTACATGTTATGGATGTACCAGCGCACCTTTCTCGGGAAAACAAACGACCGCACTGTTTCATTTCCCGACCTGACGACTCGCGACTGGGCGCCCTTAGTGCCCTTGATTCTGCTTATGGTGTGGCTCGGCAGCTATACCGAGTCCTTTATGCCGCCGATTACTTCGGCCACGTCGCGCGTTTTGGACCAGACCAACATGAATAACCAGTACCGGGTCGAACTGGCGCGTCCCGAGACTGGACAAGCCGCGGAGTTAGTCCATGCCCATTAACTTCCAGGTAAGCAGTGCCGATTACCTGCGCTTTCTTCCTGAAACTCTGCTTACTCTCTTCGGCATCATTATCATGCTGATGGAAGCAGCCATGCCCGAATCCCGACGGCGCACCAGTCTGGGCGTCATAGGCCTTATCGGGATTGTGCTCGCGTTTTTCGCGAATATCTGGGCAAACACGAATGGCGGCCCGGCGTTCCACGACATGATCACCATAGACAACTATGGAACATTCTTCCGCGGCCTTGTCCTGGTGGTCGGATTCCTCTGCATTCTCGCATCTTTCACATATCTGGAAAATGAACACGCGCAAACCGGCGAATATTACGCGCTCATTTTGTTCTCCCTCGTAGGGCAATGCATTCTCGCCACTGCGAGCGATCTGATCATGGTCTTCATCGGGCTGGAGATTTCCTCCATCGCGACCTATGTTCTGGCCGGCTTCCTGCGCGATGACCGGCGCAACAATGAATCCTCGCTCAAATACTTTCTCCTGGGTTCTTTCGCGACGGCGTTTCTGCTGTATGGCGTGGCCTGGACTTATGGCCTGGTCGGGTCTACTAACCTGCAGGAGATCCAGCGCATTCTGTCCCAGGGTTCCCAGCCCGTACTGCTGGCGGGATTAGCAGCCGCCTTGATGTTTGTGGGCTTCGCCTTCAAGGTTTCCATCGTGCCGTTCCAGATGTGGGCACCGGATGTGTACCAGGGCGCGGCCGCTCCCGTAAGCGCGTTCATGTCCGCTGGACCTAAGGCGGCCGCTTTCGCTGTCTTCTTTCGCGTATTCATGACATCGTTCCGTTCACTCAACGAACGTTGGATCTGGCTCGTCTGGGGCTGCGCTTTGGCAACGATGGTCGTAGGAAACTTCGCCGCTCTCCTGCAAACCAACGTCAAGCGGCTGCTCGGCTACAGTTCCATCGCGCACGCCGGTTATGTTCTGATTGCTCTGACAGCCAGCTCGCAGATTGGAATCGCAGCGGCGATGTTCTACCTCGCCTCGTATGCGCTTATGAACATCGGTGCGTTCGCCGTTATCACTCACATCAGCCAGCGGAAGGAGATGTACGTCAAGATCGAAGATCTGGCCGGCCTGGGCCGCCGCGAGCCCGCTACAGCCGCGCTTCTCGCAATTTTCGTCTTCTCCCTCATCGGCGTTCCCCTCACCGGGGGTTTCTTCGGCAAGTTCTACGTATTTCAAGCGGCCTTGAACTCGCACCTGGTCTGGTTAACTGTGCTGGGATTAGCGAACAGCGGCATCGCGGCGTACTATTACCTGAAGATCATCGTTGCGGTTTACATGCACGAACCAGGTGAGGCCATCGAACAACTGCCGCCACCCTCCGTGAGCTTGCGGGTCGCGATCTGGGCAAGCGCGATCGGGGTACTGTTTTTGGGAATTTTTCCGGGGGCGCTGCTCCACCTGGCAAACACGTCGGCGCAGGCCTTTCGTTAACAGGGCGGGCTCCAAGCTACGATCGTACGAGTCGAACGCTCTTTTCGAGATCCGGCTTGCCCGGCCGGAAGTCAGAAGTATCTCGTCAGCTCCTGAAAACTCTCAATCCGCAACAGCCGGGGGTGATTGGCCGGGACTTCCTCGTGCTCCAAACGCCAGGTACGCGGGTGCGGGACGAACACCGCATTCAGCCCTGCCGCGAGCGCCGGATTGATATCGGACTTCGGCGAGTTACCGATCATCCAGGTACGGTCCAGCGCAAAGGCTCGGGCGTGCGCGAGCTGCCGGTAAGCCGGCTCGTTCTTCTCTTTCACGATCGCCGCGTGCCCGAAGAACCGCGCGAGGCCCGAACGGTCGATCTTCGTCTGCTGCTCCTGAGGGTCCCCTTTGGTAAACAGCGTGAGCTCATGCCGTTCGGAGAGTTCTTCGAGTGTCTCCTGCACACCCTGCATCAGCTCGAGCGGTTTCTCCAGGATCGCGTGCGCCAGTTCCATTACCGTTTCTACATCGGCGGCTGATATCTGTTTCTCTGCCAGGTGCCTGTAGCAGGCCGCCAGGTTTCGCGCGAAATTGCGCGTGCCGTAGCCGTGCAGCTTCGAATTCACGATTTCGATTTCATCTAGTACCGTGCGAACTTCCGCGCGGGACATAGACGAATGCGATAAATAATCGCAGAACTGGTCGAACGCTTCCTCAAAGTAAACGTTGTTCTCCCAAAGAGTATCGTCGGCGTCAAAGATGAGATGCTGCCTAGCCAAATTACTGCCCTATCTGCGCTTTCACGTGTCCGTTCAAAGGAGCCACCCGGTTTGCTCGCGCGATGCGTTCCTGCTGCGCTACATATTCGGGAATAACGTTCACCAGAAACTCGAGCCGCGCGATCTCCGAGCGCAGCGATAACACGGTTTGCCGCTTGTCCACATCCGAAATAAACTGCGCCACTTGAAAACTCATCCGGTTTAAATCAAAATTCGGCTCCGCTACCTCGCCCGGCTCTTCCAACGCGAGCAAGGTTCGATAAGCCTGGCGCGTGCGCTGCCGCAAGTCAAACGGTACTTCCGTCGCGTCTTCGTCGTTGAAAAATTCTACCTGGGCGCGCAGATACGACTTTTCCTCATCGAGCGAATCGATGATAAATCGCCGCTGTCCAATGGCCACCAAATCAAGCCGCCCATCCGGATAACGCTTCACAACACGTTCTACTCGTGCCGTACAGCCGATATTCACGATGCCGTTGTCTTTCGCCAGGACCACGCCGAACTCGCCCTGCGTTGAAAGCAGATCGCCGATCATCTCCTTGTAGCGCTCCTCAAAGATGTGCAGCGGTAACGGCATGGCTGGCAACAGAACAAGCGATAACGGAAACAGCGGAATCAGCTCATGCGTCGCCATTACTCCTATTATGAGCAACGCGGCGCTATGCGTAACGAGCGATATACTGTTCCGGACGCTGAGATTCCGTGTCTTCGGAACGGTTTATACGATGACGCTCAAACTGAAGCGCACTCCGGGCTTGTATCTGGTGGGGTTCATGGCCAGCGGAAAGACGACGATCGCCAGAAAATTGGCGGACGAACTCGGTTGGTGCTTCATTGACCTTGACAGCGAGATCGAAGAGACGCACCGCAAGACGATTTCGCAAATCTTCCTTGAAGATGGCGAGAGTACGTTTCGTGAGATCGAGACCAAAACCTTGCGCCGCCACGTTCTCGAGATCGAAGCTGGCAAACCCTGCGTTGTCGCGCTCGGAGGCGGCGCATTTGTTCAATCAAAAAACTGGGAGTTGATCGAGAACAATGGCGTGACCGTGTGGCTTGACTGCCCGTTCGAAATCATTTTGCGGCGGCTCGGCGACGATACCACAAGGCCGCTCGCGACGGACCGCGGCAAACTCTCCGAAATATTCGAGGATCGCCGGCCTCTGTATGCTCGTGCTGACTTTCGCATATTTGTCGATACAGACGACGTTTCGGCCATTGTCCGCCAGATCTTAAACCTGCCAATCTTCTGACGCGAGCCCAGCTAACAGAACGCCGTCTTCGCCGCCACGCCCTGTGCATCCTTCAGAGCGCACTCGATGCCGCCGAGGCAGGCGGCGCCGTTCACAAACATTTCAAGCGAACCCGCGGCTTTCTGAGCGCCGGAAATGTGCACCTGCCGCTTACTCTGTTCGATCGCATTTTCTTGGTGGCGGCCGGCAAGGCGGCGCCGCGCATGGCTGCCACTATCGAACAGATTCTTGGGCCGCTGCTCTCGGGCGGAATCGTCGTTACAAAGCGGGGCCATTTATCCGCTCCATTCAAAACGTGTCACGCCATCGAAGCGGGGCACCCGGTGCCGGACGAAGCGGGCCTCAATGCCGCGGAACTTGTTCGCGATCTCCTGCGCGAACTTAACGCTCGGGACCTGCTCATCGTTGCCGTTTCAGGCGGCGCGTCCGCCCTGCTCAGTGCGCCTTGCCGGAGCATCCCGCTCGCGGGCAAGCAGCGGGCAACCTCGTTGCTCCTTCGCGCTGGAGCGAGCATCACCGAACTAAACACCATACGGAAGCACCTGTCCTTCCTCAAGGGCGGAGGTCTCGCCGCACTCGCGTATCCCGCCACCGTGGTAGGGTTTTTGCTCTCTGATGTGATCGGGGACCCCCTCGATGTCATCGGTTCCGGCCTCACCGCGCCCGACCCTTCAACGTTTGCGGATGCCCTCGCGATCCTCGAAAAATACGAACTGACGTCCCAGGTACCCGCACCTGTCCGCGACCACCTCACGGCAGGCGCCGCCGGCATCATCCCGGAGACGCCTAAGCCCGGAAGCCCTGTATTCGCCAATGTTCATAACGTGATCGTTGGCAGCAATGAACAGGCGCTTGCAGCCGCCGCGCGCAAAGCGAACGAACTAAATTACCGGACGCTTGTTCTTTCGAGCACACTCTATGGCGAAAGCCGCGAAGTGGCCCGCGTGCATGCGCAGATTCTGCGTCAGATCACGCGCACGGGGCAGCCTGTTCCGCGGCCGGCATGCGTGCTCGCGGGCGGTGAAACTACCGTCACAGTGAAAGGCCATGGCAAAGGGGGCCGGAATCAGGAGTTTGCTTTGGCTGCGGCGATTGATATCGCAGGATTCGATCGTGCCCTGGTTCTTAGTTGCGGGACAGACGGTACCGACGGTCCTACAGATGCTGCCGGCGCGATTGCCACCGGCGACACTATCCTCCGCGCGGCAGGCCTTGGCCTCGATCCGTTGTGTTACTTAGCCGCGAACGATTCGTACACGTTCTTCGACCGGCTTGGCGACTTGCTTAAAACAGGGCCAACCGGCACAAACGTAATGGATATTCATATTTTGCTGGCCGGGTGAATACAGCCCGCCGGCTCATAAAAGGAAAGCGAGTTGTCGCCCTGCCGCAGCACGCGGTTTTTGCGCAACACGCCATAACACTCTTCCAGTTCCAGACGCGATGCATGCTGCGCGATCGCGAGTGAGCAGCGTGTGCCGGCCAAAGCTGTGAGTGAACCGGCATACTCGTTCACCTGCTCGTATGGCGGGTCAATAAAGGCAATGTCGCAGGGATAATTCGGGATCAACACCGTTGCGCTGCCGCGTACGATCGAGACATCGTCCTCAATCTTCAGTGAAGCTAAGTTCTCGCGAATCACAGCAAGCGCGTTCGCGTTCCGCTCTATCAAAATGACGTGCTTCGCTCCCCGGCTGAGCGCCTCAATCCCTACCGCCCCCGTGCCCGCGTAGGCGTCCAGGAACACTCTGCCCTCAAGCCTGAACGCCAGTACATTGAACAGCGCTTCCCGTAACCGGTCCGGCGTGGGGCGCACCGCGAACCCGGGCACGCTTTTGAGCTGCCTGCTACGAAATTGCCCGGCAATGATGCGCATCCGCTAGCCGACCTGGACGAAACCGTATCGGCGCTGCCAGTGTTCCTGAATGTAGCGCACGGCGGCACGCAATTCCGTGCTGTCTTTTTTCTCTATCAACCTCTGAGCCTCCCTGCGCGCCATCTCCAGCACGTCGCTGTCGCGCAGAATATCCGCCAGCCGCAAACCCGGAATACCGGCCTGCTTCGTCCCGAAAAACTCGCCCGGGCCCCTCAGCTTCATGTCCATCTCTGAGATATAAAAGCCATCGCTTGATTCCACCAGCGTTCGAATCCGCTCGCGCGCAATATCGTTCACTTTGCCCGTGACCAGGATGCAGTAGCTCTGGTGCGCGCCACGCCCGACGCGCCCCCGAAGCTGGTGAATCTGCGCCAATCCAAAACGTTCTGCTTGCTCCACTACCATCACGGTGGCGTTCGGTACATCCACTCCCACCTCAATTACGGTGGTTGTAACGAGAATCTGGATGTCGCCGCTCTTAAAGGCGCGCATGGCCAGTTCTTTCTCATCCGCGCTGAGCTTACCGTGCAAAAGGCCGACACGGAGGGCCGGGAACACTTTGGTTGAGAGATGCTCGTGCATCTTTTCCGCCGCTTTCACCGCGCTCGTCTCTGATTCCTCGACAACCGGATACACAACATACGCCTGCCGTCCTGCTTTGATCTGCTGGGCTACAAAGCTGTAAACGCCTTCGATAGCGGATTCATGTACATGCTTCGTGACTACTGGTCTGCGCCCTGGTGGTAACTCGTCGATCGTCGACACCTCCAGATCGCCGTAAATTGTCAGCGCGAGCGTGCGTGGAATCGGTGTTGCCGTCATCACCAGCACATCCGGTTGCGTACCCTTCCGCATCAATTCCAGCCGCTGCCGTACGCCGAAGCGGTGCTGTTCATCGACAATCGCCAACCCCAGACGCGCGAAGTTCACGTCCTCCTGAATCAGCGCGTGCGTCCCGATAGTGGCATGCACGAGGCCGTCCGCAATCAGCTTTTTGATCTGCTGCTTCTCGCGCGCAGTGCTCGAACCTGTGAGCAATGCCACCGTGTACCCGGCGCCCCCAAGCAATCGCTTGAAGTAAATGTGGTGTTGCGCGGCCAGAATCTCTGTGGGAGCGAGCACCGCAACCTGGTAATCGTTTTCGATCGCAATTACAGCAGCCTGCGCGGCCACAATCGTCTTTCCGCTGCCCACATCGCCTTGCAGCAGCCGGTTCATCGGATGCGGCCGCTTCATGTCATCCGCTATCTCCTGCATGACGCGCCGCTGCGCCGCGGTCGGCTTAAACGGCAGCATGCGTTTGATCTGTTCCCGCACCCGGCCAGTGACGTTGAACGTAATCCCCGGGGCAAGCCGCGCATGCGTCTTCTTCACCAGCAGCCCGCACTCCAGCCAGAAAAATTCGTCGAAGATCAGCCGCACCTGCGCGGGGGAGCGAAATTCGTTGAGGAATCGCAGGTCTGTGCCAGCGGAAGGAGTGTGGACCTCGCGAATGGCATCTGCCAGGCCGGGCAGTTGGACACGCTCACGCACGCTCTGCGGCAGCGCGTCCTCGGGCATTGAGACCTCCTTCAGAATCCGGTCGATCAGCAGACGGAAAACGCGCGTGGAAATGCGGCCGGCCGCCTCGTAGACGGCAATGATGCGGCCGGTATGCAGCGCTTCGTGTTCGCCCGGCTCGTCAGGCAGAATCTCCACCTCCGGCTGAACCATGAGCCGCGACGCGCTCCCTCTTTCCAGTTCGACCTTACCGAACAGCGCGACTCTGGTACCGGGCACCAGCGAATCCGCGTAGGACTCACCGTGGAACCATCGCCCGAGCAGCGAGGCTCCGCTCCCGTCCTGAAAGGTCGCCTCGAACACTCCCGGCGCGCGACGCCGGAAGCCGGACAACTTGGCCGAACAAACCTGCGCCATCGCTACGGCTTTCTCACCCGGAGCGAGTTCTGCGATGGCTTTGATATTGGTCCGGTCCTCGTACCGGAAGGGAGCGTAATACAGGAGGTCGGAGACGGTGAAAAGGCCTTTTGCGGCCAGCATGTCTGCGCGCGCGGGGCCAATTCCTTTCACATACTGCAGTGGAGTCGCGAGATCCAACTCTCTAGGCTACTTTGTCACGCGGCGCGCCAACCGAGCCGCATGTAAGCGAGCCGCTTACTTCGCAACCGCCGCGAGTTCCGCCACCTGCGTCCGCGTGGCGGTCACATCTGTGCCTGCCGGAGGAAAGCCGGTCTTCGATTCCGACGATTTCCGCAGTGTGATGCTGCCGCGTTCAGTCGTGAGACTGACGTCCGGCCCGCTGCCGATTGATCCCTCCAGCCGTGCGCCCGAACCGGATGTCTGCTCCTTCAAAGAATCCCCGAATTCGTTATCGATATCGCCGTGATCGGTGCTCGCAGTAACCTGAAACTTAGCCGTTTCCGGTAGCGCCAGTTCTATGTTTCCAGAACGTGTACGCACCACCATGTTGGCGAGCGGCAGATGTCCCGGCCGCAGATCGATATCTCCCCGATCCAGTGCCAGATTCAGGCCGTTTTGCCAGCCGTCAATGCTGACATCCGTCGAGTGTGCAGTCAGCTTCACGGGACCTACGATATTTTCCGCATTTAAACTACCTCGATCGAGCCGGATCTCGCCAGGCACGCTCTCAACATTGAGAATCGTGCGTAAGTTCTCCACCCGCACCGGCTTGGCCAATTCCCGCAACGATACCGTGCCTGAGTAATCCCCGTTGATGTTCACTTCCCGATCGGCCTTTGTCACTTCCACATCGGTCCCGTGCCCGCGGAGTTCCACAGTTCCCTTCACATTCGTGCAGCGCACGATGTCGCTTTGCCGCGTGTCTACCTTCACATTGCCGCCGATGTCGTCCAAATGCACGCCGGCGTTCGCGCTGCTCAGGTCTACATCGCCGGCAAGAGACGAAATATCGAAATCACCCGCCGTTCCGGTTGCTTCGAGGCTCGCGCCCTTCGGGACGGAAAGCTCCAGATTGCTCGTCACGATCGCTCGTGCGCCGGCCTGATCCTGATGGCAGCGGATCGTCACGGTGTTGCCACGAACCGTCATTTCAACCGGCGTCTGCTGGTTCGCTCGCTCGGCTTCCGAAGTCTCTACGCTTCGAATACTCTTATGACCGGAAAGGCTAACCTGGTTCCCGTCTATTCCCGTCACCTTCGCATCGCCGCGAAAATTCTCGAGGATGATATGCGGGCCCGCGCCAACGGTTTTCTGTACCAGTTCGATGCTGTACTCGTGGTCATCGCCCAGAAACGCTTCATTGAATCCGCGGCCCCAGTCCGTGTTGCTCCACCAGTGCCCGGGTTGGTGAATCTCGAACAGACTCGCGCCGGCGAGGGAGATTACTACAATCACTACCCAGGAACCGCTTGAAATCCCGTTCACGGGTATGGTCGACCCTCGCAGAAAACGCAGCGTCACCTCCAGGAACGCCAGCACGCCCCAAACAATCAGCAGGTATGGCCAGTACACCGCTACGAAATCCAGAATGCGCAGCTCCGGATGGAGCGCGTGAATCAGGAAAACGATGCCGATCAGGATAATAATGACCGGGCCGCTAACGGAACCCCGTGGTCTCATTGCGCGCTGCCTCCCGCCGGAGGGTACGGTTGCCTCGGTGATGCCAGCCGCTCCACCAGCTTCATCACGCCAATCACGATAATGAAGAGCGGCCAGGTTTGACGTAAAGGCACAGCGCCGCTCTGCTGCATCGCGAACAGGACGCCCGCCGTGATCAACAAAACCGGCCCGCGGATCGCCTGTGCGTACAATGCTGTTCTACTGTTCACGTCGACTCCCCGCCAAATCGTCCTGCTCTGTACGGGCGCGCGGCCGTGAAGCGGGCGGAGCGAGGCGATTGTACAGCATCCACGCTCCGATTATGATCAGCAGCACGGGCCAGTAGCGGGCGATTTCATGAAAGTTCAGCAGGTCAAGCGTATTCAGCAGGTACACGACGCCAATAGCGATCAGGACAATGGGGCCGATTGGAGCGCCCGAGCCTTGGCGCGACAGCGGCAAAATGCTCGACCATTCATCCGGGGTCAAACCGCGGTTGCGGGCTGTCGCCGTGTGCAGCGCTTCGAACGGCATGTAGAAGATGAAGGCGGCCATCAAGATACCCAGCATCGGCTGGGTGGAGGAAGGGGAACTGTTGAGCATTGTTACTAACAGGCCAAAAATCAGCGCGTGCACCAAGCCCTTCACATACTGCCCGTTATAGATGGCGCCCACTCCCGGAATCCAGCCGAGAATAAAGGCCAGTGCGGGCGAGCTGTGTGCGGTTTGAGCTGCTGCCGGCGCCGTCTGCACATAGGGATTCGAGGCGGCCGAGGTGTTTATGTCCCCCGCGTTCGGATAAGCAGTCGCGGGATTAGAATATGCGTTCACGGGTGTATGGTCCTGACAGTAAATAGTTCCTTCAAACGGGCGCTGGCAGGCAGCGCAAAGAGGCCGGCCGCAGGCACGGCAATACGCGGTTGCCGCCGTCTCCGGATGTAAATAGCAATTCATTTCTGTTTTCCTTCGTTGCGAGCGGGGCTCGACGCTCCCGGCGCGTCATGGGCGGCAGTTCCCGCCGCGCCCTGCTTTGTTGCCCGGCTCCGGCGCAGCGCTTGTTCGTCTACCGCCGCCTCCTGCGCCTGCAGCTCTTTCACTCGCGTCTCTATCTCGTAAACTACGCGCAGGTTTTCATAGGATTTGACAATCCGGTCCCGCACGCGCATGGTCTTGTCTTCAAGGCCATTCCAGACCCGGACAGGATTTAAGTCCGCGGCCTGAATGTGCTGTATCTGAACGCCCGTGCACCGCTCCAGCATGGAAAACGAGAGCAGCGTCATCGCCATGCCCATGACCAGTCGCGGCTGCAGAATCGGCCCGAGCCATCGCGCAGCCATTTTTCGCAAGGCCCCGCGGTTCTCATGCGGTTGCCGCATCCGGCCCCGCGGAGCCTGGAACGCGATGCGCGTGATCAGCTCCGGCGGCGGCTCCACATCCGGCGCGCTCTTCAGCGCGTTCAACGCCGTGGCGACGTCGGCCATGAACTCACGGCAGCTGGCACACTGCGCCGCATGCGCGTCAACGGCGCGCCGCTGGATTGCATCCAACGTGCCGTCGGCGTAATCGGCCAATATGCTTTCAAGCTCCGTGCAGTTCATCTTCAAACCGGGGTTCGCCCCCGCCTCGTACTCTAAGGCGCGACTTTGCTCCTCTTCAAAATTCTTGCCAGCTCCGCCCGCCCCCGGTTCAGGCGAGACTTCACCGTCCCTTCCGGTATATTCAACACGCGCGCTATCTCGCGGTATTCCATCTCGTGCAAATCTCTTAGAATGACCGCCTCACGCAACTCGGGTGAAAGCTTTGTCAGCGCCGCCTGAAGCAGTTCGCCTGCCTCCCGCCCTGCCAGCATGCCGTCCGTCCGGCTGATCTGTGCAGTCTTCTCTTCCAGCACCGGCAATTTATCTTCCAGGGCGTCGGTAGCGCGGTCATTTTTCGTCCGGCGGTAATGGTCAATTAGCAGATTCCGAGTCAGGCGAGTCAGCCAAACCGTGAACGACCCCTCCCCAGCCCGAAACGTACCGAGCGTACGGAAGATGCGCACGAACACTTCCTGCGTTAAATCCTGCGCTTCGGCATCGCTGCCTGTGAATCGAAAGCAAATCGCGTACACCCGCTTGGTGTAGCTCTTCACCATCTCGTCCCAGGCGCCCTGCTCCCCAGCCACGCAGCGCTCAACTAAAATCGTTTCGGTACCCAAGGATTTTGGAAATCGAACAGCCGCGCTGTCTACCCCGTCCCGTGACTGTGCGGCCAATGATTTTGAGCTTACCGAACTTTTCCAGTGGAGCGAAACAGGCGCTATCGCGGCGGCCGACATCTGATCCTCACCCAACTAAACGATAGAATCTGCTACGAAGTTCAATGGAACGGCGATACCCCAGGCCTGCAGTTGCGGTTGTCCACCGTAAGGCAGCGGTCACAGAAATACCGCCCCTGAAAATACTCTATTCCAATTAGATCCAAATGACTTGCCCTTTCTGCGGCCACCGTGAAGACAAGGTGATCGACTCTCGTGAAAGTAAGGAGGGTGACTCTATCCGCCGTCGCCGGGAGTGCCTCGCGTGCGAGCGCCGCTTTACTACGTACGAACGCTGCGACGAAGTGCCTTACATGGTCATCAAAAAGGACGGGAGGCGGGAGAAGTTTGACCGCCAAAAGGTTCTGAGCGGGTTGCTTCGTGCCTGCGAGAAACGTCCTGTACCTATGGGCAAACTCGCTGAACTCGTGGACGATGTGGCCTCTACCTTGCTGGAAACCCCAGATCGTGAACTGCCCACCACCCTCATTGGGGAACGTCTCATGGAAGGTCTCAAAACATTGGACAAAATTGCCTATGTGCGCTTTGCCTCGGTATACCGGGATTTTCAGGACGTTGAAGAATTCGTGAGCGAACTCAAAAACGTAATGCTCAATCGGAAAGTCTAATGGTGGGTGGAGGTGGTAGATTCTGCCATATGAGGGGGTGGGTCGCGGCGCGGCTGTGACCGCTAACTTTTGTGTAACCAACCACTTTGGTGAACATCTTCCTTATTAGGTATTAACTTCCAGCTTAAAAAGAGATATAATCGGGGCGCGCAATTCTGACCAGGTTTCAACACTTGCATGCCGCCCTGGCGCGGGACTAGCAAAGAACTACCCAGACGATTCGGTGGCGCGTTTCCCCCATCCGTTATTTGGCCGGGCTTGAGTTGTCAGGTTGAAGTGGTAGTAAACCGTTTGACCGTGGAAGAAGTGGGTGTGCAAGTAGGAGTGATTAAGTAAGGTGGATCAATTCGAGGATCAATATTTAGCCGACGGACATGAGCCTCTGGCTATGCCCTTCGACGAGGATGCAAACTTTTTTCATCCCGAGGAGGTGCAGGACGAGGAATTTCACGGCGCGCAGCAGGTAGAGGAGTCGATCTACACCGACGACCCGGTCCGCGTGTACCTACGCGAAATGGGGTCCGTGCCGCTGTTGACCCGCGAAGGCGAGGTCACGCTGGCACGCAAAATGGAGCGTGGCAAGCTGCGCATGCAGAAGGCTATCAGCCGCTCTCCGTTGATTCAGAGTGTCGTATTCGATTTTGGCGAACTGATCCGCCGCGAAGCCGAAGATGTCGACAGCTTCGTTGATTTTGGCCCCTCGGACATCGAAGAAGGTAGCGCGGCCGACATTAAGCGCCGTAACGAGATCAAGGAGCTGTTTTTCAACTACCTGGCGACTTTTAAGAAGATGCAGCAGACCGTTGACAAGCACGCAGCGGTTCCCGCCCTCAACAAGAAACTCAGGAAGAAGTGGGCCGGCAAAGTTGCCCGCGCCAAGGTTGAGTTGTCCCGGGCCCTGCGGGCCATTCCCTTCAACCTGGCGCGTTGGAAAGAGTTCGTCCGGGCGATCGAGCGTACCGCGGATGAAATGTCTCTTCTCGACGCCGAAGCAAAGAAGCTCGAGGGGCGTGACAATCCCCAGGCGCAGCTCCGAGTCAAGGAAATCAAGCGCGATCTCAAGAAGAAAGAGACCGAAGCCGGTGCATCTCTGCCCGATCTGCGGCATAGCCTCTCGGTCATACGCCACGGCGAAATCGAAGCCGAGCGCGCCAAAAAGGATCTTGTCGAAGCCAATCTTCGGCTCGTGGTCTCGGTCGCCAAGAAGTACGTCAACCGCGGCCTGCATTTGCTGGATTTGATCCAGGAGGGCAACATCGGCTTGATGCGCGCTGCCGATAAATTCGAGTACCGGCGCGGTTACAAATTTTCAACTTACGCCACTTGGTGGATCCGCCAGGCCATCACCCGTGCCATTGCCGACCAATCGCGCACTATTCGCATCCCAGTTCACATGAACGAGAGCATGAACAAGTTTTTGCGTGCGACTCGCGAGCTGGAAAAGGAACTGGGCCGAATTCCCACGAACGACGAGATCAGCCGCCGGATGGACATTCCGGTCGAGAAAGTGCAGAAGCTCAAGACCATCTCGCGCGATCCGGTGTCTCTCGAAACCCCGGTCGGACGCGACGGCGAATCCGCGCTCGGCGATCTGATTGAAGACCGCTGGGTCGGCTCTCCGGTGGACGCTGTCATCGATTCGAACGTTCGCGACGAGACCGCGAACATCCTGAAGACCCTATCGCCAAAGGAAGAAAAAGTCATCAGGCTTCGCTTCGGGATTGGCTGCGAGCGCGAGCATACGCTGGAAGAGATCGGGCAGGAGTTTGACGTGACCCGCGAGCGCATTCGCCAGATCGAGGCCAAGGCTCTCCGGCAGCTTCGTTCTCCGGAAAGGGCCCGGCACTTGCGCGCCCTGCTGGCTGCCCGCTAGCACCAGGTCCGCTTCGCTTCCTGGATTTCGGCGATTTTTATCCTCAACCTGCCCGTACTCGACACCAGTCGGGGACGCGCCGTATTAGCGTAGAAGTTTGCGAGTTCTGGTTTTAACCGACCTCCATGCCAACTGGGCCGCGCTTGAAGCCGTCCTCGAGGATGCAGAGGGCAAATACGAACAGATCATTTGCTGCGGCGATCTGGTCGGCTACAATCCCGATCCGGAGCCAGTCATCGAGTGGGTGCGATCTCACTGCGCAAGCGTCATTCGGGGCAATCATGACAAAGTGGTGGCCGGCATCGAAGGCCTCGATTGGTTCAATGACGTCGCGCAGGCCGCGGCCCTATGGACCCGGGCTCGCCTGAGCGAGGACCAGCTTGCTTATCTCCGCTCGCTTCCGCAAGGTCCTGTGACTCTCGAGCACTTCCAAATATGGCACGGCTCGCCTCGTGATGAAGACGAGTACGTGACTAACCCCCGCGAAGCTGCTCCGTGTTTCGCTTTTGTTCAGATGCCATTGGCTTTTTTTGGGCATACGCATCTGCAGGGCGCTTTCTTTTCGAAATACCGCCGCATCGGAACGGTGCCGCCCGTCCCGGGTAATTCGGACGAAGCCGTCATCCAGCTCGATCCCGATACGGTGTTTATGGTCAACCCCGGCTCCGTCGGGCAGCCCCGGGACGGCGATTCCCGCGCAGCATACGCCATCTTCGACTCCGAACAGAATTATGTCGCCCTGCGCCGGACTGAATACCCGGTGCAGCGCACGGCCGACCGCATTTGCCGCGCGGGTCTGCCGGATGTCCTCGCGCAACGATTGCTCGCCGGAATTTAATCCTTCTGCGAGACGATGGAAAAGACTGCGGACTCGTCAATGTTCCTCAATTCGTGCGAGACTAGTACTCTCCATAGAGGATCACTAGTATGCAACCTGTTGCGGTTCATTGGTGGGCGCTGGCGCTGAGAGGGCTGGTAGCCATAATCTGCGGAATCATCAGCTTTGCGGCTCCCGGTGCCGCGCTGGCGCTGCTGGTCGCGCTGTTTGGAGCATACGCCCTGGTAGATGGAGTTTTTGCGATCGTCTCGACGTTCCGGGCCATCAAGGGGCACAGCCGGTGGGTGCCATTCTTACTGGAAGGAATAGCAGGAATCGTCGCCGGGATCATCACCTTTCTCGCTCCCGCAATTACATTCGCGTTCCTGCTGCTCGTAGTCGCATTCTGGGCAATTGTGACAGGAATTTTGGAAATCGTCGCCGCTATCCGGATGCGAAGGCACCTTCCGGGAGAGTGGTTTTTGCTACTCACTGGGGTATTATCGATCGTGTTTGGACTCATAGTCCTGTGGCGACCGCTCGTCGGCGCGCTGGCCATTACGATCTGGCTCGGCGCATACCTTCTTCTCGCCGGTATTCTTTTGCTCGCCTTGGCGTTCCGGTTACGCGGCTTGCGCGAGATAGCGGCCGCGACGGCGTAACCCCCCCGCCGGCACCTTCGACGCGTTGAGCGCGCGACAATGCAGGTGGCGTGCCGGCGCGTTCCGTCAGCTTTCGGTTTCATGGAGAACTGAACGACTTTCTTTCTCCTCAGAGGCGGAACACGAGATTCCCGCACACGGCAGGAGAGACTGACACAATCAAGCATATTGTGGAATCGCTAGGCGTACCGCACACCGAAGTGGAATCAGTGGCGGTGAACGGGCTTGCACGCTCAGCCTCTGAGCGGCTCTTGGAAGGCGATAGTGTCGACGTGTTTCCGCATGCGATGCCGGTTCTTGTCGAACAGCCCCGATTCGTTGTAGACGGCCATCTCGGCCGGCTGGCAGCGTATCTGCGAATGCTAGGATTCGACTCGTGGTACGACCGTCTTGCGGATGACCCGCTGCTCGCTACGGTGGCCAGCCGGGAGGGCCGGGTTCTGCTTACTCGCGATGTGGGCCTACTCAAGCGCCGCGAGGTCGAGCACGGATACTGTGTGCGTTCTGACAAGCCGCACGATCAACTACGAGAAGTTGCGACGCGGTTCGCTTTGAGTTCGCGCTTCACACCGTTCAGGCGCTGCATGGAATGCAACGGCCCGCTCCGTGGCGTCCCGAAACAGGAAGTTGCGGATCAATTGCCGCCTCACACGCGGCAGACCAAGACCGAATTCAGCCGCTGCGTTGCGTGCGGCAAAATCTATTGGCGCGGCTCGCACTACGCCCGAATGCTCGAGCGAATCAAGGAACTAAGCGGCCAGCGATAATTGTCCGCCAAGCCAATATACGTGTCGCCTCAATCACTTACACGCTAACGAATTTCTAACTTGTAAATATTTGCCCAGGCTCTTGACTTGGCTTTGAAGCGCTTATTAGAATGTAGGCTCGGATGGTGTTATTCATGACCACATATCAAACGACGAAGCTTATAGCGCTTCAATGGTTTGCCATCGACGAACCAAGTGTTGATATGCGGACACTCGCTATCCAACGCTGCCTCCAATAACTGTCTCAGTTTGCGTTCTAACGTTTCACGTCAGGACGCACCTCTCAATTAGATAGCGCGGTTTGCGTCGCGGCTTTGTCGAGCGAGGCGCAAATATCGGCTTGCTAAACCCGCGGGGCTCGGCCTCGAATCGTGGTTTCTCAATTCACAATTCAGGCTATTAACAAAACCGGAAGTAAGTGCAGTCAAGAGGTGCTTATGTTATGGAAACGATTCGTCATCGCTGATAAACAGCGCGGACTGGTCACAAAGAACGGACGGTTCGGCGGAATCTTCCCGCCGGGCGAATACGCCATGTTCGTACCGTCTGATGTGTCGCTTAAAGTCGAGCGCCACGACCTTGCCAACATCGTTTTCCGGAGCAACTGGACCGAGTTCCTGGTCAGAAAGAGGCCGGACCTGGTGGAGCGGCATTTCAAGCAAGTCAGGACCAATGATGTGCAAGTAGCAATGGTGTATGTCAACGGCCGGTTGTTTCAGGTGCTCACTCCCAGGAAGCGCCTGCTGCTGTGGCGCGATGCAGGCGAGGTTACGTCCGAGGTTGTGGACGTGATCTCAAGGCCGACGGGCCCCATCGAAGAGGCGGCCGCGGCTGTCACTTCCAAGAACAAAACACGTTTCGAGCTTAGTCCCGAAAACGATGCGGCTACCTGCCTGTTTTTCATTCATAGCCGGCTTGCCCGGGCGCGAACGCCGGGCAAGTACGGCGAGCACATTACGGCGCAAGAAATTTCTATATTGACTGGCGCGGCGGGCGAACTCTTCGATGGGGTCGCAGGGCGTATGCAAACCTCAATTGTCACCGCTGCTACCTCCCTCATGCGCAAGGCGCGGGAGATGGACAGTGCAACACCGCGTATGTCAGGTCCATGTGATGGCTCTCGCCGGTCTCAAGTTATTCCCTTGCCGGTAAATTCCCCGAAACATCCGATTTCCCGGATGCAACGATGAATCTACTTCGTTGAGGAAACATTTCGATCGCCTGGCAGACTAACCCTATTACCGAAGAGCGTTCCGGCGAGCGCCTCGGCGATATTCTCGGCGTTCACCGTCTCATTGTTCCCCAAAACAATGACGGCGGCGTTATCGTCCGGAAATCGGGCAATATACGTGCTAAATCCGGGGATGCCTCCGCCATGGCCGTACTGCCTGTGATTGACCATAGGACCAATCATCCAGCCGTAGCCATAATTGTGCATAACAGGCGTCCACATGCGATCGCGGGCGGACTTACTCAGGATGCTGTCCGTGTAGAGCGCACGATCCCATTTATAGAGGTCCTGCGCGGTCGAATAAAGGGACCCCGCAGCATATGGAAGAGACATATCAATGTAATCCGAGTTGCAAAGGTCGTTACCGCAAGACTTATAGCCCGACACCCGACGCTTGAGGACAACAGCCGTTTCGTCGTACCCGGTGTCGTGCATGTTCAAAGGGTCAAAGATATGCTTCTTTAAGTAATCTGCGTACTTCTCGCCAGATGCCTTCTCTATGATTATTCCCAGAAGAATATAGCCGCTGTTGTCATATTTCCACTGTGTGCCCGGCGGGAAATCAAGCGGCTCATCCTTGGTGAGCAGCAGAACTTCCGAGGGGCTAAGCGGCACGCGGATGAAGTTCGGCTGCCCGAACCGTTTCATCCGAGTGTAACTTGGTATACCCGAGGTATGACTGAGTAGCTGATGAATGGTGACCTGCTTCCAGGAATCGGGGCACTTATCGAAGTATTTGCACGCTTTGTCGTCGACTGAGACCTTGTGCTGGGCGGCAAGTTGCAGGATCGCAGCGGATGTGAACTGTTTCGTTATCGAGCCGAGTCGAAACTTTCCATCCGGCGCGTTAGGAACGCCCCACTCGAGGTCGGCCATGCCGTAGCCCTTCTCAAGCAGAACGCGCCCATCCCTTGCGACCAGAACGGAGCCCATGAAGTGCCGGTTCGTTTCGAAAGCCGAAAGAACGTGATCGAGTTTCTGGGCAAGGTCTTCCGCCCGTGCCGGCGTCCGAGCGATGAATACAACGAGCAACACCAGGATCCCGCATAGCGCAGAGTTCGGGTATATACGTTTCGATGGAAGGAACACGTACGGTATACGCACCGGAACTGCCCAGAGTTCAAACCAGTACACTGGTTTCTTGTCTAAACATTTACAGTCTCAGATGCAATCTCTGTTCATAATCCTTTTCTTCGCTCTGATTTCTGCCTTTCAGCTAAGCGGCCAATCGTTGGGAACCGATGCCTTCGCGCGCAATCCGAATCAAGCGGTCAATGAGCAGTATACCGATCACATCCGCAAGTACACGACGAGCCCGAGTTTGAACTCGCCATTGACGAATTACCTGCCCGCCTCAAAAGCGGTACCCACCCCGGACAAGGTCTTGGGCGATGTGGCAGGGGCTCCGGACATACTCCCGTATGCCGAAGACGTTTACCGGTATTTCCGAATGCTTGCGGCCAGCAGCCCGCGGGTAAAAGTTTTTACAATTGGCCACACGGAGGAAGGTCGCGAAATGATTGCGGCGGCCGTGGCAGACGAAGCGCTCCTGTCCCGAGTAAGAGACAACGACGAGCGCCTGGCCAAGCTGGGCGACCCGCGCTTAATCGGCATGAACGATGAAACGGCACAAGGTTTGCTCTCTGGTGCATTTCCGGTTTACTACATCACCGGCACTATACATTCACCCGAAACGGGTGCGCCAACCGCATTGATGGAACTGGCGTACCGCCTTGTGGTCGATGACGCACCGTACATCCAGTACATACGGACACATCTGATCACGCTGATCACACCCGTGGTAGAGGTGGATGGCCGCGACCGCATGGTGGATATCTATAAATGGCACAAAGCACACCCGAAACAGAACTGGCCACGCCTGATTTATTGGGGTCATTACGTCGCGCACGATAATAACCGCGATGCCATGGGCATGACCCTGAACCTCACGAATAACGTTCTCAACACATACCTGAGCTGGCACGCGCAGGTGCTGCATGACTTACATGAATCCGTGCCCTTTATTTACGACAACACTGTCGGTGACGGACCCTATAACGCATGGATTGACCCGATCTTAGCGGACGAGTGGGCTGCGCTCGGCTGGAACAATGTGCAGCAGCTTCAAAGCTTTGGCATGCCGGGAGCATTTACGCATGGTGACTTCGATACCTGGAGTCCCGGCTATTTGATGTTTCTTGCGGGACTGCACAACGGCATCAGCCGTCTCTACGAAACCTTCGGGAACGGCGGCGCCGATACTGAAAAGCGGATACTGAGTCCGGACGAGTATTCACGAACATGGTTCCGGCAGAACCCGCCCTATCCGGTGGTCGAATGGTCCCAGCGCGATAACAATAACTATGAGGAGACGGCACTTCTCTCCACGCTTTCGTACTTCTCACACAACGCACGTCATTTCCTGGAGAACTATTACCTCAAAAGCAAACGGTCCATCGAAAAGCCGAAGGATGCGGGTCCGGCCGCGTATGTATTTATGCCTGATGAAGACGCCTTGAACCGGCAGATGCAGCTTTTGAAAGTGCTCGCGGCACAGCACGTCGAGATTCACCGGTTGACGCAGGCTGCGATCGTAACTATTCCGGCAAAACCAGTCAAGGCGGGGACGGACGACAAAGCAGAATCGAAGGCTCCGACGGCACAGACATTCGCTGCAGGCTGTGTTGTCATCCGGATGGACCAGCCATTCTCGCGTGCGGCGGACGCCTTGCTCGACCGGCAGTACTGGTCACCCGAGGATCCGCAGAAGCACCCTTACGATGACACCGGATGGTCCTTCGGCGATCTGTTCAACGCTAAAGTCGTTCGAGTGACGGATACCTCGATCCTGACGGCCAAGATGCAGCCCGTCGCCGACTTAGGAACCGCGGTACAGGCACTTGCGGACTCCGGCGCGATTTATGCCGTAAATAACTCGGGGCAAATTGGGTTGGCGGCTTTGGTTTATGCGCTGAAAGGGGCGGACGTGTCCATCGCGGATCAGCCGTTCGAGGACGGCGGAAAGCGCTTTCGGGCGGGTTCGATTGTCATAAGCGGAGCGGGCCGAGAACAATTGAAAGCCGGGCTGCAACGGCTCGACCTTACGGCACGAGTCCTGAGCGCGAAGCCTAAGGTGCCGGCGCACGCGGCCGCAACTCCTCGAATCGCGTTCTTGCATACTTGGCTTTATACGCAAACCGAGGGTTGGTGGCGCATGGCATTCGATAAGCTGCAGGTTCCCTACGAATACATCAGTACGCAAGCAGCAGCCCGTGAAACAAATCTGCGATCGAAATATGACGTAATTATCTTCGCTCCGGTATCATCGCGCTTTTCCAGTCAAGAGATCGTGAACGGCTTGCCAATGTGGGGCAATCCGCTGCCGTGGCAAAAAACATCGCTGACTCCGAATCTCGGCGCGATCGATTCGACCGAAGATATGCGTCCAGGGCTCGGCTATCAAGGCATCGCCCATTTGAAGGAATTCGTGGAGCGAGGCGGCCTGCTCATTACCGCCGAAGATACGGCGCAGTTCGCGATTGAAGAAGGGCTGGCGCCGGGCGTTTTCGTAGCGCCACGCAAGAACGTCAGGGTTGTCGGCAGCGTTCTTAAAGCCGAACTGGCGGATAAGACCCATCCCGTGGCATACGGCTATGACGCAGATCTGGCGGTTTACAGCGCTGATGGCATGGCATTTACAGTCAGCAATCTGGTTGTCAACAGGCCGATACTTACGGACAAAGAATATAAGCGTCCGACCGGGCGCGGAGGACCCGAAGAAGCGGACCTACCAGAGGGCCGTCCTATCCAGCAGCCGCCGGAACTACCTGCGCCGAAGCCATGGCAGCCAGCAGCGTTAAATGAAGAGCAGGCGCGAAACAACCCGTTCCTCATACCGGAGCAGTACCGGCCGAATGTCATCCTTCGCTATTCGGAGGCGAAGAGTCTTCTGATTTCAGGACTGCTCGAAAACGGCGGCGCGATAGCGGAACTGCCGCTGGTGGTCGATGCGCACCTGGGAAGCGGGGATGTTCTGCTGTTTGCAAACAATCCTGTCTATCGGGGCGAAACAATTGGCAGTTACGGACTCGTTTTCAACGCAATTATGAATTACGATCATTTGGCCAATCGGGCGCCGGCCGGCCAGTAGCTAATTTCATTTAGGCCGGAGTTTGATCTGAAAAAGCTTTGGCCATAACTTGCCTGTGACAAACAGCCGGTCACCCATTGAGTCATAGGCGATGCCGTTCAGCACATCGACATTACCCGATCTATCCTCTCTTGAAAGGAGACCCGAAAGGTCAATCCATCCCAGTACGCGCCCGTCGCTGGGAGAGATTTGCACAATGCGGTCGGTTGCCCAGATGTTAGCGTAGAGTTCGCCCCGAACGCACTCAAGCTCGTTCAAGCGCTCGATGTTCTCTTGGCCATCAGTGACGGTGAACCGCCGGACTTCGGCTAGAGTCAACGGATCAAGAACGCGGATGATGGCGGTTCCGTCGCTCATGTAAAGGAATTGCCCGTCGTTGGCGAGGCCCCAGCCTTCTCCTGGATACGAGAAAGTCTTCAACAGGCGAAACGTCGTCTGATCATAGACGAACCCCTCGTGGGACTGCCACGTGAGCTGAACGATGCGGCCGTTTTCAACCGTGATGCCTTCGCCGAAATACTGCTCCGGCAAAGTGAGTTCCTCCAAGATTTTTCCCGTCTCCAGTTCTTCTTTTCGCAAAGTAGACCTGCCATGAAGGCCGGTGCCTTCATATACAAATCCGCCTCGGTATTCAAGACCCTGGGTGAACGCGGAGGGATCGTGAGGAAAGACTCTTGCCACCTCGAAACCATAGACGGGAATCGTTCCGCGGGTCGCATGTGAGCCGAAAGCGAATTCGCAAAGGCCGGCCAGCAGGGCGGCCACAAGCACGTAATTCGTACGTGTCAAAGCAAGTGTGCGCGTCCGAGCAGATGCCGGCAGATCAGATGCCGCCTACGAGTCTCGTCAAGCTGCGTGAGAAGGGTCATGCAGCGGGAACCTGGCGTTTGGCTCTGCTCCCGTCTCTCTTCTCGAACTTGCCGCATGTCTGGCTCTGACTGATACTCCTTTTGGATTCTCCGGTATGTCTTTCGGACCATTTCGCCACTCCTCCTCTAACGATTTGGACGCCTGCAGTGGGAAAAGGGGCCGCGAACTCGAACTCTTCGGAGCAGCCGGATGACCAGATTCTATCGAAAATACCCGGAAGTAGTTAGGCCGCACCTTATGCGCGCAGCGTCTTCGTTTCGGCGTCAAAGTACACCGTCTGCCCGCGGAAATACGACTCGTTGGCCATATGGCAAGCGATGGCGGCATGATTTCCAAAGACCGCATCCTCGGCAACCGGCTTCCGGCTCTTTACCGCTTGGAAGAATGTCCAGAGGTGCGGGCGCACATCGTCCCAATCATTGCCCTGGTACACGGTTTGATCTGTAATAGGTTCGCGCCAAGACGGGCCGTGCTCGCGATACCAGGTTGCATCGTACTCTGCGCGCATCTGCTGCGGAAAGCTGCTGGCGTAATAACTGGGCGAAGTGTCGGTCCCGCTCTGCGCAATAATTCGAAGCTCGGTGCCGCTCGCCTCCATCACTCCTTTGGGTCCCAGAAATCGTGCCATCTCAGGCGTCTCGGCGCCCAGACTGAGACGAACGTAGACGGGGACGCCATGATAGTCGAACAAGACGGTTTGCAGGTCCGGCATATTGCGACCGTCTTTCCATCGAACAATGCCGCCTAATGCTGTGGCGGAACGGGGCGCCTCGTTCCAGCCCAGCGTGAACAGCATACCGCTGAGCAAGTGGACCATCAGGTCGCCCGCGACGCCGGTGCCGTATTCCTTCCAGCAGCGCCAGCGCGCGAACCGATACTTATCAAAGGGGATTTTGGGCGCATCGTTGAGCCAAGTTTCCCAGTCGATTACTTCGGCTGAAGCGTCCAGAGGCGGAGGGTATTCCCACGCTCCTGTAGGGCTGTTGCGGCCCAGGCTGAGCTCAACCATCTCAATTTCGCCGATCGCACCTGAATGGTAGAGATCACGCGCCTTGGCACACAGCATGGAGCTGACACGCTGTGAACCGATCTGCACAATGCGCTGGTTCTTTTGGGCCGCCTCGACCATGGCAAAGCCTTGCCGAATGGCATGCGACATTGGTTTTTCGCAGTAGATGTCTTTGCCTGCGCTGCAGGCGTCCACGACGACGCGCATGTGCCAGTGGTCAGGAACGGCGGCGACGATGCAATCGACATCTTTGCGCTCGAGCACTTCGTGGTAGCGCCGCGTGACAGGAAGTTCCAAATTGCCAGTGATCTGGCGTGCAAGCGTGTGCCGGCCGTCGTAGAGCTCTGCCGCAGCCACGCACGTGATTCCCGAAAGCGTAATAGCGTTCGATAGCAATCCCGATCCCTGCATCCCGACCCCGATCATGGCAAATCGGACGCGGTCCGTGGAAGTACTCTGCCCGGCGGATTCCGCCATCGCAGTCTCGTGCAGCATTATGGGAGCAGCCACAGTTCCGGCCACCATCGCGTGCTTTAGAAAATCACGGCGTGGCAAGTACTTCTTTGTAGACATATTCGCGGCTTTCGTCGTTCAAAGTGAGTTTATTACAGCCGCTTCCGGAACAAAGGCGGGGCTGCTGTCAACGCCCTTGCAGGTTGTGGATGAAGAAGTCCGTTGCGGAATCGAGAGCTGTGCCATCAAGGCGCTCCACTTGCTTCAAGCTTGCTTGCCGCGCGGCGTTGCCCAGCTCAGAAAACAGCTCAGAAATGTTGGCGGGATCGACTGCTTTATCCTCGGCGATCGCCACGATCAGAAGTTTTCCTCGCAGCTTCGAAGCCGCTTCGAGCGGGGACGACTCGTCATATTCTTCGGCGTGATTCTGCGCGAGTCCAATATAGCGTTCTGTATAAGCTGCGTTGTAAAGACGCCAATCCACGATGGGCGAGATGGCAACGCCGGCTTTGAAGTCCTCAGGATCTTCAAACAGCGCGTGCAGCGCGAGCTGCGCCCCATATTGCATGCCCGCGACACCAATTCTGGAAGAGTCTATATAGGGAAGACCGCGGAGATATTGAATGGCATCGCGCTGGTCAGATATTTCCTGAGCGCCCAAACGGCAGTGAATCGGCTCTTCAAATAAGTGCCCGTGCCCCCCGGACCCCCTGTTATCGACCGCGAAGATGATAAACCCCTTGCGAGCCATGGCTTCCTGCCAAAGAAAGAGCGCGCCGCCCCAAGCGTTACGAACGGCCTGCTCATGCGGGCCGCCAGCCATCCAAAGAATCACCGGGTACGTTCGCGTGGCCGTGAAATCAGGCGGCCTGATCATTTCGGCGTTTAGAGACACTCCATCATGTGCCTGGATATTGATGAAGTGGACAGGCGAGGGCGGCGCGGAATATGAGGCGCTCCCGCCGTCAAGAGACGAAATCACCTGGCCATCGGTACGAAACAGGCTTCGCGTGGGCGCGGACATCGCTGAGGAACAGATATCGGCAAAGGATTGGGCGTTGGGTGACAAACTGACGAGGTGCCAGCCATCGGGACCGGTAACGCGTACGGGTTCCGAACCAGTTAGAGAAGTGCGGTAGAGTTGCCGCTCTAACGGGCTGGCGCGAGTCGCCGTAAAATAAATCTCCGACGCTTTCTCGTCAACGCCGGTTAGCGATGATACCTCCCAACTTCCGTTTGTAAGCTGGCGTAGCAACTTACCTTGAACATCGTACAAATAAAGTTGCCGGTACCCACTGCGTTCGCTCGACCAAATGAAGCGCTCGGCATCTTTGAAGAAGTAAAGATCGTCGCTTACGTTGATCCAATAATCGTCTCGTTCCTGAATGACCGTGTGCGATTCTACGGTGGTAGTGTCCGCGATAATGAGATCGAGCATCGTTTGCGACCGGTTCAGCCACTGCAGAGCCAGCCGCGAACTATCCGGCATCCAGTTCACTCGGACGATATAGCCCTCCCGTGTGACCGTATTGACGGTCGATACCGGCTGACCATCCAGATGGGCGATCAGAACTCGTACCACTGGAATCGGATCGCCGACCCTCGGATAGAATCCTGGGCGGCTGGCTGGCTGCTTGCTGTGATCTATTTCCAGCAATGCAATGGCGGACGAATCTGGAGCCCACCAGTAAGCATGACGCAGTGAAAATGCCTCCTGATAGAGCCAGTCGGGCTCTCCCTCCAGGATCTTCGCCGATGGATTCTTCGTGACGGCCTTTACGCCGCTTCCTTTGACGCTCGCGACCCAAAGGTTGTTATCGCGTACGAAACTGATCCACCGGCCATCGGGCGAGATCTGGCCGTCAAAGATGGCACGGCCTCCCGAAACCAGCGTTCTCACTGTGTGTTGCTTTAGATTCAGCCAGAGCAGCGTGGTGTTCGACGTGATCAAGAGGGCATCACCGCGGGGAGCCCATTGATAGCTGCGGATCACCGGCAATACAGGGAGGCCGGGATGATCTGCAGGACTGCAGATCGATGCGAGAACATGTCGATGACCGCTCTTCACATCTGCTGACCACAATTTTGCGGCGCTTTCGCCAGGCCCGGATGTCTGCACCCAAGCGATCCGGCTCCCATCTGGGCTCCACGCGAAGTTGGACGTGAAGTCCGGCTGGTCCATAACGGCCTGTTGCGCTGGTGCTTGTGCCACGTTATCCGCAGCTGCCAGACTGCGCAATAGCACTAAAGCCGACAGACCGAAAAGTGGTTTGAGGGATAACCGCCTCATTCAGGCCCTTTCACATTTGAGGCTTGAGATCAGGGCGTGAATGTCCACGTCAGGATCTCCTGGTTTGCCGTGGATGAGCCAGTGCCTCCTGTAAACCCGATGTAGGCTGTGTTGCCACCGACAATAGACGGTATGTTTACCGTCCACTGAGTCGTAAAGCTTAAGCTCTTCGCGGCATCGCTGATTGTCATTGATAAGGTCGTGCCATCGTAAGTCATCTGCACGCTAAGGACATCGCCGCTATGCAGACTCACGCCCGTGATCGTTGTGGCCGGCAAGGTTGGCATAGCTCCGTTCGTGTACAGGCCGGTGGAGTTCGATCCTTCGCCAGCGTTGCTATACAGGTCAAACTTTACAGCGACGCTATTTGGAATGCCGTTTTTGCCATTCGTCGTTGTGGGGCCGTATCCCAGTGCACCGCCCAAGGCACCCAGGGCAGTCGGCCCGTTTGATTGAATCGTGAAGGTAAATCCGTCGGCGTTCGGCTTGGTTAATTGAAAAGTGAAATTGTTAGTAAAAGTCTGAATATTCACGGGTACGTCGAAAAATGCGCTACCTTTTTCCATGCTGCCGCCATTCGTCAATTGCAGGCGCGAGCCATCGAGCGCGGCACTTCCATTCAGAGTAACGGCAGTTGATGAACCGACAAAGCCGTTTGCGAAATTGACGCCCGTACTTCCCGTCTGAATCGAATACGCAGCGGAGACCACCGGGCTGTTCGCAAGGCCGCTGGCTGCCGCCATTGCTTTGATCGTGGTTGCCGAGTTAACGGCAATGGGCCCCGCATACACGGATGAAGAGGTAGTAGGAGTAGTTCCGTCCAGCGTGTAGTAAATGATGGCATTGGGAGTAGTATCTGAAATGGACACGGTTTGCGCTGAGGTGTAAGTGCCGGCTGCGGGCGAGAAGACGGGATTCGCCGTTTCCGGGGAGTTAACTGTCAACGTAACGGCTGCTGTCTGGGTCAAAGATCCCGATGTCCCGATAATCGTGATTGGAACGGAGCCCGTTGCCACTGAACTTGTCACTGAGAACGTGGCGGTGCTGGTGGTTGAGGTACTTGTAGGGCTGAATGTAACGCTAATACCGCTGGGCAAGGTGGAGGTGGATAGCTGTACGGCCCCGGTGAATCCATACTGGGGTGTCACCTGCACGGTTGCTGTCGCGCTTGCGCCCTGCGTTATGCTTACGCTGGACGGCGAGGCTGAAAGCGTGAAATTCGGGGATGGTACGGTGTACGTTGCGCTGGCAACGGCACTGGGCGCGAAGTTAGTTGCCGTTGCAATCGCCTGGATGGTGGTGGTGCCCGACAGAGAGATGGGCCCAGTATATGGAAGAGACGAGCTACTGGGCGTGGTGCCATCCGTTGTGTAGAAGATTGAAGCTCCTGTTGTTGTGTCACTGATGGTTACGGACTGAGGCAGCATATACGTCCCAGCCGCGGGACTGAGAACCGGAGTATTCGCCTGAGGATTCGCCGTGGGGACGAAAGTCCACGTTTCTATCTTTTGGCTTGCCGTCTGAGATCCGGTTCCGCCCGTAAAGCCGACATACGCGACATTGCTGCCGACCGCTGCCGGAATGTTAACGGTCCATTGCGTCGAGAAGGTGACGTTTTTCACACCATCCGTAATTGTCATCTTCAGGGTCGTGCCGTCATAGGTCATATGGACCGACATCGTGTCGCCGCTATGCAGGTTGACTCCCGTGATGGTGGTCGCGGGAACAGTTGGCATCGCTCCGTTGGTGTACACGCCCGTCGAATTCGATCCCTCGCCTGCGTTATTGTACAAGTCAAATTTCACCGCAACGCTCTTCGGAATGCCGCCCGTCCCGCCTGCTGATGACGGTCCATACCCCAGACCGCCGCCCAGCCGGCCGAGAGCAGTGGGGCCGTTCCCTTGAATGGTGAATGTGAAACCGTCCGCGTTCGGATTGCTGATTTGAAAAGTGAAGTCGTTTGTGAACGTCTGAATGCCGACGGGAGTGTTATAGAAGGCGCTCCCCGCCTCGCTTTGTCCGCCGTTGGTGAGTTGCAGCCGCGAGTCGTCGAGTGTTGTACTTCCATTGAAGGTCATGCTCGAGGACGACGTGCTAAATCCGTTTGCGAAGTTGATGAAGTTGCCCGTAATTGTGTAAGTGCCGGTTATGACCGCGCTACTAATATCTCCGCTTTTCATGCCTATGGCGTTGATTGTTGTTGTGGAGCTAACTGTTATGGGTGCGGTATAGACCGTCGAAGATGCCGTGGGCGTGCTGCCGTCCAGAGTGTAATAGATGATGGCATTCGGGGTGGTATCGGAAATAGATACGGTTTGAGTGGCGGCGTAAGCTCCCGGAGCTGGAGAGAAGACCGGGGCGGCTACCTGATCCAGCAACGTAAAGGTAGCGCTCGCGATAGAACTTTGCAAATAGCCGGTCGCGCTGGCGATTGCGTTTATGGTGGTAGTGGTGCTTACCGTAATCGGGCCAGAGTAGACTTGCGACGCTATATTAGGCGTGGACCCATCCGTTGTGTAAAAGATAACCGCCCCCGGTGTGGCATCGCTGATCGTCAGTGATGTCGATCCGAGAAATGAGGTGCCGGGAGGACTAATGACCGGAGCGGCAGCCTGCGGTGTCTGGCCGAGCAAGCCATACACGCTGAACTGCTTTTGCGCGCCCACGTATACTTTCCCGTTGGCTACCACTGGAACGGTGAACTTAACTGCCGGGCCTGGATTATCGCGGCCCAAATTCTGATTACTCGAATACAACGTGGTGGCGACGTTTGTTGCATCGTGAGCCTGTAGTACGGCGGATCCATTTACGTTGTAGGCGTCGGTCTGAACCGTCCAAACGATGGCATTCGAGTTCGCCAGAGCAGAAACCACCGGTGTCGAGCCTGGATAATTAGAGGTTTCCGACGAAACCGACGTCGGAGTTGTCGAAAGGAGACCACCATTAAATGAGAATGCCTTTAGGTGGTCGCCCCTTCCCCAGAAATAGACATTATTATTCCAATAGGCCGGCATGCTCCAGAGGCCTTTAATTTGGTTCGTGATTTCCTGTACAACATTGTCAGACGTTGTGCTGTACCCGCCCATGTTGTCACGGTCAACCAAATAAATACTGCCTTGCTTTCCGGCTTGTACCAAAAGATGGGTATGGCCGCCGGAGGTTTGGTCGGGGAGCAGCAGCACACCCCCGGAAGCCACGTCTAAGTCAGCACCCTGAAGGCTGAATTGGTTGTAAGGGGTGAAGGAATCTTCGATGACGGGTACTCCGTTGGTTAAATCAAGCCGGAGATGATCATCACCGAAGCTCATGCTGTTCGTGTACGGGGCCGATGCGCTGTATGACCCGTTGCCGGTGGCCACGAACATACGGCCGAACGGCGAATTGACCGGGTCAATGACGTCTGCGGCCAGGCCCGAGCCGGCCATCCAGATACCCGATCCAGTACCATTCGGAGTAGTGCAGTACACGCCCGTTTGCTGCAGAGTCTGGGCATTGTATGCCAGAATCCAACCGTGCCAAGGTCCGTTATCACCATGCGACCCGAAAGCGGCGTAAACAATCCCGTTTTGTAGGAGAAGACCGGCCCGGTTATTTGCCCACTTAGGGTCAAAGTGCAGCATTCCCCCGGAGCTTCCATTGCCGGTTCCGGGCACCGCTGCCGATATAACCACCGGCCCTCCAAACTTTTCCGCCCCGGTGGTGATGTCTAACGCATGAAGGCGCTGAACGGCATTCCCCGCCTCTTTTGTCTGCCCGATCAGGTACATTGTGCCCGAAACGGGGTCGATCACAGGGGTTGAAGTAATGCCTATTTCCGGAACGAGGTCGGCGCTGCTTACGTCCGAGCTGGGCTCGGTGGTGGCCCCGGCAGCGGCACCGTGAGCGCTGTCGAGCAACGTAATGTGCCAGAGTGGCGTGGCATTGGTTCCGCCATTGTTGTCGGCGTCGAAAGCGTAAACGCTATCGTGCTCGGTTGCGATGAAAACGACATTGTGTGTTCCATTTCCCGGGATTGTCAGATTCGGGATGTAGAGTGGCTGCGCATAAATGTAGCCATCCACCAACGTTGTGAACAATTTTCCGAATGTCGCGGTATTGATATTAGACGGTGTTAGCGTGCTCTCGTTTAAGTTCGCGCCACTTCGGTAGTTGTCGTAATGCTGCGTCACTACGCTTACCTGGGCAAATAGGCCCAGAGACGGGAGTAATAGTGCGGCAATCAACCGCGAGACGCTATAAACTAATTTATCGGGATATCCAGAGAAATATTTGCACATCATCGTCTACCGAGCTTGCCAATGCACACACAACTCACAGTCTTGTTTGATGGCTTTATAAGCCTGGACTTATAAGAGCCGTGCAACCTAAGCTTTAAATTCCTGTATTGTTGCACTCGCATGGCCACAATACACCTGGCGCTAGTACTCCTGGATTCAGTACTTACTAGGTGATACGGCCAATTCCCAAGAGGATAATGACTTAAATGAAGCAACTTGCAGCTCGGTCCGCTGTCAGTTCGGCACCATGCGCGAAAATGCAGGGCGTGCTGCGCAGAACATTCGAGTGAACCGGCTCCGTCGTGTTCACCGCTGCAAGAGTTTGGATAACGGTAGGAACTGCAACGGGCGCGCGCCCCGAATATCCCATCCCGAGCGCAGCTCGACAGATTTTCGCTACGATCGCATGTTTAAGATAATCAACGGGCAAATACACATGCTTTTGCGGGGATGAGTCCAGTACTAGGGTTACTCGAACATGAATTGTCGTTCATGAGTGCGGAAGTCACGGACCCGCGGAGCACTTGAGAGCAAAAGCGCCGTAATCTGCGGCGGCAGAATTGACCTGATCTTAGGATCTCCCGCGCCGGTTCCAAATCAGGGTTGATCCCCGAGATAGGGCGTGTTCACGCGTTCCGGGTCCACAGGCGGTTCGAGAAATTGCCTTCCATTGAGACCACCCGTTTCACGTGATCTCGCTTTTATCGTGACGCGGCGTCAAGTTTCGCGGATGATGCCGGAATCGCCTCGTTTACATCGCCAGAGCATGTTCGGCAGGTCGAGCACGGCCGCCGTTCGGGCCGGATGCCCGGTCACTTTGGGCCGGTTTTGTGTCGCGTCGGCTTGTGCGTGCTCTTAACGGGCGCCTTCGCTTCGACGAGTTGCTTCGCCTGTACATCCAGTAAATGCAGGATGGTGGCAGCCGCAGTTTGGCTGATTGCCGGTTTGCCCGAGGACATGGCGGGTTCGATGTCGTTTACGACACTTGGATCGCCTCTCTTGGCGAGAGCTACGAGTGCCGCGACCTGGACTACATCTTTATCGTTGAATGCCGACTGCACGAGTGCTTTCCCGATGCTTGGATCGCGGTCTGGGTCCTCTGCTAGCGCGCTTACGGCAAGTACATTGATGCTCGATTGCGCGGCACTGTTTTTTCTGAAATAGTTGTAAGCGCCGGTCCCCACGCCGCTGAAGGGAATAAAACCAATCGCCGTTTGCACCCCCATTGCTTCCATGGCTTTTCTGTCTTTAACACCGGCAAAGATGCTACCGCCGCTTTGACGCTTGCCTGTGAGGATCTGGTAGTAAATGTCGTATGCTTCGGGGTCGTTGAATTTTTTGAGGGCCGCCGCAATCACCAGTATCGTTTTGCCATCCGCACTGTTGATAAGATCTTTGATCTTTGGCAACGCTGACTTCGCATCCATATCGGCCAATGCAGTGATAGCAGCCCTGCGGACATCGGGGTCGGTATCCTGTAGGGCCCGATCTGCCATCTCAGTCGCCTTGTTGTCACCTGGCATCAGACCTAGCGCCGATACGGCAAGACTCCTCTTGTCGGGCTTTGCATCGTGAACTCCGGCGTCGAGGATGGCCCACGCCTTATCGGCAGTAGTCTGCTCAGTTCCCAACAGTGCCGACCTGCTTAACAAAATGAGGCACATCGCCAGGATCCAATACGCGTGCTTAGTGCGGACGCCCTGGATGGATCTCGGTATCTTGGTCATCGTCGTCAATTGAAGGGTAACTCAATGGGAGCACGTTGGACTCCGCGAGATCTCGGGTTGAGAGTGATACAGAATACGTGATTGCTTCCAATTAGAGACGATCACAAAGTACCGCTAAGGCCGAATGATAGGAGCGCGAAATGCTTTCCCGAAGGCGGTGTCACGCCCATAACAGCAAGCGCGCCGTAGAACTGTGCGATCCGTCTGCCTCCCCGTGCGGGAGGTCGCACCTCGGTGCGCGTAACAGGACGCGCGGCTCAGATCAGACATTGAGCTGGGAAGAACGGAATGTGTTTCGGTAGGGTGGGTGATTGGCCCGTCTCTTGAAACCCATGCCAAAAACAGGGACCTTCGTTGACAGGGGGGCGGTAACCCTAAGATACTGGACCAAACATCGCGAGCAACTCTTAGAGTCCTAGTTTGACCCTCTCGTTGGTGGACGTGGAAGGGATACGCACATGAAGGCCAGAAGCTTTCCGATTGCAGCATGCATCGGGTTTGCACTTCTTTCGATCTGTTCGCCGGGTTTTGGACAGATTACAGCCACGATTTCGGGAACCATTACCGACGCGAGCGGCGCCGCGGTAGCTGGCGCGAAGATCGTTGTCACGTCGCCGGCAACCGGGGCCTCCCGTGAAGCAGTAAGCGACAACGACGGGCACTATGTAGTTCCCTTGCTGCCGGTCGGAAACTACGCCATCCGGGTGGATATTAAGGGTTTCCGCAGTGAGGAAGCCAGAAATGTGGTCTTGCAGACGAACGAGCAGCGTGAACTGAACTTTACGGTCTCACCAGCCTCAGTTCAGCAAACGGTCGAGGTAAGCGCGGCTCCGGTTGCCGTCGAAACCGCTAACCCGACGCTCGGTCAGGTCATTACCTCTCAGCAGGTGGCAGAACTTCCGCTCAACGGCCGCGACTTTGTACAGTTGGCGACACTAACACCCGGAACCGTTCAGGAGACAAATCCGCAAAGCTTCTTCAATGGCGGCCCGAGCAGCGAGGTTTCGGCGCGGGGCTCATTTTCGCTTTCGGTCGGCGGCTCGCGCGCAAACAGCACGGATTGGCTACTGGATGGCAACGATAACAACGAGCTGACTGCGGGCGGAATCGCTATCCTTCCCTCTATCGACGCCATTCAGGAATTCAAGGTTCTGACCTATAACTATTCCGCCGAGTATGGTCTCCGCGCGGGTCCTACGGTTCTGGTGACGACGAAATCCGGAACAAACCAGCTCCACGGCTCGGCTTTTGAGTTTTTCCGGAACACCGATCTGGATGCAAGAAGCTTCTTTGCGTCCTACACGGAACAGTTCAACTTGAATCAGTTTGGCGGTTCGGTGGGCCTGCCCCTCAAGAAAGACAAGACGTTCCTTTTTGCCGACATTCAGAACAAAATGCAGCGCCACGGGATACCGTTTACCGGTCTGGTTCCGAGCACGGCCATGCGAAACGGAGATTTCACGGAGGATCCGTTCGGAAATCCACGGTCAGGATTTCTCATCAACCCCAACGTGACGGGCGCGGCCAATACGGCGTTTCAATGCGACAGCGCAGGGAATCCGATGCCGGCGAACGCAGACGGGAGCCAACCCGCCGGCATAAGCTGCAACAAGATTCCAGCCGGCTTGATCAACTCTATCGGTCAGAAAATGATCAACTTGTATCCCTTGCCTAACGCCAATAATGCCGCACTCGGGTACAACTATGTGAACGAGCCCGTCCGTAAGTTAAACGAGGGAGAATTCGACGTGCGCCTCGACGAAAACTTCTCCAGCAAAGACAGCGCGTTCGCCCGTTTTAGTTACGATCAGGCTAACTCTTTCGTTCCCGGAGGTTCGCCGGGATTTGCAGAGGCCAATCCGTTTGGCAGCAATCAAGTTATCTTAAATCACGGCCGCAATGTGGTTGCTTCGGAAACTCACGTTTTTTCCCCGAACACCGTAAATCAGGTGATCGGAGGTTATAACCGGATCTTCAACTATATTTCGTCGCAGGGTAGCTATAGCTGTATATCGGCCGCGTTTGGAATTCCAGGCGCAAACCTCGGCGGGGTGAGCTGTGGACTTACCTCCACCCAATTATCCGGCGGCTATTGGTCGTTAGGCGACCGAGGGTTTTCCCCGTTTCAGGGCGGTACGAACGTTTTCACCATAGCCGATACGCTGGACATGGTGAGAGGCCAACACGATCTCAGAGTGGGCGGCGCAATCATCGCTAACCAGATGAATGTCATGACGGAAGGCTTTCAGGATGGTTATTGGATCTATAGCGGAGCCTGGACCGGTGATGCGGAGGGAGACCTGCTCATGGGCTTCCCCAGCCTGGCTATTCATGACCAGACCTTCGATGGAAATGTAACTGGCCGGCGCTGGAAATCATACCGCCCGTTTATTCAGGACAACTGGCAAGTCAACAAAAGTCTGACGCTCAATCTCGGTCTGGCGTACGTTCTGACCACGCCGATAACCGAAGTTTTTAATCGCCAGGCTGACTTTAACCCTGCAACAGCCACGTTCCTCATTCCGGGCCAGAACGGCGTCGGCGCCACCGCCGGCATTCAGTATGACAAGACAGCCTTTGAGCCGCGCATCGGAGTTGCATGGAAGGCGTTCGGCCATGTGAACACGGTAATTCGCGGCGGATACGCTATTTTCCACGACTCGTCGTGGAACCAGGGAGCGCAAGGATTGTGGCAGAATCCGCCTTATTATGCGGAGTCCGATCAATTTGCATTTGGCGGCGGCTGTACCTTCGCGACTGCCGCGTGCGCCACCATCTACGGCAAGACACCCACCGCCATCAGCGCATCATCCGGATTTCCGATTTTCACCTCGCCACCCAACCCTTCCGACTTCACCGGAACCATCCAAGCGCAGAACGTAAATTTCAAGCTGGGCCAGGTGCAGCAGTACAACGCGAACCTCCAGCAGCAGTTGCCGGGCAGCATTGTACTTACGGTCGGCTACGCCGGATCGCGCAGTTCGCATATCCTGATCGACGGGAACAATATGAACGTCGGTTCGCCTACGGCTTGCGGCACCGTCTCCGGCTATACGTTGGGTTGTGGTCCCGGCGGCTCTGCATTCGGCGTACCGTATACTGCTTTCCCGTTTTCCACCATCTCCAATATCAGCGATATCGGGAAAGCCCACTACAATTCTTTTCAAGTCAAAGCGGAGACGCAAAACGATAAGTACGGCCTATATGCACTGATCGGGTACACATACGCGCGTGCTTACGACAACGGCTTTACGGATGGCCTGGGTTCGCTGATCGGCGCTACTTACTATCCACTGCCGAATTGGCCCAAACTGGATTGGGGTCTTTCCCAGATCAATCTCGACAATACTTTTACGGCGAGTATCATCTATCAGCTCCCGTTTGGGCACGGTAAGCGCTTTGGGAGCAATTGGAACGGCGCGATGAACCAGTTACTAGGAGGCTGGCAGATCAACATAATTGAAAGAGCGATCTCCGGATTTCCGGTCTTCATTGTCGACAGCAACAACTTATCCGGCGTCAATTTCCAAAATAACGGCAATAGCCTGAATCGCCCGAATCAGACGTGCAATCCGAAATCCGGCCCGAACAGCCTGGCCGAGTTCTTTAACACCTCGTGCTTCGCGGCGCCGCCTTCGGGAGAACTTGGCAACGCATCGCGAACACCGCTATCCGGTCCTGACTTCGTCAATACTGATTTTTCGGCGATCAAGAATTTCGCGCTGCCCCGTGAAAACATGCAACTGCAATTCCGGACCGAAATCTTCAATCTCTTCAACCATGCGCAATTCGGGCAGCCCGGCGGTGATATCAATTCAGCGACATTTGGCGTGATCAATACGACCGTCGGCAACCCACGCGTCATTCAGTTTGCCCTGAAGTTCCTGTTTTGAGTCATTGCTCGCGGTGAACAGTTGCTCTGCCTGTTTATGGCCTTAGCCAGAAGATGCTGCATGGCCATCGCGCTCGCCATGCTGGCCGGTTCGTTAAGCGCCCAGACCCGCCGCAAGGTGATCATCGACGAAGACGCGGCGGGACCCGGTGGCACCAACATGCAGGCGATCCTGGTCATGATTCAATCGCCTGATGTCGAAGTGCTGGGCATAACGGTCGCCAGCGGGGATCAGTGGCGTGATGAGGAGCTGGCGCACACGCTTCGCCTACTGGAGTTGATCGGGCGCACGGACATCCCGGTGCTTAGCGGTGCCGCGTTTCCTCTGGTGCGAACGCGCGCTGAGACGAAACTCTGGGAGCAGCGCTACGGCAAATTAGAGTACGAAGGCGCGTGGGATGACCGTTGGTATCACGAACCCTTCGTAATTCCGCCTTTGCCGGAAGGGCCGCCAACCGCCAAGCCGTCGGAAGAAGGCGCAGTTAACTTCCTGGTACGCATGGTGCACAAATATCCGAACGAGGTCACGATCTACGAGGGTGCGCCGATGACAAACGTTGCGCTGGCGATTTCGGTTGATCCGAAATTTGCTGCGCTCGCGCGGGAACTGGTGTTCATGGGAGGAAGCCTCAATCCGAGCTCCGAGTACACCGAGTTCGCCGAGAATCCCCGGCATGAGTTCAACTTCTGGTTTGATCCGGAGGCCGCTGAGATCGTTTTACGCGCGCCATGGAAGAAAATGGTGTGCACGCCCACAGACGTTTCATTGAAGGCAAGACTCAGCCCCGAGTTAGTCAAGCGAATCGCCGAGAGTAAGTCGCCAGCCGCGCAGTATGTGCAGCGATATTACCAGCGCGGGTTCGGTGTCGATGTGATGTGGGATGAGCTTGCAGCGGCGGCTTGGATCGATCCGAGTCTCATTACAAAAACCGAGTCGCGCTATATGGGTGTGGATCTGGATAAGGGCGCTGGGTATGGCAATACCCTGACCACTTCTAAAGAAAACGCGCCAAAACTGGTGGGCCAACCGATAGAGATTCAACTGGATGTCGATGCTAAAAGGTTCTATGACATGTTTGCGAATCTGATGGAGGCGCGCACGCCCGCGGCTCCTTAGTTGGACGCCGGGCTCTTCAGGGCAAAGACGAACTGCTGCAATTCCGAGCGCTGTTTGGCGAGTTGCTCAGCGGAAGCCTCAGACAGTTTCCGGAACATCTCGATTTCCTTCTGCGCTTCCTGCAGGTTACCGGATTGCCGGTAGGCTTGCGCGAGATCGTAGTGTGCCTGTTCCATGCCCGGGTCGATCTCGAGAGCTTTCTTGAAAACCCGGATTGCCTCTTGAGTGTCGTGCTTATCGAGATACACAACGCCCGATTCGAAAAAGGCCGGCGCCAGCCTGGGATCGAGGCGCACTGCTTTTTGCAAAAGCGATTCGACGCGCTCGCGAGTCCCGGTATCGTCAGGACTCTTGCGCCGGTTCCACAGTGCGACGGCGTAATAGTAGTTAGCCCACGCATTCTGTGGTTGAAATGCAGCGAACCGGGCCAGCCGTTCGAGCAAGCCATCTGATTGCGTAATCTGCGGCGCTTGCAGCTTGCCGAGAAACATATAGGGCACGGGATCAGCCGGATTCAGATCAGCCGCTTGGAAAAACCGTCGCGCAGCCTGGCTGAAATCGCCGCGCGCATATGCCGCGACAGCAGCGCCCAGCAGCATCCGCGAAGAGAGCGGGAACCGCTGAATGCCTGAATTGAATACCTGAACCGCCGGTTCCGGGGCTTTATGGATGAGCAGCTCCGTTCCCCAATCGAAGAGATTCGTTTCGCTTGGATCGAGTTCTGCAGCCTTTTGATATTCCCGAACTGCATCCAACGGGTCATTTACGCGTTCGTCGGCCGCCGCGATGGAATGATGAACGGCCGCCTGCTTGGGGTTCAATTCCGCGGCCTTCTTCAGATACACAAGTGCTTCTGTGTAATCGCCGCTTGCGAAGAGGAAACGGCCAAGCTGATCGTTGGCTAAAAAATCGCCGGGCTCGGCCGCAACTCTGGCCCGTAAGGACTTCTCTTCCGCGCCTGCTGCCGCTGGTATTCCCGTTGGCGTCTTCTCTAGAGATGCAGCCGCTTTGGTGAGCGCCTCGGTAGAGCGCATGACGGTCTCGGAACCATGCCCCCCGACGTAGGTGTTTTCAGTCACGCCGGCTACTGCAAATGTCGGTTCGTCAAAGAACTCCGCGGCAGCCGCGACCGGCTTGAGAACAAGATCCACTGTCTTTTTGTCATTCTCCGTGAGCGAGACCGGACGAATTGTGCTGCCTCGAAGCGAACCCATGCTCACCGTGAGAGTGTAGCTGCCTGCGGCAAGGGAAGAGATGCTATATTGACCCTGCGCGTCGGTGCTAACCGTTTGAATGATGTTCGTGCGATCGGCCATGGCTGGCGCGACCTGAACGTTTGCGCCCGCGACCACGGCGCCGTCTGTGTCGCGCACCGTACCGTGAAGGGTAGCTGCATGCGACGATCCCGCAATGGCGGCAATGCCAGCAATGGCGATCAAGCGGTGAGCTTTGCTCATAATCGTGCGAGCCGGTCAATGACCAAATCGAAATAACCCTGTGCGTTGATCTCTCTGCACACTTTGACCGTCGCAGGCTTGCCGGTTACTGACCACCAATCGACGACGGTCATACCCAAGGTCAAATCACTCGCACATTCCACGTCTACGTGCACCATGCGTCCAGAGAAGAGTTCCGGCCGCAGGAGGTAAGCCGGTACTGTGGCATCGTGCAGCGGGCCGCCGACTGTTCCGTACTTCTGCTCATCGAAAATCTTGTTGAATTTCAACAGGTGGTAAAAGGCCTCGGCCAGCGGGGTGCCAATATGCCGTAACTTATCGAGCCGCTCGGGAGTGGTTAACGCCTGGTGGGTGCAGTCGAGCGGGATCATGGTGATCGGCGCGCCGCATTTCAGCACGCGCGCTGCAGCCTCGGGGTCGACATAGATATTGAACTCAGCCGCGGGCGTTACGTTGCCGCCTTCGGAAAAAGAGCCTCCCATCAGTACAATCTCTCTCAAGCGGCTCGCGAGTTTCGGCTCTTTCGCGAGCGCGAGCGCGATGTTCGTGAGCGGCGCGAGGCAGCACAGCGTGACTTCGCCCTGCGGCCTGCTCATCACGAGTTCGATGATGGCGTCCGGCGCGAAGCCGCGGGCCAGTTGGGTGGTGGGATCCGGCAAGTCGTAGCCATCAAAACCGGTGCGGCCGTGTACATGCTCAGCCGTGATGAGCGGGCGAATCAACGGCGCGTGCGCTCCGGCGTACACCGGCGTCTCGGTTCGGCGTGCCAGCTCGAGCGCTTTCAAGGCATTTTGGGATGTTAGCGGCAGCGGAACATTGCCGGCGACCGTTGTGATTGCGAGTACTTCAAGCTCTTCGGGCGAAGCCAAAGCCACAAGAAACGCGACAGCATCGTCCGGAGAAGGATCGGTGTCGATAATAACAGGACGCGGAGGCATTACTTCAGCTCTTCAAGCGCCTTCTGCGCCTGCGCGTTGTCCGGATCCTGCTTCAATAGCGCGAGCAGGGTCGCACGAGCCTTATCACGGTCGCCCTCGATCACATAGACACGGGCAAGATTTAGATAAGCCGGCCCGAAAGCCGGCGCGAGCCGGATGCAATTTTGGAACTCCGCGACAGCATCATCCGGTTTAAGCATGCGAAGGTAAAGAACCCCGAGGTTGTTCATCGCCTCCGGGTACACCGGCCGGAGCCTGAGCGCTTTCTGCAGGAATTCATAAGCGCGATTGGGCTGGTCCGTTTGAGCGAACACCATGCCAAGACTGTAATTCACTTCGGGGTCATCCGGTGCAAGTTCGAGTGCGCGCTGCAAGGTGAGCCGTGCTAGCTCCCATTGCTTCTGCTGCCGGTATGCGTTGCCGAGGTTTTGCAGCGAAATCAGGTAATCCGGACTCAGATTGAGAGCGTTCTTAAAAAACCCGATCGCCTCATCGAATCTCCCCTGCTGCGTCGCGAGTAGCCCGAGATTATTCCAGGCGTTCGGTTTGGTGTCGGGGTAGCTCGAATCCCGTTTCACAGCGGCTTCAAAACAGGCCCGGGCCTCAGCGGCCTTAGACTGCTTCAGGTAAACACTCCCAAGGCCGTAGTTGGCTTCTGCACTCTGTGGATCATCGCGCAGCGCCCGCTGAAACGCCGTGCCGGCTTGTTCGAAATAGCCTCGTTGAAAGTAAGTGGAGCCGAGCGAAAGATAGTTGCGGCTGAACGGGAGAGTTGGGGTGTTGGCTGGGAATGGCAGAGCTTTCGCAATACGCTCGGCGGCAGAATTCGGAATGTCGCGGATGTCCTGCTGAACGTTATCAACATTCAGCGGGCCCTGATAAATCTTGACGATTTCACCGCGTTCGTCGACCAGGAAGGAAGTCGGGAGACTCAGGTCTCGATGGCGGTCAAAAAGGAAACAGTAAAGAATGTCGTAGACCGCGGCTGTATCGTCGGATGCGGTCAGGATGGGAAATGAAAACCGCTGTTGGTGCGTGGATTGGCGATTGTCGCACTGCATTGCGAGCAGGCGAAGGCCGCCATCGGCCCAGCTCTTGTGAACACGTTCGAGTGATCTGAGGTTTTCTGCGCAAGCTTCAGACGCGGCGGTCCAAAAATAGAGTAATACTCGTTTGCCGCGGAGCGCGGAAAGAGGGTACGTTGTGCCGTCAGCCGCCGCGAGCGAGAAGTCCGGCGCTGTTACCGGAGCAAGTAGCCATGTTTCTGCGATAACGGGGAGCGTTTCAGTGGGCTGCGGTTCCGGCGATTCCGACTTCGTCAGCGGCGGGCCAAACGGCTCCGCGCGGCACGATGCGGCGCCCTCAGTCACGTAGACCCTGTGGTTCGGCGCAAGATCGTTTAGTTTTTGCACCAACCCGCTCGGCCAGTGGATCGAGGCGCTAACCGCACCCTTTGCTTCGCCCAGACCGAAGAAGATTTCCTTGCTGTGCTGTGCGAGGAACCCGGACCCGGCTTGCAACATCCGTGTTTGCCGGCCCAGATCCGTTTCGATCGTGATCGCCGAACCAATCGCGTCCCGATTGCCTTTTGTGCCCTGTAAACGGAAGCTAATGGAACGCGGCAGATCTGTCACTACGTTCTTCAGAATCCGTAACTGTGGTGCATTCCGGTTTTTGAGGACCACTTCCAGCCGACCGTCATGGTCAATGTCGGCCAGAGCGAAAGAACGTCCGTCTTCCAGGAAATCCAGCCCCATCGCACCTGACACATCCGAGAACGTGCCGTCGCGGTTATTGGCATAGAATACATTCCGCTCAAAGCCGCTCCAACTGTAATCCGAGCGGATCAATTCGTTGATCGCGTTCCAGCCCTGTTCATAATCGTGCGCGGGCTTTGCCTCGTCAGGAGATTTCGCAACTACCTGACGCCAGAAGAAGCTGTTGAGATCTTCTCGCAACG
>JAFAMM010000296.1 GCA_019233375.1 Acidobacteriaceae bacterium
AACGTGGGCCGCAAACCCGCCGAAGACTGGGCAGCGGATAGCGGCCCTACGCGAAGTAACGAGGAACAAACGAAATGGTAAGAAGAGTGCCCGTGCATGATGAAATCGCGCACGGGCGCCCGAATATCTTCGGATTACTGACCACCGCTCGGAGGCTGCTCTTTCAGAGATCCGGCGTTGTCTTTGTTCACAACGAACGTTCCCGTATCAACGAAGGTGGGAACGGGCGCGAAGACGTTGTCTTTGAAATTCCCGCTCAGCGGGCTCGGCGGGTGCAGATGGATGTCTGCCACCAGCTTCGTGCCGTAGTATGCCATCGTCCACGGCTTCTGAGCGATGGTCGCCGAGATCACGCCCTTGTTGATCCAATCCACGGTAGCGGGATCCGTATCCATGGCAACAATCGTGACTTTGCCTGCCATACCGGCTCTGTTGACCACGTCCGCAACCGCAGGGCAAGCAATCGCCTCCAGGCAGATGAAGGCATCTGGCTTCGACTTCGAATCGAGCAGTTTCTTGGCCGTATCAAAGGCGATATCTGAATTGCCCTGCATATCGACTACCTGCTGCACTTTGACGTTCGTGTCTTCTCCAAACGCAGCCTGATATCCGGCCAAACGATCTTTCAGGTTGATCTGGCTCGGGATGGTGAAGATGACGACATTCCCTTTGCCATTGAGAAGCTTTGAAACCATCTTGCCGCCAATCATACCGGCGTTGTAGTTGTCGGTTCCCACGAAAAAGAGCCGCTTGCTGTCGGGCGCGTCGGAATCGATTGTCAAGACGGGAATACCTTGCTCGACAGCAGCGTTGATATCGGGCCCGAGCAGATTGGCGTCCGAAGCGGAGACGAGAATGCCGGCCGGCTTCTGGGCAACTGCGCGCCGGAAGGCCTCGTGCTCCCCTTGGGGGTCGTGTCCGTCCGGACCTTGTATCTGCGACTTCACCTTCATTTCGGAAGCGGCATGATTCAGGCCCTGAAGAGCGGCTTGCCAATACGGAATTTTCGTGTTGTCAGCTACCAGGATGTAGAGTTCGTTGGGCTCATGGGCCCCACCAGCACAGCTTGTTAGAGAAAGAATAGCGGCCGGGAGTGCGGCCAAAGATAGCAAACACCTAAGTTTTCGCATGGAGCGTACCTAGCGCGGGAGTATATCATGATCAGGCAAAGTGGTTCGATTTTGTTCAGGATGCGGAGGTATCAAGGCGAAAAAAGACCACCGCCAGCGGCGGCAGGTCAATGGTGAGCGAGTAGTTGCGGCCATGGAGCGGGATAGGCACGGTCTCGATGCCGCCGAAGTTGCCGCGGCCGCTACCGGCATATTGTTTAGCGTCGGTATTCAGAACTTCCTTCCAGAAACCCTTCGATGGAACGCCTACCCGGTAATTGGCGCGCGGCACGGGACTGAAATTGCAGATTACTGCGATCCTGTCATCCGGGTTAGCGCCCTTGCGGAGAAAACTCAGTACGTTCTTTTCTGAATCATGTACATCGATCCACTCGAAGCTCTCTGGCGCGAATTCGGACATGTGCAATGCGGATTCGGTACGGTACAGACTGTTCAGATCTCCGACAAGAAGGCGAACGCCGGCGTGCGTGCCATATTCGAGAAGATTCCAATCAAGGCTGCCGTCGTGTTTCCATTCGCTCCATTGCCCGAATTCGCCACCCATAAAGAGAAGCTTCTTGCCGGGCTGCGCGTACATGTAAGCCAAGAGAAGCCGCAGGCTGGCGAACTTCTGCCAGTTATCGCCGGGCATTTTGCTGATGAGCGATCCTTTGCCGTATACGACTTCATCATGCGAGAGCGGTAATACGAAATTCTCAGCGAACGCGTAGACGATACGGAAGGTCAGCTCGTGGTGATGATATTTGCGGAAGAAGGGATCTTGCGCCAGGTATTTGAGCGTATCGTGCATCCAGCCCATGTCCCACTTGAGGCCGAAGCCCAGGCCGCCGATATACGTGGGCTTTGAAACCATGGGCCAGGCCGTGGACTCTTCGGCGATGGTTTGCACATCAGGATGAGCGCGATAGACGTCCTCATTCATCAAGCGCAAGAAAGCGATGGCCTCCAGATTTTCACGCCCGCCGTACTGGTTGGGAATCCACTGTCCAGGTTTGCGCGAATAGTCGAGGTAAAGCATGGAAGCGACCGCATCGACGCGCAGCCCGTCGGCGTGATATTTGTCGAGCCAGAACAGGGCGCTGCTGAGGAGAAAGCTCCTGACCTCATTGCGGCTGTAATCGAAGATAAAGCTGTTCCAATCCGGATGAACGCCGCTGCGCGGGTCTGCGGGTTCGAATTCGTGCGCGCCATCGAAATAGCCCGGGCCGAATTCATCTTGCGGGAAGTGGGATGGAACCCAATCGAGGATAACGCCGATACCGTTCTGATGAAAACGGTCAATCAACTGCATGAAGTCTTGCGGAGTGCCATAGCGGCTGGTGGGAGCATAAAACCCGGTAATCTGATAGCCCCAGGAGCCGTAGAACGGATGCTCCATGACGGGCAGAAACTCGACATGAGTGAAGCCCATTTCCTTCACGTAAGGGACGAGTCTATCGGCGAGTTCGAGATATGTCAGAGAGCGATTCCCTTCCTCTACGACACGCCGCCACGATCCGAGGTGGACTTCATAAATCGACATGGGCGCATTGAGACTGTTGGCCTCAGCGCGGTGGGCCATCCACTCGCTATCGTTCCAGTCGTAGCCAAGGTTCCAGACCACGGAGGCAGTCTGCGGCGACAGCTCGTTGTAGAAAGCGAACGGGTCGGCTTTGTCGGCGCTGTATGCCGTTTGCCCCTCGACGTGAAATTTGTAGTGCGCGCCATGGCCAACACCGGGGACGAAGCCTTGCCAGACGCCGCCGCGCACGCTGGAAAGAGGCGAGCGATCACGGTTCCAATCGTTGAAGGGACCAATGACGGAAACAGCGCGAGCGCGGGGCGCCCACACTACGAAGCTCGTGCCGGAACCATCAGGGGCGAGGTGGGCGCCGAACACGTCAGCCAATTTGACGTTCGTGCCCTCGCCGAAGAGGTAGATATCGTTCTCAGTAAGAACTCTGCTTGAAATTGACATGGAATCGGATGAGGGTCCAGGCGTCAAACCGCGGATTTAGCCGCGAGGCCCAGGATACCGCGCAAAGGAATGCGTACCCAATCGGGCCGGTTGTTGAGCTCGTAGGACAGTTCGTACAGCGCTTTCTGAAGGATGAAGGCGTCGAGGAGCGTACGTTGCTCCGCAGTTGACAATGGCAGGAAACGCGCAGTACCGGCCTCGGCCAGATAAGCGCGGAGAAACGCCGCGGTGATAAGAGCGTCCCAAACGGCAGCCCAGAGTTCTGCAAGAGGTTGCGCCGCGGGATCAGCAGAACCGCCACGCGGATGTCCGGTAAGCGCGGTAAAAGCGGCGTATTGAAAAGAACGCGCCATACCGGCCACATCGCGCATGGCGAATCCCTTCGCACGGCGTTCGGAAAGCGGACGCGCCGGCTCCCCTTCGAAGTCAATGATCATGAAATCCTCACCCGTAAAGAGGACCTGGCCGAGGTGATAATCGCCGTGATGACGGATTGCGAGCGCAGAGAACGAACTATGCAGGAAGGCGTTGAAGCGGCTAGTGACTTCGGTCTCGAGCCGGAGCAGTTCTCGCGCGTCATCAGCAGCCGGACCGCTGAGGCCAGATTGCTTGCGGCGCAGTGTTTCAAAGGCAACATCGGCTTCGCTCAGCATTGCTTTGTAAATGCGCTCGCGATCTTGCGGGCTGACCGGTTCAGGTGCGAAATCGGCGCCACTCGCGGGATCACAGAAAGCTGAATGCATCTGCGCCGTCCGCTTGCCGAGCAGCTCCGCGGAATCGAGATAAGTTCCGAGAAGCTGGCGCGCTTGCTCAGGAATCCGCTCGTTGGCTAACGCTAGTGGGTGCTGGCCGGCAAGCGCAAACAGTTCGGGTTTATCGCCTAGCGAGAGGGCGTGCTCAAAAAACGTGGAAAGCGATTCAAGCGTGTATTTCCAGGCGTCCCCCTGATTCGGCACAAACCGCTGCAGGATGCCCACCGCATAGCTTTCACCTTCGCGGGTGCGGTACTCGAGGCTGCCTAAGAGAGCGGGCGTGTGCTTGAACCCGTGCCCGGTGAGGTAGGCCCCCACTTCCAGATCGGGGTTGATGCCGGGTTCGATTTTGCGAAATAGCTTGAGGATGAAGAGATCGCCATAGATGATGGACGTGTTGCTCTGTTCGGCGCGCGACATTGCACTCGGTACATCGGGCAGAGTTTCACAGCTGCCTCGAAAGGAGCTGGTATGGGCAGCGAGCAGTTCACCGCGCAGGCCGGGAAAGCGGGTATCGCAGGCGATCGCTTTCAATAGAAGATCGCGTGTTTCTTTTGCGGCAAGCGAGCTGGTAACAAGACGCTGCTCCTTTCCCGAGCGCAGAGTAGCAATCAAGTCCTCGTTCGGCGCAGTCGCGCTTGGGGGAATGACGCTGAGGGCCAGCAAGTACATGGCAGAGGTCTGATCCGCGTAATGGATGTCGGCGACAAGAACGAAATCCTCAGCGGCGAGCTTCAGTACGTCGGCTACGGCGACGTCCTGGATGGTTTTTGTCTTCCCTCTGTACCAGCGCCGACTCGTGATGTAGCCGGGCAGGCGTTTGGCGATCTCCCCCGCCGCGTGCTCCGGAAGAGGGTCGCTCCATGATTCAACTTCAATTACAGGCGCTGCGCTGGCCATGCCGGTGGGTGCTCCAGAAATATGACGCTTCAGAGAAAATATTCGAAGTCTGTTTCGATACGCAGCCGACGGCGGATACGCAGGATGTGGCCGGGAACGCTCGACGGATCGAGCTCAATATAATTGCGCGGACCGTTCCACAGGTAATAAGCGCCCGTGAGAAGATCATTCGCCTGAAAAGGACGGTCCGGTTCAATGTTGAGCTGCTCAAGCGGCAGCTCGACAATGCCGGACTGGGTGTGATGCGGATCGAGATTTATCACCATGACGATCAGGTTTGAACCGTCCTCGGAGCGCTTGCTGTAGCAGAGCAACTGTTCGTTATTGACCGGGTGGAACTGGAGTGACCAGTCGCTCTGCAGGGCCGGATTCTCATTGCGAATGCGATTCACAAGTGTAATGAACTCGCGCAAGCTGCCGGGGCGATCGAGATCCCAGTGGCGGATCTGATACTTCTCGGAATCCAAATACTCCTCGCTGCCGGGGCGCACCGGACGGCTCTCCATGAGTTCGAAAGCCGGCCCGTACATGCCGTAATTGGCGCCGAGCGTGGCCGCGAGCAGGAAACGAATCAAGAACGCCTCACGGGTACCGATCTGAAGGAATTCAGTAAGGATGTCGGGCGTATTGGGCCATTGATTCGGCCGGAAGAAATCGCGTACGGGCGGTTTCGTAAGCTCGGTGAGATAGGCTTGTAACTCGGTTTTGGCATTCCGCCAAGGAAAGTACGTGTAGGATTGGCTGAAGCCGAGTTTAGCCAGGCGGTACATAATTTTGGGGCGTGTAAAGGCCTCCGAGAGAAACAGCACTTCCGGGCAAGCCCGTTTGAGCTCGTTAATGCACCACTCCCAGAAGGGAAACGCTTTGGTGTGCGGATTATCGACGCGGAAAATGTGGACGCCCTGATCGATCCAAAACTCGAACACGCTCTTCAGCTCATGCCAGAGCTGTTTCCACTCAGGCGTTTCGAAATCGAAGGGGTAAATATCCTGGTATTTCTTGGGCGGATTTTCAGCGTACTGGATGCTGCCGTCAGGGCGTTTACGAAACCACTCGGGATGGTCCTTCACGTAGGGGTGATCGGGCGAGACCTGGAACGCAATATCGAGAGCGACCTCGATTCCGAGTTCGGACGCGCGACTAACGAGGTGGCGGAAATCGGCGAGCGAGCCGAGATCGGGATGTACCGATTTGTGACCTCCCTCAGGCGAGCCGATGGCCCAAGGGCTGCCGACATCGCCAGGCTCGGCGGTTACCGAGTTGTTCTTTCCTTTGCGGAAGTTGGTGCCGATGGGATGAACGGGCGGAAGGTAAACGACATTGAAGCCCATACCGGCGATGTAGGGGAGACGGGCCTCGCAATCGGCAAAGGTGCCATGGCGGCCGGGCTCGGGGGCGGTGGAGCGTGGAAATAGTTCGTACCAACTGCTAAAGCGGGCGCGCACCGGATCCACTACAATGACGAGTTCCTGCGCGTGCTCGCTGTGAAAGCGCCTGTCGGGATAGCGCAATACGGTATCGTTCAGAGCAGGCGACAAGGCGCTGTCGCGATGGGCCTCGACCTCACTTCCTGTGCGCAACAGGCCGGCCTCGTGCTCAAGCCAGCTGCGATCCGATTCGCGGGCCCGACCGGCTGCGTCGCTGATTAGATCGGCGCCGATCAGATAATCGATCGGTGTGTCGGTACCGGCGGCAATGCGCTTCTGAAGATCGCGCCGCCAGGTTTCCCAGTGATCAACCCAGCCATGAATGGTGAAGAAATACCGGCCCAGAGAAGCCACCGTGAAATCGCCGGTCCAGCGATCGTTTACCAGAGCGCGCATCGGGCGCTCGATCCAATCCGATGAGCTTTCGTGGCGGTAAAGCAGAACGGCCGCGATCGAATCGTGGCCGTCCGTGAAGATGTCGGCTTCCACCTGAACCTTGTCGCCAATGGTGCGCTTGGCAGGAAAGCGGCCGCCATCGACCTGCGGTGAAACGCTTTCGATGATGACTCTTTTCCTTCCATCCGGCTGTTCTGGCATGTCGGATCCCGTGGTGAGTGTATATTTCGCGGTTGCCGGTTCCTGCACGGTCATACCCTGATGGGACGACGTTCGGAGTTTGAGGTTACAGGCGACAAATTGGAGGTAGGCGTGCGGGAATCACGAAGGCTTACCTGATCTGCCAATCAAAGATTGATACAGCACGATCGTCTGGTCCGCGATGTTTGACCAGCTGAACTTCTCTTCGACGCGCTTGCGTCCCGCGGCCCCGAACTGCTCGCATTTGCGGGGGTTATTTAAAAGATCTGAAACTTTCGCGCCCAGGTCATGTGCAAAACGCTTCGGATGCGACGGGAAGCCCGTTGTGGGTTCCTGTTCGAACGGAACAAGATAGCCTGTCTCGCCATCTACCACGACTTCCTTAATGCCGCCGACGGCGCTGGCGACTACCGGCGCGTTGCATGCCATGGCTTCCAGATTGATGATGCCGAACGGTTCGTACACGGACGGGCAACAGAATACACGAGCGTGGCTATAGAGTTGAATGACCTCCGGTTTACTGACCATCTTTTCGATCCAGATCACGCGCGGGTTCTTCTGCCGCGCGCGATCCACCTTTTCGCGCATTTCAGCGGCGATTTCCGGAGTATCGGGAGCTCCCGCACAGAGCACGACCTGCGTGTCAGGCGGCATGTAATCGATAGCGTCAACAAGGTGAGTCACACCTTTCTGACGCGTGATCCTGCCGACAAACAGCACATACGGAGTGGAGCGATCGATGCCGTGAGCGTCCAGGGCCGAGGTGTCAGAGGTCTTTCGATACTCGTTGAGATCGATGCCGTTATAAATCACGTGCACCCGATCCGGAGAGATCTCCGGGTAGGCGTGCAAAATATCTTCTTTCGTACCGTTCGACACAGCAATAATGGCATCCGCATCGAGGATAGCGGTACGTTCCATCCAGGAACTCATCGCGTAGCCGCTGCCCAACTGCTCGGCTTTCCAGGCGCGCAGGGGTTCGAGGCTGTGGGTCGTAAGGACAAAGGGAATCTTATAGAGCTTTTTGGCAAGGAAGCCCGCCATCGAGACATACCACGTGTGAGTATGGACGACGTCGATTCCTCTGAGATCTTTTATCTCGGTGAGGTTCACGCTGAACGCTTCGAGGGCCGTTTTAAACTTGCCTTCGGTCCCCTCGCTAATCTCACGCCAAGGCTGGTAGCCGTGAACGTGCAGCTTGCCGTCATCGGAACGTTGATCTCCCCAGCAATAGACAGCGACGTCAATTTTCCTGGCGAGCTCGCGGCTTAGGTATTCGACGTGAACTCCGGCTCCGCCATAAACGTTCGGCGGGTATTCTCGCGTAAACAGGCCTGTGCGCACAGATCGTCCATTTGAGAGACTATCATCGGCCAGGTTATGAAACGCGAGC
>JAFAMM010000028.1 GCA_019233375.1 Acidobacteriaceae bacterium
CTTCGCCCAGACCGAATAAGATTTCCTTGCTGTGCTGAGCGAGGAAACCGGACCCGGCTTGCAACATGCGTGTTTGCCGGCCCAGATCCGTTTCGATCGTGATGGCCGAACCGATCGCGTCCCGATTGCTTTTCGTGCCCTGTAAACGGAAGCTAATGGAACTCGGCAGATCCGTCACTACGTTCTTCAGAATCCGTAATTGTGGTGCATTCCGGTTTTTGAGGACCACTTCCAGCCGGCCGTCATGGTCAATGTCGGCCAGAGCGAAAGAACGTCCGTCTTCCAGGAAATCCAGACCCATCGCACCTGACACATCCGAGAACGTGCCGTCGCGGTTATTGGCATAGAATACATTCCGCTCAAAGCCGCTCCAACTGTAATCCGAGCGGATCAATTCGTTGATCGCGTTCCAGCCCTGTTCATAATCGTGCTCGGGCTTTGCCTCGTCAGGAGATTTCGCAACTACCTGACGCCAGAAGAAGCTGTTGAGATCTTCCCGCAACGGGCCGGAAATCATGCCGTTCGCGATGTAGAGATCGACGAATCCGTCGTGGTCAAAATCCCACGTGTCGCTTGACCATGACCACCGCCCCATTCCCACCCCGGCGGCCCTGGTTCTATCCTCGAAGATGCCGCTTCCGGCGTTGCGAAACAGAGAGTTGCCCATGGCATGCTTGCGATAGAGCGCTCGTACGGATGAGGGGGCGTTCTCCTTGAAGGATTTTTGCGTGGCGATGCGTTCACCTGCGGCGGTCCACATATCGGCGACGTACAGATCCTCAAAACCGTCGTTATCGTAGTCGAAAGGACAGATACTCATGCCCGCGCCGACATCTTCGACTTGCGCGTTTTTTGCAACATCGGTGAACGTCCCATCTCCGTTATTGCGATAGAGGTTTTTCCGTCCGAAATCATTCACCACATACAAGTCGGGGCGGCCGTCGCGATGTGTGTCGGTCCACCCGCAGCAGAAACTGAATCTGGTATTGTTCTGATTCAAACCGGATTCGGCGGTAGCGTCGTGAAACGTACCGTTCCGGTTGTTGTGCATCAGGAAATTGGGCGGGCCGTTATTGGCGTCGAAGTAGGGGGTGGGATACTTGTATTGATCAGTCCCTTGGTAGTAGACGTACAGACAGAAATAAATATCGAGCCACCCGTCGCGATCATAATCCGCCGCAGCCGCGCCGGTGAACGTTCCCTGCGGCGCACTCGCGAACTGGAATGCGTCCGGCTTTTCCCGGAACCTGCCCTTACCGTCGTTCAGAAAAAGTAGGGGGCCGTTCGCGCGGACAACGATGGCGTCCTGGTGCCCGTCGTTATCAAAGTCGGCGAAAATGGCGCAGGAAGTGTTTCCCAGAACTCCCAGACCAGATGCTTCCGTGACATCTTCGAAGGTGCCGTCTCCGCGATTCCGGTAAAGCCGGTTTGGAAGACCCGCCGGCTGGCAGACGTACAGATCATCGAAGCCGTCCCCATCGATGTCTGAGAAACACACTCCGTTATGGCCATAGATATCTATGTGAGAGGCGCCGTCGATAACGGTACGCCAATAATCGGTGCCATGGAGCAACTGTTCCGAATAGGATCGATTCGCGCCAAGCACGCTCTTCGTAGCGTCCATATAGACGGCGGACATAGAACGGCTGCAAACCTCCCCGGCATGGCGCCACCCGGCGACCAGGTATTCGCCACGATTACCGGCCTGCCATAAGATTTGCCAAGCGCCTGTTCGTTGCTCACGAAAGAATGCATGTCCGGTGCCTATAAACTCGTAGCGAACCTGCGTGCCTAACTGGCCCCCATCGCGCTCCTCGATTCCAGTGATCTCGAACTGGGCTGTCACGATCTGGGAAAAAGCTTCGAAATAGCTCTGAAACTCAGTTGCGAACGCGTCCCGCATGAGAACACTGCGGTTGTCAAAACTGAGCTGCCGAACTTCAATCACTCCCTGAGAGCGCAGAAGCTTTGATTCGGAAGGCCGAAGTGACGGGCCCTGAAAATTGCCAGCCAGCATGTTCCGGACGGAGCGCATGTCGCGCGGGGACGTCAGGAGATCGCGGCTCCATGCGTTCAGAATTGCGGCGATCTGGTCATGGTATTTCTCGACAGCGAAATTGTCGAGGGCCGCATCTTTCTTTCGCAATACGGCCTCAAGTGGCGTCTGTTCCCGGTAATGAGGATGCAGATGGAAATCCATTCCGGTTCCCGAACGAACTGCCGAACCGAAGCCGCCGGCGGGCAGAAAAGCAGCCGCCGTCATCTCACCGCATTGGATGAGAAATTCTCTTCGTCGAAGCGTTTGTCTGTTTAGGCGGGTCACGACTGCGAACGTATCCAGGCAGCGGTCTTGCTGGCGAGCCGGTCAAGAGCAGAGACCGCAACTTCAATGTGCTCCTCTTTCGTGTCCTCGATCCGGTTGTGACTGATACCGCCCAATGACTGCACGAACATCATTACCGTGGGAATGCCTGATCGGCTCACCTCCGCCGCATCATGCAGAGGCCCTGACGGCATGGATGGGCCTGCCGCGGCCACTTCGCGAACGGATTCCTGGCAGAGCCGGATGAGTTCCGAATGAAAAGGGATCGGCTCGATGCTCCAGATACGGGACCACTCGACCGTACACCGTTCTTCTTCCGCGAAGCGCCTGCTCGCTTCGATCGCCTCATGGTGCATGGCCGCCAGTATGGCCGGATCAAGATGGCGCTGATCGAGCGCGGTTTCACAACGGCCGACAACCGCTGTCACGATTCCCGGAAACGTTTTTACGCTGCCCATCGTACATACCGCGTCGTTATGGCGCGCGGCAATCGGGCGAATCTCCAGAGCTAGCTTGGCGGCAGCGGCGAGCGCATCACGGCGCAGGCCCATCGGCGTTGAGCCGGAATGCGCTTCCTGCCCGAAGAAGGTCACTGCGTGCCGCTCGACGCCTTTGGTGCCGGCAACTGTCGCGAGCGGAAGACCTGCCCGCTCAAGCACTGGCCCTTGCTCAATATGCAGTTCCAGGTATGCTGCCGCATCCTGCCGTTCGCGGCCGGCGTCCCCGATGCGATCGATCTCCACTCCGCAGCGCCGCAGCGCGTCCTCGAGCCGCACACCCTCTCTATCTGTACGGCCTCGATCCGCAGGGATGCTGTGCGTGCCGGCAAAAGCGGACGACCCAAAGAGACTGCGCCCGAAGCGCGCGCCTTCTTCGTCCGCCCAATCGACAAGCCTGATGGTGACAGGCGGTCGGCCGTTGTACTCGCGCGCAAAACGCCGCAGCACTTCAAGCGATGCGAGCACGCCCAAGCTTCCATCCAGCCATCCGCCATTTGGAACGGAATCCAGATGGCCGCCGAGCAGCAGGGCCTTTTTCGATTCTCCAGGCAGCGTGGTCCAGTTGTTCGCAACGGCATCGTAGTGCTGCTCCACCGGCAAGCCTTGCAGCTTCCCCCGGAACCAATCGCGTGCTGCAAGCCAGGTATCCGTCCAAGCTACACGTTGTGCGCCGTTCTCGTCGCTTGTGAGCTGGCGGAGTTCCTTGAGCTCCGAAACAGTTCGCTTGGGGTCAAGAGCCATCGCGATCACGAATTCCCAAAGTGGTTCGGCTCGCGTTTCAGAAAACGCCCCCGTCCGCGCTCGCCCACGAACTTTCCGTCCGTTACTTGAACCTTGCCTCGGACCGTAACCACTGCGGGGCGGCCTTCTATTTCCATACCTTCGTAACCGTTATAGTCATTGTTCGTGTGGTGGGCAGAAGCGGAAAGTGTGCCGTGATATGTAGGGTCATACACAACCAGATCGGCGTCGCTGCCGACTGCGATGGTACCTTTTCGCGGGAAAAGACCGAAGATCTTCGCGGCACGCGTGCTCGCGGCATCGACGAAGCGGTGAAGATCCAGCTTTTGCCTTTTCACTCCATATGTGAACATCAAGTTCACCCGATCTTCGATTCCGGCGATGCCGTTAGGGATCTCAGTGAACGCGTTTTTACCAAGCAGTTTTTGCTCGATATCGAACGGGCAGTGGTCCGTGGCTACAGTGTCGATCAAGCCTGTATTCAAAGCATTCCAAAGCACGCGATGGTTGCTCTTGTCGCGCAGCGGGGGGGACATGACGTGCTTCATCCCTTCGATTCCCGGCCGTTCCGCGTAGCTCTTGTCGAGCACCAGGTGCGGCGTGACCGCTTCGATCGACAACTTCACGCCACGCTCTTTCGCCGCGAGCGCCGCCTTCAGCGCCCGCTCGCACGAGAGATGAACCACATAACCCGACGCCCCGGTATTCTCAAGAAACGTCGCAAAATGATGAGTACCCAGGGCCTCTACGGATTCCGGACGACTGGGCTCGTGCCATTCGGGCCCGGTATTCCCGCGTGCGAGAAGTTGCTGCTGAAGCTGCGCCACCAGCTCTGCGTTCTCGCAGTGCGCTGTCGTGATCACGCCCAGTTTGCGCGCCAGATTCAGAGCGCGGTACAGCTCGCAGTCTTCGATCCCAAAAAAATTCTTGTATGCGAGAAAGATTTTGAATGAGCTCGTACCGTCCCGAACAATCTCGCGCAACTGCGACTCGGTTTCGGCCGTGTACTTTGCAACCGCCATGTGAAAACCGTAGTCGCAGGTGCTGTTTCCCTCCGCTTTCGACTTCCAGAGATGATACCCCTCAAGAGCGTCATCTAAACGCGAAGGGCAACACATCTCGATGTAGCTAGTGGTGCCTCCGATTAAGGCAGCAACGCTTGCGGTCTCGTGCGTGTCTTTGGCGAACGTCGCCATGAAAGGCAAATAGATGTGCACATGCGGATCGACAAAGCCGGGGAAAACGAGCTTTCCGGAAGCGTCAATAATCTCCGTATCGGGTGCGGCCTCCAAGTCTTTCCCGATGCGTGTTATCGTCTCGTCCTCGGCATAGATATCCGCGCGGTAGCGCGCGTCTGACGTGACGATTTCGCCATTTCTGATCAGCAGCGGCACAGCAACGGCTCCTAATGGATGTGAATGCCGTGCTCGGCCCGGTAACGTTCCATAGCGTCCCAACTCTCAGTCACTTCAGGCTGAGCCTTCGAAAGCTCATCCCACGACACCGAAGGCTGCGAAGCCGGTACGTCGACCATTTCGATACAATCGAGAACCGGGCACACGTTATGACACAGGCGGCAGCCGACGCAGTCTTCTTCGCGGACCCGCGGCTGAGGACGAGTTGCTGTTGCTTCCTGCTTGCCATTTGAGCGTACGTCATAAGCAAGGGGTTCGATCAGCATTCCTTCTGCGGAAATCAGATCGATACATTGATGCGCTGTGTCGTTACAAGCGACGTAGCAAAGGTTGCACTTGATGCAAAGATCAGGATTGATACGGGCAACGGCTCGAAACGCGAGATCGAAGTTCTTAAAATCGGAAAGCTGTGGGAGCGCTTTCCCTCGCAGATCATCGATTCGAGCGAATCCCTTCGAGTCCATCCAATTCGACAGACCATCACACAGATCTTCGATAATGCGGAAACCGTAGTGCATCACTGCTGTACACACCTGCACGCTGGTTGCGCCGAGCAGCAGGAACTCCGCGGCATCTTTCCACGTCGCGATGCCGCCCATGCCCGAGATCGGCAGCGGCGATGAGGCGATCACTTCGTCTTTACCGAGCGCCGACAGCATATTTAGAGCGATCGGCTTTACCGCCGGGCCTGCATACCCGCCGTGTCCCGATTTGCCTCCGATACTTGGCGTAATCTCTAGGCTGTCAAGATCCACCCCAATGATGGAATTCACCGTATTGATCAACGACAACGCATCCGCTCCAGCTTTGACCGCGGCGCGCGCGGGATACACGATGTTCGTGATGTTCGGCGTGAGCTTCACAATCACCGGGACACGCGCCGCTTTCTTAACCCAACGCGTAATCCGCTCACAATATTCGGGAACCTGACCGACGGCGCTGCCCATGCCGCGCTCGCTCATGCCGTGGGGGCAGCCATAATTCAGTTCGATGGCGTCGGCCCCGGTGTCTTCGATCTGATGAATGATGTCGCTCCAGGCCTTCTGAGAGGACTCGACCATCGCGGACACGATGACGGCCCGGTCCGGCCAGTGGCGTTTCACATCGGCGATTTCACGCAGGTTTACATCCAGCGGGCGATCCGAAATCAGCTCAACGTTGTTGATAGCGAGCATCTTCTGTCCGCCGTAATGCCAGGCCCCATAGCGATTCGAAACGTTCAGCACCGGCGCGCCGATCGTTTTCCAAACAGCGCCGCCCCAACCCGCCTCAAACGCCCTGTGAATCTGTGCGCCTGAGTTTGTCGGGGGAGCCGAGGCAAGCCAAAAGGGATTAGGCGATCTGACGCCCGCAAAAGTGATGCTGAGATCTGCCATTCAAACGCCCCCTGCTACCCTCGCGGCAAGCCTTTCGTGGATGGAGAGAGCAGCGAGTTTGCCATCTTGGACGGCCATCACGGTTGAGCACGTGCCGCGAGACCGTATGCAATCGCCGCCCGCGAACACGTTAGGAATATTTGTTTCAAACGCGGCATTCACCTCGATGTAACCGTCTTTGGTCGTAAGCCCGAGCGCACCGGTGATCGGCGGTCTTTGCTGGCCGATTGCCTTGACGATCTGATCCGCGGCGATGAAGAATTTCGAACCAAGCACGGGCTGCGGTGTTGGACGTCCTGTTGCATCTGGCGCGCCGAGCGCCATCCGGATGCACTCCATCCCGGCGACGTGTCCATCTCGAGTAACAACGCTCGACGGCTGCGTTAGGAAGCGGAATTCGACCCCTTCGTTTCGAATGAACTCCATTTCATGTCGATACGCGCTTACTTCGTTTTCGGTACGCCGGTAAAGAATGGTGACCTGCTTCGCTCCCAGCCGCTTCGCTACGGTCGCGCAATCGATGGCGGTATTTCCGGCGCCGACAACAATCACACTTGCTCCGACCTTTAGACTCTGCGGATCAACTTTGCTCTGCTCGATGTAGGAGAGACCGTCGATAATATCTTCCTCGCCAGGAATGCCAAGACGCTGAACGGCGGCTTTCAGTCCGAAACTCAGAAAAACGGCATCAAAGTCAGAGCGCAGATCAGCAAGGCGAAGATCATTGCACAACTCGCTTCCGGTTCGAAATTCGACCCCCATGCGTCGAATCATCTCGACTTCCGCGAGCGCTACAGGAATCGGCTCGCGAAGCCCGATGATGCCGTACGTGGAAAGTCCGCCGGCGAGATCGCGCTTTTCATATACCGTTACAGCGTGGCCGCGCTTTGCAAGTTCGCCGGCGCAAGAGAGTCCGGCGGCGCCAGCACCGATAATGGCGACTTTCTTACCGGTCGGCGGAGCAACACTGAAAACAGGCTGCCGGCCGTCATACGCGTGGTCCATTACATATCTCTGCAGGCGGCCGATCATGATCGGCTTGTGCTCGGCTCCGAGCACACAAGCCCCTTCGCATAATTCCTGAACCGGGCAGACGCGCGCGCATGTCGCACCGAGAAGATTGGCATCCAGAATGGTTCGGGCTGAACCGCTGAGGTTGCTCGAAGCGATTTTCTTTATGAAGCGGGGAACATCGATGTGCGTGGGGCAGGCGTGGGTGCACGGCGCGTCGAAGCAGAACAGGCAGCGGTTCGCTTCAACTAAGGCTTCGTGGTCGCTCAAAGGCGGCAGCAGTTCTGACAGCGCCGGGTGAGGCGCCGCTGGTTCATTCCCCTTGTGCAAGCAATGTTTTCTTCCACTCCCTTTGAGCAGTTAGTTGTTGCTGCCTTCCGAACAAGGCATCCATCGCGCCGGAACTCGAGCCTGGAGCTAGCGAAACTTTGTT
>JAFAMM010000042.1 GCA_019233375.1 Acidobacteriaceae bacterium
ACTCAGGGCGGCATCTACGTTTCTCCGCAGATTGAGGTCATGTCGCTGTTCGGTGACCCGGGCCGCAATGCCACCGAAGACCCGCTCGAAAATTTGAGCAGCCGCGAGTTTCAGGTATTCACGCTCCTTGTTGAAGGGGTACGGGCCAAGGAAATAGCGGCGCGCCTGTCTCTGAGCCCGAAGACGGTAGATACCTACCGCTCGAGCCTGATGCGGAAGCTCGATATCTACGATGTTGCAGGGTTGGTTAAGTTCGCGATAAAACGCGACTTAGCCGATGCCCGAGTCTGACTTTTCGCAGCCCGCGCCCCAGGCGGCGGGCATGGCGATTTGCGAATTGTGTCTGTTCGCGCCGCGCCTCATTTGTGATACGTTGGAGGTTACGCTTACAGCAGGAAAGGCAGTACTCCGCTATTGACCCGTCATGAATTAAAGGAGCAACTGCAGCACGATGAGTTCACCGATGCAGTCTCCCGTGTTGTCAGGTACACAAATGAACACCGCGAACGCGTCGTTCGCATCGGGATCATCGCCGCAGCCGTTCTAGCCGTCGCAGGCGGTTTGTACTGGTATTTGTCATATCGCAATTCCGTCCGGGACCGCGACCTGCAGGCGGTCTTCAACGTACTTGATGCGCCGGTCGGCCAGCCGAACGCATTCGTCAAGACTTTCGCGACCCAGGAAGCCAAGACCCAGGCCTCCATCAAGGCCTTATCGGACATGATTGCCAAAGATGGCGATAGCAGCCAGGGGCTCATCGCGCAGTATTATCTGGGAACGTTGAAAGCGCAGCAGGGCGATAACAAAACGGCCAAGACGTACCTGACCAAGGTGGCGGGTTCTGATAGCCAGTGCAGCCCGCTAGCGAAGATCGCGCTCGCGCAGCTTTATGCCGGTGAGGGGAAAACCAGCGAGGCTCGCAACCTCCTGCAATCGATCGTGAACAAGCCCTCTGCTCTGGTTTCCAAGGACCAGGCCGACATTTTGATCGCGCGGCTCGACGAGAGCGCGGATCCCAAAGCCGCTAAGGCCCTGCTGCAGTCGCTAAAAACGCCGGATCAGCGCCCGGCCGTCTCGCGCGCGGTCAGCGAGATGGAAGCTACGCTCTCGAAATAGCTCCTCGTTGAATGCTGGGCCGACTTCGCCTTGGTCCGTCACATCTTCAGGGACGCCGCTTTCCCGAATCGCCCCATCCGTATAGAAATGACCTGCAGCGCGACCGCGATCGCATCATTCATTCGCGCGCGTTCCGGCGTCTCGAAGGGAAAACCCAGGTCTTTGCGGCGGGCCGCTACGATCACTTCCGCAACCGCCTGACGCACACGATCGAGGTTGCTCAAATCGCGCGTACCGTCGCTGCCACGCTCGAGTTGAACGAGGAATACACTGAGACCCTGGCCTTAGCCCACGATCTCGGGCATCCGCCTCTTGGGCACGTCGGCGAAAAGGCCTTGAACCGGCAGATGCAGCGCTTCGGAGCTTCCTTCGAACACAACCTGCACGCCTTGCGGATCGTCGATGAGTTGGAGGAGCGCTACGCGCGCTTTCACGGTCTGAATCTGACATTTGAGGTGCGCGAAGGAATCGTGAAGCATTCACGCGAGGTGCCCGCTGAAGCTCCACCCTCGCTGCGCGAGTTTCTGCCCGGTAAGCGTCCGCTCCTCGAGGCTCAGATAATCGATTTGGCTGACGAGATAAGCTACTCGACGGCGGATCTGGACGATGCCGTCAACGCCGGACTAATCACAATGCCGCAGATAGCAGAAGCCGTTCCGTTCGCCGCGGCCCTTGTCGATCAGGTCGATACCCAGTTTCCCGGCAGCGCCGAAAGAATTCGCTTCTGGGAGGTGCAGCGGCAATTGATCAACGTCTTGACAGGCGGCTTAATCGAGGGCACGGCTCAAGCGGCGAAAAGCTCCGGGGTCGAGATGCCCGAAGACGTCCGCGAAGTGAACGATCGCATTGCGCGCATGACCCCGCAGTCAGAAGAAATCAAGGCCCAGCTTAAACTGCTGCTTTCCGAAGGCTTTTATTCCTTCGCCAAGCTCGTGGAGGAGCGTACTTTCGCCGTGGCTAAGATGAATGCCGTTTTCGAATATCTTCTGGACCACCCGGAGCGCGTTTCAGCAGGCTACCGCGAAGCTCTGGAGACCATGCCGGCGTACCGTGTGGTCTGCGATTACGTTGCTGGCATGACGGACGGCTATTTAGACCGCGTTCACCGGGAACTGCTGGGCTCGTAAGCAAGTCGCGCAGGGCGGCCGCGGCTGCGTCCTTAGGGCGAGCTATTCGCGTTTCGACGTGTTCGATACCTCGGCCGAACGAACGATCTGCATTTTTTCGAGCTGCCTGCAGATCTCGCCGGCTACCCGCTCCGGCTCCTCGGTTTCATCCAGGTCCACGGTCACTTTCAGGTACAGGTCGACTCTTTGCATCTCGCTCTGATCCGATCATAAACCGCTGACTGAAAGGCCCCGGAGACGAAGCAGCCGATAATACGGGTAGCTCATGTCCGAACCGATTCTGTGCAAAATCTGCGCTAAAAGGCGAGCCCGCCGGGCTTGTCCAGCCGTGCGCGGCGACATCTGCACAACCTGCTGCGGCACCGAGCGGGAGGTCTCTCTTTCCTGCCCCCTGGATTGCGTGTATCTGATGGACGCTCATCAGCACGAAAAGCCCGTTCCCGTTGCGCCCGGCGACATTGCGAACCGCGATGTGGAGGTCTCGGAGGAATTTCTGCAATCGCACGAGGAGTTCTTGTTGTACTGCACATATTCGCTGTTACAGGCCGCCCTGCGTACCCCTGGTGCGATCGATTCGGACGTAATGACTGCGCTCGACGCGTTAATTCAGACGTACCGGACGCTCAGTTCGGGACTGATCTACGAAACGCGTCCGGAAAATAATGTCGCGGCCAGCGTGCAGCGGATTTTCATTGAATCGGTCGAAGAGTACCAGAATATTCGTGCCGAGCGCGAAGGATTGGGTGGGCTGCGCAACTCCGAAATCCTGGCTACTCTCGTTTTCCTGCATCGTCTGGGCCAGCAGAACCAGAACGGAAAACCGCGCGGGCGCATGTTCCTCGACCTCCTCAAACATCTCGTGCCGCAAACTACCGTTCAGGAGCAAGCGCCGAGCATCATCCTATGAAAGCCAGGCTTCTGAGCTGGAAAGAACTCGCCCCTGAAGTACGGCACTTCGAATTTGATCTGCCGGATCGCGAAGAACTGCACTTCACGCCCGGACAGTTCGTTTCGGTTCTGCAAGCGATCAACGGCAAAGAAATCACGCGCGCGTACTCCATCGCATCGCCGCGCGACGGTAATCGCTTTGCGTTGTGCCTGAACCGCGTGCAGGAGGGCCTGGTCTCCAACTATCTCTTTCGGCTGCAGCCGGGAGATGAAGTCGAGATGCACGAGCCCCTCGGCTACTTCACCCTGCGGCATGCTGGACGTCGTGCTGTGTTTATCGCCACGGGAACCGGTATCGCGCCTTTCCGCTCCATGCTGCTCGATCACCTACCCAAATTACGGCCGCAGGTGACACTGCTGTTTGGTGTGCGTTACGAATACGGGTTACTGTACCGGGGCGAATTGGAAGAATTGGCCGGAGCTTACCCGTCTTTCCGTTTTGTACCCACCGTGACCCGTCCTGAAACAAGCTGGACCGGCCGCACCGGTCGCGTGCAGCAGCATCTCGACGAGGTACTGGCGCTCCACACGCCGGACGAGATCTTCAATGTCGATGTTTATATATGCGGCTTGAAAGAGATGGTGGATGATGTTCGCCGCGAGCTGAAGCAGCGCGGCTTCGACCGCAAGCAGATCATTTACGAAAAGTACGACTGACGGCAGTTGTCTTCGAAACCGTTCTATCCCAGCGGAATTGAAGCTAAACGACGCGGGTGATGCGCGTCTGTTCGTAGGTTTCGCGCGTCTGCTCGAGATTCGCGAGCGTGATGCCGGGTAGCTTCGAAGAAGCCGTACCGGCTGCGACACCCCAGCGCAAAGCTTCGCTGAAAGAATCACCCCGCTCGAGTGACCAGACCATCGCAGCGGACATCGCATCCCCGGCACCGATCGGGCAACGCGAATTCACGACCGGGGGAACAACCTCCAAAATGCCCTCGCTCGAGGTAGCGGCAATGGCGCCGCGGCTGCCCAATGAAAGAACAACTGACTTGGGGCCTAGCGCTTTGATCCGCTGCACGGCTTCCACTAACTGCGATCGCGTGATGAGCGCCGTATTGAGCAGGCGCTCCGCTTCCGACTGATTGGGCTTCACGATGGTCGGCCCGGCTTCGAGGCCGTGCAACAGCGCGTCGCCGTCGGTGTCAAGCAGTGTTTCGACCTTGTGCTTCGTTGCTACTCTGATCAGCTCAGTGTAGAAATGCGGCGGCATCTCCGGCGGGAGGCTGCCGCAAAGCATCAGCCAGGAGGCTTCGGGCAGATGCTTTTCGGTTGCCTTGATCAGCCTGTTCTGCTCCGCCTGGGACAGCGCCGGCCCCAATTCGTTCAGCTTGATGGATAAGCCCTGGCGATCGGAGATGGTCAGGTTTACACGGATGCCGTGCCGGATTTTGACGATTTCCTTGCCAAACGTATCGCGCGCCAGGTGCTCTTCGAACTTGCGGCCGATCTCGCGGCCGGAAGTGGTGATGGCTGTAACCGTCGCGCCAAAACTGGTCAGCACGCGCGCTGCATTGATGCCGCGCCCGCCGGCGGCTTCCGTTTTCGATTCAATGTACGCGCGATCTTCGAAAACCAGGCGATCGACGGTGATGATACGGTCGAGCGCCGGATTGATGGTTACCGTCAAAATCGGTTTACTCATTCAGCTTCGGACCTTCAGGGTAACAGCGGACGACACATGCACCGCGCAGCGGAATTTTGCGAAACGAACTTGTGGAAAACTGCCGGGCGCGATTAGGATTGCCGTCTCCGGGCCGAGCTACGGGCGGCAAGCATCCCGCCGAATGCGGCTGAGATGGTGGCAATGAAAAACGTGGGCACCAGACCTTCGAAGATGCTGATGACGAACCGGTGCGGGTTGTCGAGCAGCTTGGCGATCTCAGGCATCCTCGGCATAGCCGCTTTCATCATGTCGCGGCCTTCCGGGGACGAAACGTAGACACTTGTGATTGCCGCGCAGGCAGCGACTACCAGGAACAGCCACAGCCCCGTCATTAGGCCCAGATAGGCGCCGCTGCCGGTAGAAAGGGCTTCGCTCGAGCGGCTTTTGTATAGTTTCGTGGCGGCGAAACCCGCGGCGCACAGCACCAGGGGTCCGAGGACAGGAGCGACTACGGCGGCGGCGCAAAGCGCCACCAGAGAGATGGCCGCCACCGCCATGGTGATCAGAACAGCCTGCACGTTACGAAATCCTACGGCGGATACGCGCGGCAGCGCATGGGGCGCGGCATCGCCCGGTGTAGCAGGGGTCGCGGCTTCCTGGGCCGCTAGACGCGCCGCATCCTCCTCAAACAGCGGCCTGCCGCACTTGTGGCAAAACCGGGCGCCCTCGGGCAGATAGGCGCCGCATGTACAACGTTCCTGCACTCTTTCATTCTACGAACTTAGGGGCGTTTTACGAAACGAACTTCCCGGCATGAGCCAGTCAGGTTGGCTTCGTTTTTTAGAATGGCAGTGAACGCTGATGCCGAAGCCAAAGCTGCTGGTCGTGTGCCCGCCTGACCATTACGTTTTGAGAAACTTGAACAGCTTGCGGGATTCGGCAGAGATTTTTGTCGGCAACGACACCGCGGCCCTGTCACGCCATGCGGGGCAAGCAGAAATAATTTTGTACTCGGGGTTAACGGGCAAGACAGTCGATTTTCCGGAGGTATGGAAGCATGCGCGGGCGGTGCGGTGGGTTCATTCGCTGTCGGCCGGGGTGGAGAAACTGCTTTTTCCTGAACTGATCGAGAGCCCCGTCCCGGTCACGAACGCGAAAGGTGTCTTTAAGAGGTCGCTCGCCGAATTCGCTGTTTTGGGCATGCTGTATTTCCACAAGCACGTCCGGCGGATGGTCGACAGCCAGCGGGCTCATAAATGGGATGACTTCCGGGTAGGCTGGCTGCCCGGAAAGGTCATGGGAGTCGTTGGCTACGGTGAGATCGGGCGTGAATGCGCGTTGCTCGCGAAAGCGCTCGGCGTCGCGATCTACGCTGCCCGGCGCAACCCCACGCTGTCGCAACAGGACCCGATTTTGGATCGCATCTACAGTCCGGATCAACTGAGCGACTTCCTGCATGAGCTGGACGTGCTGTTGATGGCCGCTCCGCTCACTCCTGAAACGCATCACATGATCAGCGACGCTGCCTTCGAATCGATGAAGGCTGCGGCCATTGTCATCAATGTGGGACGCGGGCCGGTAATTGATGAAGCGGCGCTCATCCGGGCTCTCGAGAAAAGGAAAATCGCTGGCGCCGCGCTGGATGTATTCGAAGTAGAGCCACTACCGCAGAGTTCGCCTCTTTGGGATATGGAGAACGTCCTGATCTCGCCGCACTGCACCGATCGCACGGACGACCCGGACTGGCTCGACCTCGCCATGCAGCCGTTCCTCAAAAATTTTCAGCATTTCGCAAAAGGTGAACCGCTGATCAATGTGGTGGATAAGAAGGCCGGTTACTGAATGATTTACAGCACGGAGCAGACCGCCGAGCAAGTGGTCACGCTGGAGGACATCGAGCGTGCCTCCGAACGTATCACAGCACTTGCGCAGAAAACGCCTGTTCTACGCTCACGGCTTTTCGATCGAGCTTCGGGCCTTGCTACTCACTTCAAGTGCGAGAACCTGCAGCGCGGCGGCGCATTCAAGATTCGAGGCGCGCTCAATTTCCTGCTTTGCTTGAGCGATGAGGAACGAAGGCGCGGAATCGTCACGTTCTCCTCGGGCAATCATGCGCAGGCGGTTGCGATCGCGGCGGATTATCTGGGTGTGAAGGCAACCATCGTAATGCCGACCGACACGCCCAAAGCGAAGCTCGAACCGACAAGAGCCTATGCCCCGGAGATCGTTTTCTTTAACCGGCTACAAGAGTCGCGCGAAGAGATCGCTGCCAGAATCGCTGAGGAGACCGGAGCAACGGTTGTGCCCTCTTATGACCATCCGTGGATCATCGCCGGGCAGGGAACGGCCGCGCTGGAGTTTCTTCGCCAGCAGCCGGAACTGGAGGCGCTCATCACGCCGCTCGGTGGAGGCGGGCTACTTTCGGGCAGCTTAATTGCGGCAAATGCGTTGCGCCCGGGCATTCGGGTCTTCGGCGCGGAGCCGGAGCTGGCGGATGATTGGGCCCAGTCGCTCCAAAAGGGCGAGCGCGTGGAGATTGCACCGCCTGCTACCATCGCCGACGGGTTGCGGACGACAACACCCGGCGCGATTACCTTCCCTATTGTGCGGGCGCTTGCAGAAGGCGTGTTGCTGGTTTCCGAGCGAGAGATCAAAGCAACGGTGCGGTTTCTGCTCAGCCGCCTGAAGATTTTGACGGAGCCGAGCGGCGCTGTGGCCGCAGCCGCGGTGCTGGATCGAAAGCTGCCGGCGGGCATCGGCTCGATTGGCGTTATTCTTTCGGGTGGAAACGTTGATTGGGACGTATTGGCCGCGATCTGCGGCGAGGCGGATTAGCGCGTGGCCAGAAACCCGTGGCGAACGATTTCATCCCGTGTGGCGTATGAAAACGCCTGGATTCGGGTGCGCGAGGATGAAGTGGTCAGGCCCGATGGTGGTCCGGGGCTTTACAGCGTCATCGAAGTTCGGCCGTCGGCCGGCATCGTGGCGCTGAATGAGCGGGATGAGATCGTGCTGGTCGGCCAATGGCGTTACACCGTGAACCGCTATTCCTGGGAGATCCCGCGCGGCGGCTCACATCCCGAAGAGCACGACGTGCTGGAAGTCGCAAAGCGCGAACTGGCTGAGGAAGCCGGCGTGATTGCGCGGGAATGGCGCGAGATCGGCCGGGTGGATAACGCGAACGGAGTCAACTGCGACAGCCAGACGTTCTACCTGGCAACAGGGTTGAGCACGACCGATACAAACCACGATCCCGAAGAAGAGATCACGGTGGCATGGAAGCCATTTCAGGAAGCCGTGAAGATGGCGATGGACGGCCGGATCACGGAAGTCGACAGCGTGGCGGCGATTTTGATGGCAGCGCATCTGCGCTCCACCGGCGAGTTGTAGATGAGCTACAGGAGCGAGAAGTCGCGCAGCGCATTCGGCGTTTTCGCATGGGCGGTGCTGGCGTACAACATCCCCGTGATTCTATGGGGCGCATATGTCCGGGCATCCTTTTCGGGCGATGGCTGCGGCGCCCACTGGCCGTTTTGCAACGGGCAGGTCATCCCACAGCACATGGCGACTCCGGTGGCCATCGAGTTTACCCACCGCATGATGACCAGCGTGGATACGTTCGCGACGCTTGCGCTGGTAGCGTGGGCTTTTGTGAGCTTTCCGAAGCGGCACGCGGTGCGGCACTATTCAGTGTGGTCTCTGGTGTTTCTCTTTGTCGAAGCCCTGCTAGGCGCAGGACTGGTGTTGTTCCGGTATGTCGCCAAGGACCAGTCCGCCGGACGAGCGTGGTATTTGAGCGCTCATTTAGTAAATACACTTCTGCTGCTCGCGGCTTTTACCGCGACTGCCTGGCTGGCGCATACAAGGACGGAACGTGTCCGGCCCGGCGATATCCCAGGCAAGATTCGCTGGGCGCTGCTGGTTACCGTTCTGGTGAGCGTGACCGGAGCGATTGCGGCGCTGGGTGATATGTTGTTCCCGGCGATGTCGCTGCGCGCCGGGGTGCAGCAGGATTTTTCGAATGTTTCGAGCATGCTTCTCCGCCTTCGAACCCTGCATCCGATGGTCGCGATCCTGGGTGCGGCGTTGCTGCTGTGGGCAGCAGGCTCGTACGCACGGAAGGAGGAACCTTGGCGAATGAAGCGCGCGGCGTACGCGGTGATAGGATTCACCCTGCTTCAACTTGCGCTGGGCATGCTGAATCTGGCGCTTCTTGCGCCGCTGGGCATGCAGTTAGTACACCTGCTCGCGGCGGATGTGGTTTGGATCGCGACTGTGGTGCTGGCGCTTGAGGCGACGCGGCTTACGGCACGAGTGCAGCAAAGTCCAGCTTCGCCCGGCCAAGCGGTTTCTGACGCGATCTGTCGTTAGGCAGAGAGGCGCAGGGAAACTGGACTGAGGCTATCTTTGCGCAATCCTCTTTGCGTCAACGGCTATGACGGGTGCGAGAGCTACACCCGCGGCCGTTACGGCTGAGGTATAGATAGACACGCTGTAGAGAAAGTGTGTTAAAGTAAGTGCGCCTTTTCGAGACGGCAGTGGAAACGGGAACTGTGTGCGGCTGCTCAAGTTCGGGACCTTCGAGGTTGACCTGGATGCCGGTGAGCTGCGCAAGTCCGGAGTCCGGCAGAAACTGAACGGACAACCATTCCAAGTCCTGCAAGTGCTGCTGGAGCGCCCGCAGCAAGTCGTAACGCGCGAAGAACTCCGGCAACGTCTCTGGCCTGAGAATACATTCGTCGATTACGATCTTGCTCTTAAGAAGGCCGTCAACCGCGCGCGCGAAGCGCTGGGTGATTCCGCGGGAAGCCCCCGTTTTATAGAGACTATTCCGCGCCGCGGCTACCGATTCATCGCTCCGCTGATGTCGCCGGTTGACACACCTGCCAGCGACAAGGTGACTGCCGGAAACAAGGAACGCAGAACTTGGCTTCGTTGGGGCGCCTTAGCAGTGTCGATAGTAGCGGTGGCTGCTCTGTTCATTGGGCTCAGTTCTTCCAGACTACGCCGTCGCGTCTTGGGTATTGGAGCGCCGCGGATCCAGTCGCTGGCCGTGATTCCGCTCACGAATTTATCGGGCGATGCAGCGCAGGAGTATTTTTCCGACGGCATGACCGATGCGTTGATTACAGAGCTCGCGCAGATCGGCTCGATTCGGGTCATTTCGCGTACGTCCTCGATGCAGTACAACCAAACCAAGAAATCACTCCCGGAGATCGCGCGCGAGCTGAATGTCGACGGCATTGTAGAAGGAACAGTCCAACGCTCCGGCGATCGCGTGCGGATCAGCGCGCAGCTCATTCACGGCCCGACAGACAAACATCTCTGGGCCAATAGCTATGAGCGCGACGTGCGCGACGTATTCCTGCTGGAACGGGAGGTAGCCGGAGACATCGCGCGGCAGGTGCAGGCGCGAATCACGGCGGACCAGCGCACACCTCCCGGGCAGCCGCGGCCGATAAGTCCCGAGGCGCTCGAGGCCTATTTGCAGGGGAATGCCCATATGCAGAGGTTCATGCGCGGCTTTGGTAGCGACGAGTTGAAACTCGCCAGCGCATCTTTTCAGCAGGCCATCGACGCTGAGCCGGACTTTGCTGCGGCCTATGTTGGTCTATCTCGTGCTCACCGCGGCGCGCTGAAAGTTTCAGCCGAGGACGTCTATATAGCAAGGCGAGCAGTAGAGCGGGCGCTTGAGCTCGACCCGAATCTTTCCGGTGCGTGGACCGCACTAGCTGATATTAAATGCGACTTTTGGGACTGGGCAGGCGCCGAGAAGGACTACCGGCGAGCGCTGGCGCTGAA
>JAFAMM010000147.1 GCA_019233375.1 Acidobacteriaceae bacterium
TGATGGATGGTATTGTCGGGGCAAATCAGGAAGTCTGCGCCGGTGCCGGCCAGCTTATTCGCGGATGAGAGCATCAATTCACCGACTCCTTGCCAGTCTGCACGCCGCATGCAGGCCATGTACTGGGCCAAGGAGTGTGTGTGCATGGAGATCTCAGGATGATTATGCGGTCCCAGGAGGTCTGCACCCTCTCGGCAGATCGTTCGATAGCAAAGCGCCGCGCCCTCGGCAGAGCAGGCCACAATACCCACGTGAGATGGCATAACTTGAATGTACATTCGCGTGATGGCCAGCCACATATAATTTGGACAATGCGAGAATCCGAGGGCGGCCGGCATGAGCGGCACGACACAGTTCGCTGGGCCGCGGTATTGCGGGATGTTCAATTCTGGGTTCCAGTAATCGTTCTCCTGATAGGATTGCTGCTGCTCCGCATCGCGGCATGAAACCTGCAGAAAGAACTCTCTCGGGTGAGCTGGCGAAGACGGCCCAAAGCCCGTCACGGCAACGGACACTACACAGGCTGGGCATATTCTGCGGCTTTGCCGCGGCGATATGGCTCGCAGCGGCGGAGGCGCCCACGAAGCTGGTCACGATTTCGGTCTCGCCGATCGTTATCTCTTTCATGATGGTGCTGGGCGCATTCGTATCGCGCTGGAGCCTGCCCGCACTCGTTCGTGGAACAGGCGATGCCTTGCGCGATGCCCGCCATGTTCCTCATCTCGTGGTGTGGGGCGTTATGGCCGGCTGCCTCTGGGCGGTGGGCAACACATTGACCATCTTCGCGGTCCGTGACATCGGATTGAGTCTGGCGTTTCCGCTGTGGAACTCGAACAGCCTGATCGGCATACTGTGGGGCACGCTGTTGTTCCGGGAACTGCATCGGGCCAACTGGATGCGAAAAATGGGCGTGGTCGGGGGCGCGGTCATCATCTTCATTGGCGCCGTTCTCATCTCAGCGGCGTCAACTTCCGAGGCGGGGCGCGGGAACGCCGTGCACGGCATCGCAGCAGCGATCGGCGCCGGCCTGATGTTTGGGTCGATGTATATCCCGTACCGGAAGGCCTATATCACAGGCATGAACCCGCTTACCTTCCTCACGTTCTTCACGTTCGGCGAGATGACGATGATGACAGCGGTGGCTCTGGTGTTTACTGGCGGCGTTCGACCTTTCTGGCATGACCTGGCAGCCAGCCGCGGGATTCTGCTTTGGCCGATGCTCGGCGGCTTCATGTGGGTGGTGGGCGATATCTTCCAGAACTATGCAACCAAGTATGTCGGGATCAGTCGCGGTATCCCTTTGTCGAATACAAATCAGCTCTGGGGCTTACTGCTGGGGCTATTAGTGTTTCGTGAGTTACAAGGATTGACCGCGGCTACTTACGTGGAAGTAATTGGCGGATCCCTATTGATGGCCTTAGGCGCGGTTTCGATTTCAACATCCTCGACATCAGAAGATGAGTACGGAAGTTGGAAACAGGCGGCGCAGCGGGAAGTCGATCTTTACGGAATCAATCCCGAATATGTAAGTACGCGCATGGAAGGCCGTGAACTGGAATCAGGCGAGGTTCGCAGAACCTGGGTCGACTGGCTGCTGATCACCGGCGCAACTCTGCTGTTTATCGGATTGGCAACGGTGACGCGCGTTCCGCAAATGGACATGCGGGTTGGCTGGCTGGCGGTATTCGCGCTTTTGCTGGCGGGCGTGCTGGTGGCAGGCGTAGCGGTACTGTGGCGCGTGACGAAGTTCACCTGATCTCCGCGGCCTGAGCCGGACTGAACACGTTTTGCATCGCGGCCGAAATTGCTTCCTGTGCGCGAACGCCATCCCGATGGGTGGCCGGAAACGGCAAGTCATTCCGGCAGCAGTCAATAAAAGCCGCGAGTTCGGCCTTGTATGCGGGACCGAACCGATCGACAAACTCGGGCAACGGCCGATTGTATTCGCGCATGGGAAAAGTCTTGAGAGCAATCGGCTGCATGCGACCGCGGCGGCCATACGCTTCCACCGTTATGTTCGTTAATCGCTGATCGAAGTGCCCCACATGAATCTGTCCTTCTTCCCCGAAAATGATCGTCTCTACACGATACCCGGACACGTGGTTGCGGCTCACCTGCACCTGCCCAAGCAGGCCATTATCGAACCATAGATTCAGAAGAGCGTCGTCAAAGTCTTCCGCGCAGGTCGTCAGCGCGTGGCTATACAGGCGCGAGCCGATTGCCAGCGCCTTGACGGGCGTGCGGCCTGTCAGCCAAAGAATCTCGTCCACGTTGTGCACGGACATGTCCGGCAGGATGCCGCCGCTCTTATAACCATCGGGTGCGGGATTCGAATCTTCAAGCGCCGAGTAGATTTTGAAAACTTTGCCGATGGCGCCGCTCTCCAGCAGTTCCTTGGCGAACTTCAGCGGCTCATCAAACCGCCGCTGGAAGGCGAGCATTAGCGAATGCGGGTGATGCCGGTCGAGTTCGCCGGCGAATGCGCGATCAGCTTCAATCGTTCCGGTTAGAGGTTTTTCCAGCAAAACGCGAAAGCCGGCCGCGACAAGAGCCGCCGCATGTTCGCGATGATTTTCGGTCGGCGTAACCACCACCGCAGCGCTGCAGATGCGGGAACGGGCTAATTCGTCAACCGAGCGGAAGACGGGCACGTCTATGCCGATATCAGCAAGAAACCGTTGAGCGCGATTCGTGTCCGGCTCGGCTACGGCCACCAATTCGCAGGCATTTGTCTCGCGGGCAAGTTCGTGGACATGCAGAGCGTGGATGGTTCCCATCCGGCCGAGACCGGCCACCGCGACACCAAGAGTTTCAGCCATGAGCCGTAAACTCGACTCTACATCCTCGCTAAATGCACCACGGCTTCGAAGTGGTAAGTCTGCGGAAACAGATCGACCATGGTCAGGCGCTCGATGCGGTAGTGGGCGAGCAATTTTTTGACATCGCGCGCGAGCGTAGAAGGATCGCAGCTCACGAGCGCGATGTTTCGGGGGCGAATACGAAGCAGCTCGTTAGTAGCCTCGCGGCCCAGCCCAGCACGCGGGGGATCTGCAACCACCAGGTCGGGCGGCTGCTCCACGGTTCGCAGGAAGTCCTCGGCGGGCAGCTTGCGAGCCTGTACCGGCAGGTCATGTTCGTCCGCATTCGCCTCCAGATCGCGGAAGCCGGAAGCGCCGCGCTCCACCGCATAGACGTCGCGAAACCGCCTTGCCAGCGGCAGTGAAAACAGCCCGACGCCGGCATACAGGTCGATGGCCGTCGAGCCTTCGTCATTGCGGATCACCTCATTCATCAGCGCTTCGATCAGAAACCGGTTGACTTGAAAGAAGGATCCGCGGCTGATGCGGAAATTGAAATCACCGCTCGGATAGATCAGCGGCCCGCGCGCAACATTCGGCAGGAAGGTATCGCAGAAATCGAAAAAGCGCGCCGCCACCGGCCGGGTTGTATCCACGATGTTCAGCTGAAGGTGGGTGCCGTTTGTGAACACCTCCAGCGAACGCAGGAAGGCCGGCCACTCCGGACGGCTCACCGCCTCATTGATTTTCGCAATCACCGCGACGAGCGCCGGAGAAGAGATATAGCAGTGATCAATCGCGCACAGCTCGTGCGAGCCCGCGCGATGGAAGCCCGATCTCTTTTCCGCAAAGTGCAATTGTATGCGGTTGCGGTAAAACCACGGCTCGCCGCTGATGGTGCCAATCTCGCCTTCGTAGCTGACCCCGCCAAGCCGCTGCAATGTCTCCCGTAAAATCGAGCACTTCTGGGCTACTTGCAGCTCATATGAGGCGTGCTGGTAGTGGCACCCTCCGCAGGTGCCGAAATACTCGCAGCGGGGCTCGACGCGGTCCGGCGACGGCTGCAGAATCTGCTGATCAGATCCGCGCAGCAGGCCGGTATTGACGCGCTCTATTCGCACCGAAACGCGCTCGCCCGGCAGCACAAAAGACGCCAGCACTACCTGGCCGTTCAGGCGCGCCAAGCCTTCGCCGCCGTAGACCAGCTTCTCGATGTTGACCGTCGCTCCGCCGGCGTCCGCCCCGTCCGTCAATCCGTTTTCATTCATCCCTTACGATAGAGGTTCATTTAGCTCATGAAGGCACGTATTTTGTCCGGCGTTCAGCCGACGGGTCAGCTGCATATAGGCAATTATCTCGGAGCGCTGAAAAACTGGGCCGAAATGCAGCGGGAGTACGAGAGTATCTTCTGCATCGTGGATCTCCACGCCATCACCGTTTACCAGAACCCTGAGGAGCTTCGGGGCAAGATCCTCGAAACGGCGGCCTTGTTCATCGCCGCGGGAATCGATCCTGAACAATCCTCCATTGTGGTGCAATCCAGTGTGCCCGGACATGCGGAGCTGGCCTGGCTTCTCACCTGCGTGACGCCGCTCGGCTGGCTGTATAGGATGACGCAATTCAAAGCGAGATCCGAAAAGCAGGAAACGATCGGCGACGGTATCCTTCAATATCCCGTCCTGATGGCCGCCGACATCCTGATTTATCAGGCCAGCATTGTGCCGGTAGGCGAAGACCAGTCCCAGCACCTGGAACTTGCGCGCGACATCGCGCAACGATTCAATTCCATGTATGGCGAAACATTTGTCATGCCCGCAACACACCTTCCCACGGTGGGTGCACGCATCATGGGCCTCGACGATCCGACCCAAAAGATGAGCAAATCCACTGTTGGCTCCGGGCACGCCATCGCGCTGCTCGACGATCCAGGAATCATTCAGAAAAAAATAGCGCGGGCCACAACCGACTCAAAGCCAGCTATCGATCTCAACGATCTCTCTCCCGGCATCGCAAACCTGTTGACGATCGCACAGGCCTGCGATTCTTCCTTTACCCCGCAAGCCGCGGCCGGCATGCGATACGGCGATTTCAAAAAGCGCGTGGCCGAAATCATCATCGCTCGTCTTGAACCCATACGGCAGCGTTATCGCGAAATCACGGCGGACCCGCTATATATCGATCGCGTACTGGAGCAAGGCCGCGAGCACGTGCTGCCGCTCGCCGAAGCCACGATTTGCAAAACGAAGCGCGCCATGGGGCTGTATGTCTAGCTTTCAGGGATCAGCAACCGAGAAGTAGAGCTGATGACGGATGGCTGACGGCCTGATCGGTAATAGCCGATAGCTCCACTCCCATCCGCTAAATCGGGCGCTATTATGGGGTTGCTTGAGCACACAGACCGTATCCGTAAGGCCTGTTGAACGCACCCGGAAATTCAGAACGTGGGCGATCATTATCGCCGCAAATCTGATTTCCCTCATTTGCATGTCGTGGGTGCTCCATGGCGCAAACCTCGGCCGCATCTGGGGCGAGATCCGCCACATGGATTGGCGCTGGGTCGCCGCCGCGGTCGGCTGTGACATTCTCGTTTACGTTCTGCAAAGCCTGCGCTGGCAACTCATGCTGCGCCCCATTGAAAAGGTGCCGTTCTTATACGCCCTGCAGGCGATTTACGTCGGTCTGTTCACGAACGAAGTGCTTCCGCTGCGCGCCGGCGAAATCATCCGCTGCTTTCTGCTCTCGAAGTCGACTGAAATTCCTCTCTCCGTTACCTTCGCTTCCGCGCTGATCGAGCGCATCTTCGATGGCATCTGGCTGATGGGCTGTTTCTTCGCTGCGCTTCACATGGGCCACATGCCGCGCGTGCTGCTGAACGGGGGCTACGTGCTGGGAGTTTTGATCGTTGTTGTTGGATTGATTCTGGCCTACGCGATGTATGCCAAGCAGCAGTCTCTCAATCTCGTCTTTGGCATCTCGTGGCCGCGCTGGTTCAATACTCTGATCGAAGATCTGCACCTGATCGGCCATTCGCGCTATCTTTACTACGCATTCATTGCGAGCGGCGTGTACATGTTCGCGCAGGTGCTTCCGATTTTCATGCTGATCAAGGCGAACCGGTTGGGAGTTCCTTTCGCGGCATCTTTCACCATGATGGTTCTGCTGCGGCTGAGTAGCGTCGTCCCGCAGGCGCCGGGCAATCTTGGCTCGTTCCAGTGGGTCGCGGCCCGAACGCTCATGATGTTCGGCCTTGCCTCTGCACACGCGAAGAGGTTTTCCCTCATCCTCTGGGGCGTTATGACTATTCCGCTGATTCTTATTGGCTTCGTCGCCCTGGCGCTTGAAGGAGTGAGCATGACGCACCTGCACCGGCAGGCGACGGCCGCCGCCAAAGAGCGAAACACCACAGATTAGCGGACTTCATACTGCCGTCCGATCTGGAGGCAGGTTACGGCCGGCGGGTCAGTTTATTCGGGGCGTCCACCTCGCCGGAACGCGTATAGAATGTTGTTCAAAGGGTGTTGCCTTGCCCGCATTCTTGTTTCTAGTTCTTCTGTTCTCAGGTGCCGGGCAATCCGCTCCGCAACCGCCTGCGGTGTCCGCCGGTTTGCAGGCGCTGGATAAACAGGATTACCGATCCGCCGAAGAAATCTTCTCCAAGTTGTCGGCGGCGAACCCGCAAGATTACTCTGCTCTGTTTTATCTGGCCCTCGCCGACACAGGTCTGAACAAAGACTCCGAGGCCGTTGCGGCGTACAAACACGTGCTCGCGCTGAAACCGGAGTTGTACGAAGCCCAACTAAACCTCGGCATTGTGTTGCTGCGCGATCATGATGCTTCGGCGGCCCTCCCGTACCTGCAGAGCGCAGCACGTCAGAAACCAAACCAGCCCCGGCCGCAACGCTATCTGGGCGATGCGTTGCTTCAGAGCGGGGACTTCACCGGCGCTGCTGCCGCTTACGGCGCCGCGCTAGGGCAGGACCCGAAAATGGCTCCCGCTGAATTAGGCCTTGGCCAGGCAATACTCCAGGAGGGCAAGCTCGATGAGGCTCTACCGCATTATCAGCAGGCCGCCGCTCTAGATCCAGCCCTGAAGTCTTACCTGTTGGAAATCGCCGGGGCTCTTTCTAAAGCGAATCGCGGCGATGCTGCCATTCCGCTGCTCAGACAATTCCCGCAAGATGCCGGCGCGTGTGAAGAACTCGGCCGCATTTATTTGTCACAGCATCAGCCGGCAGATGCTGTACCGGCGTTTGAATCCGCCGTAAAGATTTCTCCCACGCCCGCCAACCGGCTCGCGCTCGCAACTGCTTATCTTCAGAACAATCAGCCGGACGCCGCGGCGCCCATCCTCCAACAGGCGCTCGCCTCGGATCCGAGGGATTATGATCTGCGCATGGCGGTGGGTCGAATTTACCGGGACAAACGCCAGTTCCTGCCGGCTGCGAACGAGTTCGTCGCGGCGGGCGAGATCAAGCCCGATTCAGCAGAAGCCTGGAACGAAGCCGCCAGCGTCTTCGTGATGGCTCAACAGTACCCGCAGGCGTTGGCTGCGCTCGATAAAGTGCGGGCGCTCAACGCCGAAAAGCCTGGAGATTTTTATTACCGTGCGCTCGTCTATGACAAATTGCGGCAGATCAAGCTCGCGCTTGAAAACTACCAGCATTTCTTGAGCGTAAGCAAGGGACAATTCCCGGACCAGGAATTTATCGCGCGCCAGCGCAGCAGGATTCTCGAAAAGGAGGCGAATCGATGATCATTGCGATATCCCCGATCAGGCTGTTTGAAGCGAGCTTCGTCTTCCTCATATGTGCCGCCACGCTTTCTTCTCAGGCCCTCATGGCCGACCTGCAGATGGAACAGAATCCGCAGAAGCGGTCTGACAAGGCGCTGGCGCTGGCGGATAACGCCTTCGATACCGCCCGCGACTTCTACCTGAAAGGCGAGATCCAGAAAGGCGACGCGCAGCTCGAAGACATGACCAAGGCTTTGAACGCTTGCGTCGATTCCTTGAACGAGGCTCATAAGGGCAAGTTCTACAAGAAGGCCGAAATGAATGTCGCCACTCTGCAACGGCGTCTCGACGGACTGCTGAGCGAACTTTCGGTCCAAAGCAGAGGCTGGGCGGAATACACCAGCCGCAAACTCGAGGAGATTCACGACAAACTGCTGAACGGAGTCATGAGTAAGTGAGGTGGTCTGTCTTGCTGCTCTTTGTGCCGCTGACCGCCAGTTCCGGCGCCGGCCAGGATCGCGATTTTCTGACCGCAAACGAAGTGGAGCAGGTCCGCGGGGCGCAGGACCCGAACGATCGCCTGCTGCTCTACATTCACTTTGCGAAGCAACGCATGGATCTGATCCAGCAATACCTGGCAAAGGACAAGCCCGGCCGCAGCATTTTTATCCACAACACTATCGAAGACTATAGCCACATCATTGAAGCCATCGATTCGGTCTCCGACGACGCTCTCCGCCACGGCCGTCCCATCGACAAGGCCAGCCCCGCGGTCGTGGCTGCTGAAAAGGAATTCGTCGCCTCGCTCCAAAAAATTGAGGACAGCGAGCCGCACGATCTCGATCGTTACAAATTCGTTCTCGAAGACGCTATCAACACTACCAGCGACAGCCGCGATCTAGCCATGGAAGACGCGAAACGGCGCACCGGCGAACTGCAGACCCAAGATGCTAAGGAGAAGCAGGAACGCGATGCCTTGATGCCCTCTAAAGAGGTTGCTGACCGCAAGAAAGACGCCAACCAGCAGGAGCAGCCTAAGAAGAAGGTGCCGTCGCTCTATCGTCCCGGAGAAAAGCCTCAGACTCCGCCGCAGTAGCACGTTGTCGTACTCTGAAATAAGAGGCTGATCACACGCGTGGCTCATCATCACCACCATCCGGCGCACGCCACCGGCTGGGTTCTGCGTGTTTCCCTGGTTGCCACACTGGCGTTTACCGCGTTTGAAGTGTTTGCGGGCGTGCGCTCGCACAGCTTGGCGTTACTGTCCGATGCCGGGCACAATTTTACGGACGCTCTCGCCCTCGCCCTTGCAGCAGCAGGATTGTATCTGCAAAGCAAGCCGGCGGATCAATCGAAGACGTACGGTTATCAACGGGCCGGTGTCATTGCGGCCTTCCTCAATGCCGCCACCCTCATCGTCATTTCACTGATTATCTTTTGGGAAGCGGTCGCGCGGTTCATGAAACCCGAGCCGGTGAATGACCGCATGATGTTGTGGGTTGCCGCCGCGGCGCTCGTGCTAAATGGCGCCATCATGCTGGGCTTGAACACGGGAAAGAAATCGGATATCAACATTCGCGCCGCGTTCGTCCACATGCTCGGCGACGCGCTCGGCGCTGTCGCCATCATCCTCGGCGCTATCGCGATCCGCTACACCGGCTGGACCTATATCGATCCGGCGCTCTCCATCGCGCTCGGCATTCTGATCATCTACACGGCTTGGGACATCGTGCAGGAGTCGCTCAACATTCTTCTCGAGGGTCTGCCTAGGGGGCTCGAATTGAGCAAGGTGACAAAGGGGATGCGCGGTGTGGCAGGCGTTCTGGATGTCCATGATCTACACATCTGGAGTCTCGGATCCAACACGCACGCGCTGAGCTGTCACGTGCTGATTGATGATATGCCCCCATCGGAAAGCGAAAGCATCCTGAAACGCCTGAACGTTGCTCTTTGTGACTTTGGAATTCATCACACCACCATCCAGTTTGAGCACGTGCCCTGCGTGTTATCCGATAATGGGTGCCGCATGGCCGCCGACGATCGCCACAGTCACAACCATGGTCACTGACGAAAACTGAGGGGCGGTTCGCCCGGTTCTATTTGAGCCAAGTCGGGTAAAGCGGCCTCGACCTGGCGGTAGGGTCCACAGCTTATCTTCCCGTAGGCCCGGTGAGCGCCGGAAATGAAACATTCTCCGCAACGTATAAAGTAACAGCGATCTTCTCCGATTGCGGTAGCTGTTTGTACTGCATCGGAGCGACACTGCCTCGGATCTGGCTGCTCCTCAACGGTATGGCGATGTTCCCCTCTCTTAGAGTTACCCGCTCTAAGCCGACGCTGCTCGCCTCCCCTGACCCTTCTCGCACGCTTACTCGACCGACTTGTCCGGTCGCGATATCACCGGCCTTCGCAACCACGTTTCCGTCGACGAGCACGTCGCGCGCTAGAACAAAGCTGAGCGTATTGCCGGTTGTTACTCCCTCAGCCGTTAGGCCGTCCACCGCAATCAGGAACACGGGAGTGCCTTCACGCAATACAGGGATATCCGCAGCCAACTGGTTCGCCCTGACGTTGCTCGTCACCTTCTTTAATAGGAGTTCCTGGGCTAAGTTGACCCCGATGCGCCCCGCAAAGCGGAACATCAAACTTCTGCCAAGCAAGGTGTATTGTGTCCGCGAACCCGGGTAGTAAGTTTGTGCAATCTCGGCTGATGCGACCAGCCCGATCAGATCGGAGTACGGGGGCTGCCATTTACCGTTGTCCCCTTTCGCAAGAAAGGCTGTACGGAGGGCGTACCAAGCCCGTTGTGCTCTCGTTCCCTGTCCACTGTAGAAGTAGCGTGGGTCCTGATGTAGAAGGGAATCCATCAGCACGGCGGTGATCAATATTCCATTAGCGGCAGTCGCGTATGTAGCCCCGTAGCGCTTAGCGAAGCCCTCCACGCCTTGCCCCCACTGGTGATAGCTGTTCCTCTCCTGCTGAATGCCCGCGGTGATACCTGCTACACCGAATGTAACGGGATCGACAAGGGTCCTAACACCCAAATGAAGTTTTTGCTTTGCAGAGAGCGGAGCCGGATGACTCTCGTACGTTACATAGTAATTCGGAATCACTCCGAACGCCCGCTGCTTTAACTCCTGCGTCAACTGCGCCGCTGCCACTTCTTCCGGCGGAACACCGACTGTTACTTCTGTTTTCGCGCGAGCCACTTGCAAAACGGCGAGCAATGGCGTCGACCCGGGCTTCGCGGAAGCCGGTACATTGCTTGCCGTCCAGTCCGATAAACCATTCGCAGAGATCCTGACGTTATACGCGCCAGGTTTCAAAGACGAGAACTCAAATGCACCGTCGGAATCGGTGGCTGTAACGTTTTGCTTTCCATCGGCTGCCGCGATAGTGACCACTGCGCCTAAGATGGGTGCGCCAGACACATCGGTCACTTTGCCTGCGATTGAACCGGTCGTCTGTGCGATTGCGAACGGTGCCAGGCAAAGCAATAGCACTGTGGCTTGTAACCGTTTTGTCAACGCCAAACCGGGACGCACCTCGATCTACGTTTTTGATGTCTGGGGGCTGGGTGAAGTGGCAGATCTTCTCGCACTATAGAAGTTGCGGTTGAGCCCGCAACCGTTTCATGAGCTGTGAATGAGTTTCACTGCCCGTTGTTGGAATAATCTGAAATGGACAGTTGCAAGGAAATGTCCATGTCTGGACGAGAGGGAGAACGCCGCCGGATGGAGGTGACTGATTGAACCAGACTGAAACACGAGTCTCGAGTCTCAAGGAGGCAGTAGGACGAGTTCAGGGGTTTCAAAGCGCGATCTCGCTGCATAGCCACACGCACTATTCGAAGGAAAATCTCCGGCTTCTTCCGCACTATGCGACGCGGCTGCCGGTTGTTGGGCGGTTAGTCCAATTAAGACTGAAGGACTACGAAGAGCGCCATGGGAGACCACTCGACTTCAAGCGCGCTTATTGGACGCCGCCCGCATCTCCGTGCGACGTGCTTGCGTCCGAAACATCGCAGATCGAGGAGAGCCTGGGTTTGGCTGCGCTGGTATCAATTACCGATCATGATTCCATTGACGCCGGCTTGTTCTTACAACAGCAGCACGCGGCAGCTTTAATTCCTATTTCCGTGGAATGGACGATTCCGTTTGCGGGTAATACGTTCCATGTCGGAGTGCACTGCCTTCCGCCAGACCGCGCAACCGAGATCATGCGGGAACTCGCGCAGTACACCGCCGAGCCGCGCGAAGAGATGCTGGCCGATCTGTTCATTCTGCTCGAACGCTCGCCGGAGACATTGCTCATCTTGAATCACCCGTGTTGGGATTTCATGAAAGTTGGTAGCGCCAAGCACGATGCTTCGCTCCGGGAATTTATGGCGCGCTGGCGCCAGCACATGCACGCACTGGAAGTGAATGGCATGCGCTCCTGGCTGGAGAACCAGGAGGTGGTCAATATGGCAGAGGCGTACGAACTGCCGGCGGTGGCCGGCGGCGACCGGCACGGCTTGCGACCCAACACCCTGTTAAACCTGAGCCCCGCGAAAACCTGGGGTGATTTTGCCGGAGAGATTCGGGAATGCCGGCGCAGCGAAATTCTGGTTATGCCCTCGTATGAGGAGCCGGTGCCGCTGCGAGACTTAGCCACTTTGGCTGACGCTCTGCGCTACTACCCGGACTATCCGAATTGCCGGCGCCGGTTTACGGATCGTGTCTTCGCCGATACGGAGGGTTGCGGACCACAGCCGTTATCGTTTTATTGGGCGGAAGATGAGGCGCGTCAGCCGCCGTGGTTGCAAGCGGTCGCCTCGCTGACGGTTGCGCTCGGAAGCGATTCCGTCAGACCCGTTCTTCGCCGGCTGCTATCGTTGTCCGGGAACAATCACGCCTCCTGGAAGCCGAAGGTCGAGCCGCGGGGCGAAGCCTTGGTTGCGAATACAGACGCGATGCGGTGAGAGCCGCGTCAGGTCTACGCGAAATCTTCCTCGAAGAACTCCTGCGGCCTCCTCTCCCCTGGATTGCGATCCCGCTCGATCGACCTTAGCTCCGCACGCCGGATTTTCCCCGAAATAGTTTTTGGCAGGTCGGCAAACTCCAGCCGCCGGACTCGCTTGTAAGGAGCAAGACGGTCCCGGATGAAGACGAATAACTCATGCGCCAGATGTGCGTCGGGTTCATAACCGGTCCGCAGCATGACGAATGCTTTGGGCGTGGCCAGACGTATCGGGTCCGGGCTCGGGACGACCGCCGCTTCTGCCACCGCCGGGTGTTCGATTAACGCGCTCTCCAGCTCGAACGGGCTGACGCGATAATCGGACGCCTTGAAGATGTCGTCTTTTCGCCCGATGTACGTGATATAGCCGTCGCCGTCACGGCGCGCTACATCACCGGTGCGGTAATATGCGCCGTCGCTGGCACCGATGGAAGCAGCGCCGTCGCTTACATACCTCTGCATCAACCCGAGCGGCCGTCGAGCGAGTTCTAGACAGATTTCCCCTTCCGCGCTCGGCCTGCCGTCGCCATCCAGCAGCGCAATTGCATATCCGGGAAGAGGGCGGCCCATGCTGCCCGGTTTTACGCGCTGACCGGGCGGATTGCCGATCATCGCAGTGGTTTCGGTCTGGCCGTAGCCGTCGCGGATCGTCAGACCCCACGCCGCGTGAACGCGCTCGATCACCTCCGGGTTCAATGGCTCGCCCGCGCTGACAATCTCGCGCAACTTCACGGGATACTCGCTCAGCGGCTCTTGTATTAACAATCTCCAGACCGTAGGCGGAGCACACAGGGTTGTCGGGCTGAATTCAACGAGCGCCTGCAATGCATCGCGAGCCCTGAACCGCGAGTAGTTGTAAGCGAACACCGTTGCACCTGCGTTCCACGGCGCGAAGATGCTGCTCCAGGCGTGTTTAGCCCACCCCGGTGAACTTATGTTCCAGTGCAGATCCCCCGGCTGTATGCCAATCCAGTACATAGTCGAGAGGTGACCGGCGGGATAGCTCTCATGCGTGTGTTGCACCAGTTTCGGTTTCGCAGTTGTTCCCGAAGTGAAATACAGCAGCATCGGATCGCTTGCCGAGGTCGGTCCATCAGGCTGGAACGAGTCGGCGAAACCGGCTGCGTTCTCGATCACGCGCCATCCCTCGACGTGGCCGCCGGCGCTGATGCGCGTATACGAGCCGGCTATTGAATCGAACTTCGCCGTTTGACTTACGCCTGCGATCACGTGCCGCACACAGCCTCGTGCCAAGCGGTCGCACAGATCTTCGGTTGTTAACTGAGGAGCCGTCGGGACAACCACGGCTCCCAATTTCATTGCCGCCAGAAAAACCTCCCAGAGCACGGCCTGATTTCCGAGCATCACAAGGATGCGTTCGCCGCGTACCACGGACAGTGAGCGCAAGAAATTGGCCGTTTGATTGGAGCGGCGCGCGACCTCCGAAAACGTGCGAATCGTTTGTGTGCCGTCTTCTTCCGCGATCAAGAGAGCCGGCTTCGCGTTATCCGCGGCCATCGTGTCGAAGTAATCCAACGCCCAATTGAACCGGTCCATTCGGGGCCATGAGAAACCGCGGAGCGCGGTGTTGTAATCGCTCCGATGTGCGAGCAAGTAGTCGCGGGCGTGCAAAAACTCGGAGCCGCTATCCACGCCTCTGCCCTCCTCGCGCCGAAGGATATCATCTGGTGAGTGTGCATGCAATGACGTCCGAGTAGCATGTCGCCGCGATCGCAATACCGGGTTCACGGCGTGACAATGAGGAAAAGCGATCTGGACCACTGATGCCTTACCCGAGCCGCGTCCGCATTGTAGAAGTGGGCCCACGTGACGGTCTGCAGAACGAAAAAAAGACCGTGCCGGTCGAGATCAGGGTCGAACTGATCCAGGCGCTAGCGGCGGCCGGTTTGAAATCTATCGAGGCAGGCAGCTTCGTCTCCCCGAAATGGGTGCCGCAGATGGCCGGTACCGATGCGGTCTTGCAGAGGCTCACGCGGGCGGCGGGCGTCTCGTTTCCCGTACTGGTTCCGAACCTGCAGGGCCTCGAGGCCGCATTGGCCTCAGATGTTAGCGAGATCGCGGTTTTTGCAGCGGCATCTGAGACGTTTTCGCAACGCAACATAAATGCTTCGATTCCCGAGAGCCTGACACGTCTAAGGAGCGTAACCGAAGCAGCGCTACTTCGCGGGTTGAGAGTGCGAGGCTACGTTTCCTGCGCACTCGGCTGCCCCTTTGAAGGACACGTTGAACCCGCGGCAGTTGGCCGGGTCGCGCGGGCTTTGTACGAGTCGGGTTGTTATGAGATCTCGCTGGGCGATA
>JAFAMM010000156.1 GCA_019233375.1 Acidobacteriaceae bacterium
TATGAAGAGGATTCGCGCGCCGACGTCGACATGAACGTCGTTATGACCGGCTCCAACAAATTTGTCGAAATGCAAGCAACAGCCGAGCACACCCCTTTCGACGATTCACAGATGGTAGAGCTCGTACACCTTGCGACGACGGGAATCGCAGAGCTACGCACCCTTCAGCAGAATGCGCTTGTGAGCCGATCGTGACGAATACGTTGTATGCATGTTCAACGAATCCCGGCAAGCTGAAAGAGTTCGCTCTCGCGGCTCGTTACCATTCATTCGCGTGCGCTGTCATCGAGCCATTACCGAATCTGGCAGATATTTGTCCTCCGGAAGAGGCGGGCCGAAGTTTCGAGGAGAATGCACGTCTGAAAGCATATTACTACTCCAGTTTCACCTCAGGCATTGTCTTCGCGGACGATTCCGGTCTCGAGGTGGATGCGCTCGGCGGCGCCCCCGGTATTTACTCCGCCCGTTATGCCGGGCCCGGCGCAAATGACTCCGCCAATAATAAACTCCTGTTACAGAAGCTCTGCGGCGAAACGAACCGGCAGGCACGATTCGTGTGCGCCATCGCCGCCGCGCACGCTGGTCAGGTTCTATACACTGCGCATGCCGCCGTGGAAGGAGAGATTCTCACGAGTTTGCGTGGCGAGAACGGCTTCGGATATGACCCTCTCTTTCTCTACCCGCCTCTGCAGCGGTCGTTAGCGGAAATCGGTGCGGAGCAAAAGTTCGCGATCAGCCATCGGGGGAAGGCCATGCGGGAACTGCTGCGCTGGTTCGGTGAGCGGTTTTGCGGCCATACTCGTTAAGCGGACAGGCGCGCGACGCGATCTCCGTGTCGGACATGCCAACCAAAGCGAGATACTGCCGGTGGGCAGATTGCCACGTGAATTGCCGGCGCGCTTTGTCGTGAAGGTTTGCAGCCTGCCTCGCGGCTTCATTCGGATCCGCCAGGAGCGCTTGCACCGCCTCTGCCAACAGTTCTGGCCGCCCGGGGGGAACCAATAACCCGGACTCGCCATGCGTAATGAGTTCTCTGACTCCGCAGGATTCAGTGGAGACCACCGGTATCCGAGCAGCGGCGGCCTCCAGCAGCGCGATCGCAAAACCCTCGCCGCAAACTCCCTTCTCCCATTGCGACGACAGCACAAATACGTTAGCCGTTTGGAGAAGCGCTGCGATGTGTGGATGCGGAATGTCTACCAGTAGATGTACATCGCTTTCCAATCCCAGTTCGCGCACCAATTGCCTCGTTGCCGCAAGCTGAGCACCCGCTTGGCCTGCAATAATGAGCGCCGCATCGGGGCGCGCGCGCCTGACTTGCGCGAACGCTCTGATCAGTACCTCATGAGCTTTCTTTGCCTCGAACGCTCCGACGCTGACGAGCTTGGTCCGCGTTGAAAAATGCTCCGGCAGCCGGAACTGAGGATCCGCACTGCCAACAAACGAATCGATGTTAATGCCGTTGTGAATGGCGGTGATCCGCCCCGCGCACTCGGGCGCGAATGCGCGAAGTTCGTCCGCGAGCCCTTCGGAACAGGCCACAAGCCGATCTGCACCGCGCACAAGCAGCCGTAGCAGCAGACGCTCTAAACCACGGCTCTGCATCATTGCCCGCAGATCCGAACCATGAAACGAAAACACGAGCTTTCCTTTGCGCCAAACGGTTCGCCTGAACAGCATCAACGCGAAGTGTGTAAGTCCGATGAAGTGCGGGTTGAGCACCTTAATCCGCTCAGTCCGGCAGATTCGTCTCAGGCGCCATAGATGCGGACCAAGGTGCACGCAGAAACTGAGAAATGACCGCCAGGGCCGGCGCGCGTCGTACGGCGGCAGTAAGTCGATTCGGAGAAGGGGAAGCTCGTCGAGGCTTGCTCCGTGTACGGAACTGGGAACCACTTCCATGACCAACGGGGCAAGAGGTCCCGAGTTCGAGAACTCACGAACCAGACTTCGAACGACCGCGTTCACTCCACCGAGATTTGTATACGGCCACCCGAGCACAAAAGCCTGCCGGGCCCGCGGCAGCTTAATCTCTGGGAGAGCACGATCCATCGAAATCTTATTGGATTGTACAAACAAACCTGTAGCGGACGCAGTACTGCAAAGCAGTTAAACTGTTGATAGTGCACCAGTACTTGCTACACAACCAAAAGCTGCATGAAACTAAAGATGCCCTGCTTTCGCCGGGCCAAGTCGGCTTTATGAACGGTTGGGGAGTTTTTAGCACACTGCGTGTCGCCAAAGGCGTATTGTTCGCCTTTGAGCGCCACTTCCGGCGTATGCGACGAGACGCGGACCTTCTGCGCGTTCCTTTTTGTTACGAAGCCGAGGAACTCTCAGAGTCCTTGCTGAAATTGGTCGAAGCCAACCGGGCGTTTGACGCCACGCTACGTGTAGCAGTTGTCCGAAACAAAGGCAATCTCTTTCAAAGCCCCGGAATCAAGAGAGAGACCGACTTGATTGCGTTTACTGCCGATCTCACACGCTGGCCCGTACGCGCGAAACTCGGCTACATGCCGAACGCGCGCTTCGGAGCATGCCCGTTTGCCGGCACGAAGGTCACATCTTGGGCACAGAATCTGGCCTGGTACGAGACCGCTCACGCGCGCGGGCTTGACGAGTTTGTCCTTCTAAACGAGGACGGCAGAATCAGCGAGTGCACGTCCGCCAATATTTTCATAATCCGGGGCGACCAGGTGCTGACGCCGCCGATCACGACCTCCGGATGTCTGCCGGGTGTCACGCGAGCCATTCTCCTTGAGGAGATTGATTTACCCGCCGTCAGGTTCAGCGAAGCCGAACTTTCGCCGTCGGATCTCGAAGAGGCGGATCAGGTATTCATCTGCTCCACCACACGCGAACTTTTGCCAGTAGGCGAGATCGATGGTGAACCGCTAAAACAAAATCCTGAATTGCTGCAAGAGCTGCAACAGGCCTTCACGCTATATCAGGAGAAATACATCAGCACTCATTCCAGTCGAACGAGGGAACCCCTGGCAGTATGAACCATCCCCATTTAACTTGTGAGAATTGCGGCAGTGAGAGCCTGCGTCGGTCGCGCCGCCGGTCGTTCTCTGAATTCCGGCGGATGGCGCTAGGCGATTACCCGTTCCGCTGCATCGATTGCGGACATCGATCCTGGATCAACGTTCTCCTGCTTTCCAAGTTCAAGTATGCGAAATGCCCGGGCTGCATGAGCTTGAAAGTGGTTCGCTGGCCATCGAAGGCGATGCGCCTAACGCTTTATAAAGAGCTGTTGATTGCGGTCGGAGGGCATTTATACCGTTGTTCGGTCTGCCACCGCACGTTCGTGACGTTCCTGAAGCCACTAGAGAACGCTGCATCCGAAGGATTCATGGAAACAACGCGTACGTCGACAGACGTTCGCACTCCAGCGTAGGTTCGAATCCGGCCGCACGCGACGGCAATTCAGACCGACAGAATACGCGAGGCCGCATTACTCTTCTGCCTGGCGAGCACTAACAAGCATCCCACCTGCTCTCCAATCGTGCTGAGCAGTTCCATGTCGCCGCCGGAATGGATGCGCGGTTCGCGATGCTGCACGTTGATCACACCCACTACTTTGCCTTGCGAGATGATTGGCACAGAAAGGAATGCTTCAAAAGTATCCTGCGGTAAGTCTTTGAAGTACTTGAAGCGCGGGTCGCTATAAGCTTCACGCGAAATGGCCAGCAGACGACGCTCGCGAGCCACCCAGCCCGTCAGACCCTCGTCCAACCGCAGCCGGACCCGGCCGAGGTTCTCTCGGTTCTGGTCACTCGAGGCGTAAAGAACCAGCTCGCTTTCCTCGACGAGATAAATCAGGCAAGAATCGCACTCGAGAAAATCCTTTACCAGGCTGACGATCTCATACAGCACGTCATCGGCATCCATGTCGCGTGTCATAAGCCGGCTGACACGCTGAAAAAGCCGCAGTTGCTGCTCTGCCCGTTCCAGCCGGGCCTCGAGGTCTCGAGCCTTTGACACGACGACTTTATTATCACAGAGCTTAAGGTGTCAGTTGTTCGCGAGTCGTAAAAGCTCGCCCACTGCGCGCTAGTACGCCGCGTCCGAGGGGAGTAGTACCATGAATGGAAGCGAAACCAGGAGAGCCCCCTTTTTTGTATGTGGAGTAAACGGAAAGAAGACGAACTGCCGCAGAGGCCGGAACCCAGACCGGCTAGTGTCCCAGTAAGTTCAGCGCCTGCGGTGGAGCCACAGAGGAGAGAGAGCAGCAACATGTCATCACCATCCAGATCCTTTGAACCCGAGCCGATGGTACGCGGCGGATCGGCCGCGCTCGGGAAGAACGTGACCGTAAAGGGTCAGATTTTTGCGCGCGAAGATTTGACCATCGACGGCGAAGTGGAGGGCACGGTAGAGTGCCACGAGCACCGGTTGACGATTGGTCCGAATGCTCGTGTTCAAGCGGGTTTGAAGGCTCGCGAGATCATCATTCACGGCTCCATCCAGGGCAATGTCGATGCGACCGATAAGATCGATATAAAGAAAGAAGCAAAGCTTGTCGGTGATATCAAGACAAGCCGCATTGTCATCGAAGATGGCGCGTACTTCAAGGGCAGTATCGATATTTCGAAGACGAGCGCGCCGAAGGCTGGCGGGCAGCCCCAGGCCCCTGCCGGCACAGCACAGCCGACGGCTTCACCTACCGCCGCCGGGACGGCCGCCACACCGGCGCGATAGCAATTCTGAACAATTAGGAGAGGCCTGGCGCCCGCGCCCCGGCCTCTCCGTGTATATTGCAAAGCAACTCGCGCGCGGTTCCCACCTGATTACGTATGAGATTTGGCTCTGGTAAAGGAGCAGCACCAAAAGCCCCGAAAGACGCGTCCCCGGCGCTAACGCGCCACAGCAGCGGATTTGAACAGTTCAGCGCCATGTTGCAGACTTCCGACGCGCTCTCGATCCTTGACATGTCGGGCGCGAGCCAGGCAAATATCAGCTTCATCACCGGTTTTGGCCATCGGATTTCTTCGGACGACATCATCGGGACGATGCTGCAACAGTTCGGGAATGACTGGTTTGAGAACCAACAGGCGGCAAGCACCGCTCACCGTTTTCTGGAACAAACGCTTACATTTCCAGAAGCGACGTTCGACGGCGCGCTGGTATGGGATGCGCTGCAGTTTCTCAGTTCCCCGGTACTGGAGGATACCGTCGCGCGATTGATGCGCGTCATGCGTCCGGGCGCGCTGATGCTGGTGTTCTTCAACGCCGATGAGAAGGCCACTCGCATTCCTGTTTACAACTATCGAATACAGGACGCGAAAACAATTCTGCAGATTCCCCGCGGCAGCCCGCAGCGCTGCCAGTGTTTCAACATCCGCATGCTGGAGCGCCTTTTTGAGGGAGCCGCTTCCGTAAAGTTCTTCCTTACGCGCGATCACTTGCGCGAAGTGATCGTTCGGCGGTAGCCTCGATATGTCCGCGCTGCTTTGAAGACTTCCGCGAGATATTCCATTTCAAGCTGGAAGTGTAGTAGAGTCACATCCGCCCTCTACAATGAAGTTTTCTTTCCGAGGAGCTACCTTCGTTGTCACAAGAAGATGAGATTCTCCGGCAGCGTCAGGCGCAGCTGTCACGGATTCGTGATCTTGGATTTGAGCCGTACGGCCATGCGTTTGAATTCACCCACACCATTTCGCAGATCCTGTCTGATTACGGTACGAGGACGGCTGACGAACTGTCGGCCAACCCTGTTCACGTCCGCATTGCCGGCCGGATTGTGGCCATTCGACGTATGGGCAAGGCCGGCTTTCTGCACCTTCAGCAGAACGGCCAGAGGCTCCAGATTTATGTCAAAAAGGACGCCATCAATGACACGGCTTACAAGCTGTATGAGCTGCTCGATACCGGCGACATAATCGGTGTCGGCGGATATTTGTTCCGTACCAGAACCGGCGAGCTCAGCATTCATGTCGAGGTTCTGGATTTCCTCTCAAAGATCATGCTGCCATTACCCGAAAAGTGGCACGGCCTTGAAGATGTCGAAACCCGCTACCGGCAGCGGTACGTTGATCTGATCGCGAACCCGGAAGTCCGAGAGGTATTTCTAACACGATCGCGTATCATTCGCTCGCTGCGCCGTCAGCTCGAAGAACGGGGATTCCTGGAAGTTGAGACGCCAATGATGCAACCGCTTTACGGCGGCGCAGCGGCGCGTCCGTTCATCACGCATCACAACGCCCTGGATCAGGATCTCTATCTGCGCATCGCCCCCGAACTATATCTCAAGCGGCTCGTCGTAGGCGGCTTGGAACGCGTCTATGAGATCAACCGCAATTTCCGGAATGAAGGCATCTCAACGCAGCACAATCCCGAATTTACGATGCTCGAATTCTACCAGGCGTACGCTGATTACCGCAGCATGATCGAACTCACGAAGGAGTTGCTAAAGCAAGCGGCGGCTGATGCCACCGGTTCTACCCAGGTGACGTATGACGGCCATCAACTGAATTTCGCGAACATGTGGCAGTTCACCATGCGGGAGGCTGTGATCGAGTTCTGGCCCGATCACGACACACCATCGCTCGACAACATCAAAGATCCGGAATGGCTGCATCGGCAGTCGAAGGAGAGTTCACCGGGTGCTGCGCTGGTAGACCTCTTCGAGCGCTATGTCGAAGACAAGCTCATTCAACCGACAATCATTTACGAATTTCCGGTGGAAATTTCGCCGCTCTCAAAGAACAAGCCCGACGATCCTGCATTCGTGGAGCGCTTCGAAGTCTTCGCGGCTGGAATGGAGTTGGCAAATGCCTTTACGGAGTTGAATGACCCGCAAGAGCAGCGCCACCGTTTCGAGCAGCAACTCGCCCGCAAAGCAGGTGGCGATGAAGAGGCGCATGTCATGGATGAGGACTATATCCGTGCTTTGTGCTACGGAATGCCGCCAGCCGGAGGCGAAGGCGTCGGCATTGACCGTCTCACAATGCTGCTCACCGGCTCGAAGTCCATTCGCGATGTAATTCTATTTCCACTTCTCCGGCCGGAAGGTGATATCGGCATCGTGAAGCGCCTACGGGATTTGGAGAAGTAATTACGCGATGATTTCGGTAATTACGTTCCCCGCAACGTCGGTCAGACGGAAATCGCGCCCGCTGTAACGATACGTCAGCTTTGTATGATCGATCCCGAGCAGAAACAGGATCGTTGCGTGAATGTCGTGCACGTGCACAGGTTTGTCAACCGCTTTCCAGCCGAAATCGTCCGTTGAGCCGTAAACGATGCCGCCTTTTACACCACCGCCGGCGAGCCACATCGTGAACCCATGCGGGTTATGATCGCGGCCGGCGTGGGTCTGCCCGCCCATGAAGCCGCTCCCGGTTTCGACGACCGGGGTGCGGCCGAACTCGGATCCGCATACAATCAGCGTTTCGTCCAGTAGTCCGCGTCCCTTCAGATCTTTGATCAACGCGGCAAACGGCTGGTCTGAATCTTTCGCCGTCTTGCGGTGAAGCTGAATATCAAAGTGATGATCCCACGGGTCGCCCTTGGCGTAGTAGATCTGCACAATGCGGACACCACGTTCGATCAGGCGGGCCGCCATAAGGCAGCCGCGTGCCGTGCTTCCCTCGCCATACATCTTCAGCACGGCATCACTTTCTTTCGAGACGTTGAAGACCTCAGGTGCTTCGGTTTGCATGTGGTACGCCGTTTCCATCGATTGGATGGTGGCCTCAAGCTGCGCATCGGGTTGGGGAAGCTGCTGCAGTTGCAGTTTGTCCAGCTGTGAAACCAGGTTCAGCTCTTTCTGCTGCCGCGCCATGTCGAACTTCTTGTTCTGAATATTCGGAATCAGCTTCTCAGGGTTGAACTTGCGCTCTTTGTCCGAGTCTGAAATGTAGGTCCCCTGGTGGATTGGTGGCAGGAACCCCGCGCTCCAGAGCGGCGGCCCAACCGTAGTGGGCACATCCGGGCAGAGGACGACAAATCCGGGCAGGTTCTGATTGTCCGTGCCGAGCCCGTATGTCAGCCAGGCTCCCATTGACGGCCTTCCGCTCACATTCGCGCCCGTATTCATCATGATCAAAGCAGGTTCATGATTGGGAATCTCGGTGTAGACGGACCGCACGACGCAGACGTCATCAATCACTGACCCGACGTGCGGGAAGATCTCGCTGACCTCGATCCCGCTCTGGCCGTATTTCTCAAACGTAAACGGCGATCTCATCAGGTTGCCGGTTTTCCGCTCGTGCTGCGGAACCTGTCCCGGCAGTGGCTGCCCGTCATACTTGGTCAGCATCGGTTTAGGATCAAAGCTATCCACCTGCGATAACCCGCCGTTCATGAACAGGAAGATTACTCGTTTTGCTTTCGGTTTGAACTTCGGTTTATCGATCAGCCATGGGGCAGGTGCCGCGCTTGTGTTTGCACGAGCGAGCGACTGGCTCACCATGTTTGCGAATGCCAGCATGCCGAAACCACCGCCCATTCGACAGAGCGCTTCCCGTCGTGTGACAGGCTGCCGTGCTGGTGTGTGTCGCATTGTTCGTCTCCTCTTAATCGATAAACTCGAATTCGTTGGAACTCAGCAGCACACGCGCATACTCGCGCCACGCCGTGGGCGGCTGATTGGAAATAGTTTCACCCGGCAGATTGGACGTGCTGTGCAGGAAGCTTAAGCCAAGCTCAATCTCTTTTTGCTGTGGAGTACGGCCGAACAGGATGCGATAGGCGGCAACAATTCGCTCGCGGTCGTCTCCTGCCCCGTAGACGCGCTTCGCTAATTCGTCCGCCTGCCGGTAAACAAATGAGCTGTTCATGAAGTAAAGCCGCTGAAGCGGAACGATAGTCACAAACCGCTGCTCGGCGGTAAAGGTCGGATTCGGGAAATCCCAAACTTGCAGAAAGTTATTCAAGCGGAAACGGCTGATTTTGCAGTAAACGGTGCGGCGGGTATTATCGTCTGAGAAGTCGGACGAAGGTCCCCCGACTTTCTTCAGGTCCAGATCGCCGGCCGCGAAAAGCACGGAATCGCGAACCTCCTCAGCATCGAGCCGCTGTCTATTGAACCGCCAGTAAAGCCGGTTTGAAGGATCTTTCTCTGAGTTTTCTTTGTCGTCATCGCTCGACAGCCGGTAGACCGAGGAAAGCATGATTTCGCGCTGCAGTTTCTTGATTGACATGCCATTGACGGCAAAGGATTGCGCCAGGTATTCCAGCAGCTCCGGATCGCTCGGCGGATCGCCCATCTTGCCAAAGTTATCGGGCGTGTTGACTATACCCGTTCCGAAATGCCATTTCCAGATACGGTTCACGATAACGCGTGCGGCGAGCGGGCAGGCAACAATGTCGTTCGCGAGTTCCATGCGGCCACTGCCGGTCGCGAATGGCTTCGCGCCTGCCGGCGAAAGCACTTCAAGGAAGCCGCGCGGTACTGGATCACCCAGGTTGTGAGGATTGCCGCGCAGGTTCACCGCTACATTCACCGGATGTTCTTTATCCGCGACGCCGTGAACCAGCGGGTACTCATCAGCGGTCTCCTTCTCTAATGCTTCGACCTGCTTTTCCAGAGAGTCAATGTGATTTTGAAATTCCGGACTTAGGCGGCGGGTCAGACCATAGCCGCGAAAAACGAAGACGCCCGGCTCCGCTCTCTCCTCATCCTCAGTGTCTGTCGAGCGCACGAACAGATCGAGGTAGAGTTTTGCCTTCTCCGTCGGAAGGGTTTTGAGTTCCAGGCCGCAACCAGGGCAAAACTGATCATCGGTTTCGAATTCATTGGGACGCGCATCTCGATCGAGTGGCTCGGGAACGTTGCCTTTGATCTTGATCGCATCGTTTTCTTTCTTGATCTTTTTCTGCTCAGCCATTACGCTGAGCACGAGCTGCTGGAACGAATCGCCTAACGACTTGGCCTCATCCTCCGTACCGCCTTCGGCCACCATCGCCTGCCAGTCTTTGAGGAATGAGTAGGCCACGTGCTTTTTCTCGAGAAACTTAACCCAGCGTTCGAGTAGTTCGGGATCGCAGTGGTCTTTCTGCGCGACCTCATCGAGTTTCATTTTGGGTTCGCCGCTGATGCGCCACGCGGCAACCATGTACGCCGAAGTATGGTGCGCGTACACTTCGGCTAACTGCTGCCCTTCAGTCTGTTTGAAGTTGCGCAATTCCTTTTCGAGCGCCGTCAGCTCATCCTGCTTCTTCTGCCATGCCATGACGGTTGCCGTAGAGGCTCGCGGATATTCCTTGTAAGTTGTGCTCGCGAAAACCCCCACGAGGGCGTAGTAATCTTTTTGCAGAATAGGATCGTATTTGTGGTTGTGACAGCGCGCGCAGGCCACCGTAAGGCCCAGCAGGCCGCGGGTCACCATATCTACCCGCTCGTTTCGCTCATCAGCCCGCCCTTGCACTGGCTCAGCCTGATCCCACACCCAGGGTCCCTGCCCCAGCATCGCGGTCCCTGGCAGCATCCGTTCGCGAATGCTCGGCTCCATTAGGTCGCCTGCCAGTTGCGCGCGGATGAACGTACTGTAGGGCATGTCATCGTTGAATGCTGTGATGACCCAATCGCGGTAAACGTACGCGCCGTTCCACGGCATGTAGCCACGCCCCTTTGGATCAAGGCCGCGCACATCGTCCTCCGCGTAGCGAACCACATCCAGCCAGTGTCGCCCCCAGCGCTCGCCGTAGCGCGGCGAGGTCAGCAGCCGGTCGACCACTTTTTCGTATGCCGCCGGTGACCGGTCTTTTTCGAAGGCTTCGATCTCATCGACGGTCGGGGGTAGCCCAGTGAGGTCGTATGTCGCCCGGCGGATCAGAGTGCGGCGGTCCGCAAATGGAACCGGGTGCAAGCCTTCTTTCTCGAGCCTCGCCAGCACGAAACGATCAATGTTTGTCTTCGGCCAGCTCTTTTCGTTCACCGGTGGCGGTGGAATGGCCTTTACCGGCTGGAACGACCAGAACGCCTTTTGCTCGGGTTTGATAGCGGGACCGGCCGCGATCGGCGTCGCGGTCGATGCGGGCCAAGGTGCGCCCATTTTCACCCACCGCTCGAGAATGCTTACTTCCTCGGGCTTGAGCTTGCCGCCCTTCGGCATTTTCAGATCGGGATCTGTTTGGCGAACCGCGCGAATCAGCACGCTTTTGTCGGGATCGCCAGGTACAATCGCGGGACCACGACTGCCGCCCTTCAATAAGGCCTGCAACGAATCTACCTGTAGCCCGGAAGTCGCGGTGACAGTGTGGCAGGCATAACAGTTATTCGCGAAGATGGGCCGGACCTGAGTCTCAAAGAATTCGGCAGCCCCAGACGCCGCAGTGACCGGGCCCTGGGCAACCTTTGCGGAAGAGGCATCCGGCCACGGCGCACCCATCTTCACCCAGTCTTCCAGCGCGCTTACTTCCTCTGGCTTCAGCTTCCCGCCTTTCGGCATCTTAAGGTCCGGGTCGGTCTGGCGAACTGCTCGAATTAACAAGCTCTTCTCAGGGTCGCCAGGCACAAGAGCGGGCCCTGAATTGCCGCCCTTGAGAAGCGCTTCGAGCGAATCCACGCGCAGCCCTGCCGAAGCCATTTGCGTATGGCATGGATAACAGTTCTTCTCGAAGATAGGCGCGATCTTATTCGCGAAGTAAGCGTCGCCGGCGAGTGCTGAACCTTGTGGCGTTTCTGGACTTGCGTTCGCTTGCCCACGGAGTACACGGAACCCGAATAGCAGAAAAATGCCGGGGCCCAGAAAGAGAACTGCCGTCAATCTCTTGGTCATTCGTGAGAACCGTGACAGCACCTCCTGAGACTCTCAGAACCGGGAGCGGCTGCTAACCAGGCAGGAGTGGAAGGTGATTCGGACAGGACGATGTCGACGCCTCGAAGTGACATGGGAGTATCACAGAATCCGGCCTCGAAACGTAAGACTATTGACGCTACACAGAGATTTGATACAGCGAGTTGCATCGCGCGTGGCATACTGGACTGAATCTCAGGGGTGGTTCTCACCCGCCACTTATGACTGGAAAGATAATAACTTATGCGCTCAGCACGAGTAAAGTAAGTTCGGTCCTTGTTTGCCTCTGCGCCTTGTGTATCGCGAGCGTGGCCATCGAGCAGGCGAAACCGGGAGTCAAAACGCCTGGCGTACAGCTGCCGCTCTCTCGTCTAGAGCCCGAAGCCATCATCGCCGTCGCTGGCGCTCCGGATTGGATCGCAATCGACGCCTTCGTCTGGGTCTCGAACAAGCCGCGCAACAGCGTTACGAAAATAGACCCGGTCTCGAATCGTGTTCTCGCGACGCTGACACAGTTCAATAAGCCTTGCTCGGGGCTTGCGATCGGATTTGGGAGTCTTTGGGTGCCGAACTGCGGCAATTCCACGCTCACGCGTGTCGATCTGAACACGAACACCGTGACAGCGACGATTCCTACGACGATCGCGAACTCGGAAGGCGGCATAACGGTGAGCAATGAAGGGGTCTGGCTGCTGCGAGATGGCAAAAGCACTCTGGTCCGCATCGATCCGGTCACAAACAAAATCGCCGATGAGATCGCCCTTCCATCGGGGTGCTTCACCCCGGCATTCGGCTTCGGCTCCGTCTGGGTCACATGCACCGGGCAGAACACTCTAGTTCGCATAAATCCGCAAGCGAAAAAGATTGTTGCTACTATTCCCGTCGGACCTAAGCCGCGGTTCCTGGCGATTGGAGAACGCGCGGTATGGGCGCTCACGCAGGGCGATGGAGCCGTGTTCCGCATAGACCCGAACACAGATGCGATTGCCGCAAAGATTGACCTCGGCATACCAGGCGAGGGCGGAGATATCGCGGTCGGCGAAGGCTCGGTCTGGGCTACTAGCTTCGGTTTCCCGCTGTCGCGTATCGATCCGAAGACCAATGCGGTTGTGCAGCAATTCGCCGGCAAAGGGGGTGACGCTATTCGTGCCGGCAGAGGTGCGGTATGGCTTTCGAATTATATGTTTGGTACGGTCTGGAAGATCGATCCGAATCGACTGCCCGCCTTAAAGGGCGATTGGAATTGAGCGCAAGCTGCGAATGTTACCGCGGACGTGGCGGACGTCGTCCGAAGTTGTGTGGACTGTTCCGGTGAGCACGCGACCATACATCTGTCATTCGATGACAGCGAGAAGATGAAGTAAGGTCAGTTACGGAATCTGGTTGAAGAATGAAAAGCCCGACAGGCAAGCCGTCGGGCTTTTCGTTTAGTATCGAGGCCGATTGGACGCAAGCTGGCCGATGACCGGCATCGGGCCAGCAAGAAAGCATGTCAGAAGCTTTTCAAGTGGAGAAAGCTGAGGGGGGTGGACTGGAAAGGCTGCTACTTACTTTGAGTCTTCGGCTAGCGGATAAAACGCTGCCTCATCCTGCAGCCCG
>JAFAMM010000179.1 GCA_019233375.1 Acidobacteriaceae bacterium
TGCGATGCGCGTGCCCACGCCGGACGTCTCCGTTGTGGACCTGGTCGCGGTGGTGAAAAGAAACACAACGGCGGAGGAAGTGAACGCCGCACTCAAACACGCCGCGGAGAACTCACTGCGAGGCATCCTCGCCTATACGGAAGACCCTGTAGTGTCGACCGATCTTCTACGTAATTCGAACAGCTCGATTGTGGACGCGGAGCTTACGAAGGTGCTCGGCGGAAATCTGGTGAAGGTGATCGCCTGGTACGACAACGAATGGGGCTACTCGTGCCGCATCGTGGATCTGATCAGCTTCCTCGGCAAAAAAGGGCTGTAAGCCGGGCGCGCCTGTAGCTCTAAGCCGGGCGCGCCTGTACGCGCCTGTAGAGGATAGACGGCGCGGATTCTCAAAAAGCGAACGCGGTCATGGGGCTGCAGAGCAGTTCCAACTCGCCGGCCGGCGGCAGTACGCTGACCGGCAGACCCTCGCGATAAATCGTCAGTTGCAGAAAAATCGGGTCTCCGCGTCGAATGTGCATTAGAGACATCGATATTCGAATTTCGCAGAACTCCGCAAATGCGACTGTGACACAGGCTTCGGGCACGCACTGGCTGCGGTTTAGCTCTGGGGGGGCATCCGGGCTGACCGTCAAATCAAAGGCTTCCCCCTCGCGGTTACGCATTCGAAGATGGAAGCTGAGCGGCTCGCCGGCGAGCGCGCGCTCGGCGATATCCAGCCGGAAGAAGATATTCTGGCCATCTGTACCGTAGTGGAGTTCCTGGATTAACGGTCGACGGCTATGTATGAAAGAGGAGCGCGCCGTCATTTTATAGCGTCCGGCGTCTTGCCACTCCTGACGCGAGGTCAGCTTGCCGTCGACGACCGGCTGTATGAATCCGCTCGGCAGCTCGTGAATGGCGGCCTCCGAATCCCGCAGGATGGAGTTTCCGAGCTCGCCAGGTGCTTCTTCGCCGAGCAGGCGATAGACGTTACCCAGGTGATCACGGTAGAGCTGGTCAAACTCAGCCCGGGTCGCGGAAAAGTGCTCCGGTCCGTACCACCAGCACCAATCGCTTCCCTCGGCGATCAGTAGTTCTTCGCGGGCTATTTCCCGGGCTTGTTCTGGAATGGCAGCGCCTTTCGGCGACCCGATGACTTCATCGAACTTCTTCCGTGCTTTCAAGAGGAGATCCCAGGCAGTGTTGTCCTCTTCCGCGCCGATCCAGATATCGAAATTGGCATCGATCCACGAGCCTGGAAACACGTGCGTCAGTTCGCGGGCGGTAGCGCCGGTTAGAGCTTCAGAAATGGTGCGGCAGACAATGCGGCGATCCTCCGACAAAATCCGGTACAGGCTTCGAAGAAAAGGCCTGCCGTTGCCGGCGTAGTTTTCCCAGGCATTTTCCCCGTCTAAGATGATCGGCACGATGGGGCTCTCACCGCGGCTAAGCAGGGGTGCGCAACTGTTCGTAACAGAGCTGACGAAGTGGCGGGCAGCTTGGTCCGGATCCATTCGGGAGTAGACGAAGCCAATGAATTGGCTCAGCCGATTGTCACGGAACAGCAGATGGATTTGCCGGCTGCCCTGTTTCCAGAGGTATGGGCGGTACGTGTCAGCCGGCATGGGCTCATGGCCGATGGTCTGGGCGAGGATGCCGTCGTCCGAGGCCGTCCAATGAAATCCGGTTCGGGCGGCGATCTCGAGCATCTGATCTGAAATTGCACCTTCAGAGGGCCATAGTCCGGCGGGGGCCCGGCCAAACTTATCTGCGAAGTACTGCCGCGCGCGCAGGAGTTGTTCCTCGGCGTCTCCAGGGTACGCGAATTGGGAGGGCAGCGGAAGATAGGGGTGAGGCGTCTGACCGATATTCGAGTCGCAGATCAGAGGCAGAATCGGGTGGTACAGCGGAGAAGCAGACAATTCAATCTGTCCGCGCTCGGCGAAATCGCGATAGATGGCAAGCACCTTCCCTAATGCCTCCGTCTGCTTGGGCCCAAGGAGGGCCTGGTCTTCCACGCTGTACCCGCGGCCTTTTCGGACGAGATCGTTGATCTCCGGATCACCGGTCAGATACTCTTCATCGAACCAGGCGAGTTGAGAAAGCACCTGGAGGTCGCGCACCATCTGGGTATCGAACTGAGGTGCGGCGCGCTCGGCATTGTACTCGTTTTCGCGAATCTTCCGGAAAAGCTCGGCGTACCGGGGGTAGCGATTGATTACATTAGCTTCGTTCGCCTGAAAGAAATAGCGGAGTATGAATTCTTTCTCCGCGCGGTCCAGTTGTTCGGCGGGTTTCAGCGCTAATGTCAGAAACTGGTCTAGCGCCCGCCCCTCAGCGTAATCTTCAATCTGAATCAGCAGCGACGGGACCAGATTGAATGTTTGATGGAGAGAGGGAAAGCCGTCGAGGAGCTTCACCATCCCGTAATAATCTTTCAGGGCGTGCAACCGCGCCCAGGGAAGCCGATATCTTCCAGTCACCAGATCCTTGTACAAGGGCTGGTGCATGTGCCAGAGAAAGCAAAGTTGGATTTGGGACATCTACCGTTTCAACTGCTCGGGTTTTACGTGCCGGTTCCTGATTTTCGGCCATTATCGCTTTCAGCGCAAGTTTATCTGAAATAGACGTGATCAACAATGGAGGTTTTCACCGCTGCCCCCATGACCCAGACTGCTGTCCGCAGGAGATCGCCGTTCACCTTAATCAGCGCCCGGCTGGTCGCTATTTTTGCCGTGCTCGGACCGGGCTTCATTACGGCGAACGTGGACAACGATCCCGGCGGAATCCTTACGTATTCGCAGGCCGGCGCGCAGTTCGGTTATGCTCTGCTGTGGACGTTAATCCCCACCACCATCGCACTCATCGTTGTGCAGGAGATGGCGGCGCGCATGGGCGCAGTCACCGGCAAGGGACTCTCGGACTTGATTCGCGAGGAGTTCGGATTACGCGCGACGTTCTTCACGATGCTGGTACTCGGGTTGGCGGATTTCGGCAACATCGTTTCGGAGTTTGCCGGGCTGGCATCCGGAATGGGTATTTTTGGTTTCAGTAAGTTCCTGGTTGTGCCGTTCGGCGCGGTGGTGGTGTGGGTAGTGGTCGTGCAGGGGCGCTACAAACCGGTTGAGCGCATTCTCATCATTGCGTCGCTTATCTACTTTGCATATCCGGTCTCGGCCATTCTTGCGAGGCCGAATTGGAATTCGGCTTTACGGCAGACATTCGTACCGACTCTCAGCACCGATCCGGCTTACCTTGCGGTCATTGTCGGCCTGATCGGAACCACGATCACGCCCTGGATGCAGTTTTATCTTCAGGCTGCGGTTGTGGAGCGTGGTGTGGACGCGCGGCATTACCCTCTTTGCCGGCTGGATGTGATCGTCGGCTGCATTGTTACGGATGTGATTGCTTTTTTTATCGTGGTGGCTTGCGGCGCGACTATCTTCAGGGCGGGCGGCCACACGGAACTCGCGCAGGCATCCGACGCGGCTCTCGCACTGCGCCCTTTCGCCGGCCGTTTCGCTGCCCTTCTGTTTGCCATCGGGTTGATCAATGCATCGCTATTATCGGCGGCCATTCTGCCGCTCGCGACGTCTTACAACATCTGCGAAGGACTGGGGTTCGAGTCGGGGATCGACAAGCGATTCTCTGAGGCGCCGGTTTTTTATTGGCTTTATAGCTTATTGATTGGCGGCGGCGCCGGTTGTGTTCTGCTGATACCAAACCGGTTACAGATAAAGCTGATTTTGTATTCCCAGGTGGTAAACGGGATGCTGCTACCGTTTGTTCTGGTCTATATGCTTCTGCTGGTGAACCGGCCGCGGCTGATGGGCGCTTTCAAAAACAAACGCTGGCAGAACGTAATCGCCTGGCTTACGGCGGCAACGATGATCGTGCTCTCGGCCATGTTCATATACAACGTATTGGCCGGGTGAGGGATGGTCTGGGATAAAACCGGGCAAGACGAACGGCTGCGGCGCGCGACCTCGTATTCAGGCTATGTGTCCCCGCTGTTACTCGTGCAAGGAACGAAAAACCAGACAGCGCTGGTGGGACATGGCGTTTCTGCTATTCCGTTTGATGCCTTATCGCTGTTTGACATGCGGCCGCCGGTTTTATATGTGGCCCTGGCTGAGGGTGGCCAGCTCCGAAAAGAAGAAACCGCGGTAGCAGGCTGAAATTTTTCGGGCGCGATCTGCTGTGATAGAGCGGTGCCCGGGAAAAGACTGCGAAGTCAGGATTGGTTCGGCCGTGATCGACCCGACTACTATCATTTTGCGCGCCGCGCGGCGCTAAGATCTGAGGGCTTCGGCGGGGAGATCTTTGACGGCCGGCCAGTCATTGGAATTTGCAATTCCTGGAGTGAGCTGAACAACTGCAACCTTCACCTCAGGACCGTGGCCGAGGCCGTAAAGCGTGGCGTATGGTCGGCGGGTGGATTGCCGCTCGAGTTTCCAACCATTTCGCTGGGCGAGATGTTCATGCGCCCGACGACGATGCTCTATCGCAATCTGATGGCGATGGATGTAGAAGAATCAATTCGCGCGAATCCGATCGATGGGGTGGTGCTTCTTTGTGGCTGCGATAAGACCACGCCAGCGCAACTGATGGGGTGCGCGAGCGCGGATCTTCCGGCGATCGTCGTTCCGGGCGGGCCGATGCTGAGCGGGCAGTGGCGGGAGCGGCGCTTAGGGTCAGGAACGGACGGGCGCAAGCTGTTTGACCTGTTTCGCACCGGGCAACTGAGCGAGGAGGAACTCCAGGAGATTGAAGGCGGGCTGGCGCGCAGCGCCGGGCACTGTACCGTAATGGGCACCGCTTCAACGATGACAAGTTTGGCGGAGGCGCTAGGAATGACGCTGACGGGTTGCGCGAACGTGCCCGCGCCGGATTCGCGGCGGCTTGTTTTCGCGGAAAATAGCGGCCGAAGAATCGTTGAGATGGTGAACGAAGATCTGCGGCCGTCACAAATCATGACGCGGAAAGCGTTTGAAAACGCTATGGCGGTAGACATGGCGATCGGCGGTTCCACGAATGCTGTGGTGCATCTGCTCGCGATCGCCGGCCGGCTCAATATTGGTTTGCGGCTGGACGAGTTCGATGCAGTCTCACGGCGCGTGCCGTATCTCGCGAACGTAAAGCCCTCGGGCGAGTTTCTGATGGAAGACTTCTTCGCGGCGGGCGGCCTGCCGGCGGTTATGCGTGAGATTCTTCAATATCTGCATGGCGATGCCATCACTGTGACGGGCAAGACGGTTCGGGAAAACGTGGCCGATGCGCCGTGCTACGACCGAACCGTGATCCGTCCACTGGACAGTCCCTTGCACCGAGAGGGCGGCACTATTATCCTGCGGGGCAACCTGGCGCCGGACGGGGCAGTTCTAAAGCAGACCGCGGCATCGCCGGACCTGCTGCAGCACCGGGGACCCGCGTATGTGTTCGAAAATTACGAGCAGATGCGGCAGCAAATCGAGCGCGATGATCTGCCGGTTACGAAGGACTCGGTGCTGGTGATGAAAAGCTGCGGGCCGCAGGGTGCGCCCGGGTTTCCGGAATGGGGGCATATCCCGATGCCTCGCGTGCTGCTAGGGCAGGGCGTGAAAGACATGGTGCGGATCAGCGATGCGCGTATGAGCGGCACAAGTTTCGGAACGGTCGTTTTGCATGTTGCGCCAGAGTCGGCTGTTGGCGGGCCCCTTGCGCTCGTGCGGACGGGTGATTTTGTTGACCTTAATGCCGCGTCACGCACGTTGACGCTTGCGGTAAATGAGGATGAGTTAGAGCGCCGCCGTGCGGCGTTTGTAAGGCCGCCTCTCAAACATGAGCGCGGCTATGGCCGCTTGTTTCTGGAACACGTTACACAAGCGAATTTAGGATGCGATTTTGATTTTTTGAGGGCGCTCTGAGGGAGCGCAAGATCAGGGCGGCTGCTGTCGGATCAGGTAAAGTGCGCCGGCTACCGACAGCGGCCGGCTACTGCTCGCTCATCTTCTTCCCGACCGCGCCAGGGCCGAAGTTGATGCGCGCTTGCTGGATACTGAGGCCAACTACTTCAATGCGGCGGAGGTCTGCGGTGCCGATCCCCGCGGCCTCGGCAAGTTTGAGAGAGTTGTCGCCGCGAATGAACGGAGATGTTCCGCGGTCCGCGCGTGTGTCGTAACCCATCACGCCCATTCCCACGGCATCGACGCAAACCGGATTGCGGCCAACGATGATGACGCCCGGTGTCATGCGCTCCAGGCCGGGAAGCCACGGACCCTCGCCGCCCCGGACCGTTTCAACGCCGTCCACGATGGCAAGATCGATCGGGCGGATCCCGACCTGATCGACGAGAATGCGGGGTACGCGGTAGCCCGGATCGCGCGGCGAATTCGGATGAAGTTCGGCATCGACACCGGCTGGTGCTTTTGTTGTCCCGGCGTGCAGAACGTCGCCGCGTTCGTTTGTCGGGTTCTCATTTCCGTTCGGGCCGCAATCGCCGCCATATAACGAACAGGGAGTGTCGCCGAAATTGTTCTTCATTGACATGGTGACGCCCGCGATCCAGTGGTTTTTCAATTTTGAAAGCGAAGCATAGACATCACATTCCGTGAACGCTTGATTTAGATAGTAAGCAGGATAGACGTAACCACCCCACGGTACCTGGAGGCGCACATATTTCTTGTAGTTGCCCAGGTTTTGAACGTTTTGCCATTCGACGACCGTTCCCATGTTGTTGACGGCGTTCACATCGATCCCATAGCGCGCCCACAGGCTCAGGTCCTGAGTGGCCGGGAAAAAGCTCTCAATGATGCGTACGCGTTTCGCGCCCGCGACCGCCAGCAGGTGAACCGTGTTTGCGACCGTGTGTCCGTCGGTGCGGTAGGGTAGATCGGGCGTGAGCGGGAAACGCGCCGGATTGCCGGTGAGGTTCAGCTTGAGAGCGACGGTCTTTCCGCGAACCAGGTTGCCGATTCCGCCGATCTGATTGAACCCCTGCGAAAGGCAGCTGGAAAACTGGTCATAGCTGCGGCAGCGGACAATTGCGACCGTGCTGGCGGGCGCAGTTGCCTTCGAAATGGAGGGCACGCCGAGGGCCGCTCCGGCCACTGCTCCAGCCGCCAGGAGGTCGCGGCGTGTCATGTCAGGGCGTGTCGTGTCAGATCGACGGGCACATTGCTTCATTGAATCGTCCCTCTTGTTCATCGTACCGATAATGTCACCAGTTCGTGACCGACCCGTCCGGCCGTTCAAAAATTGGCGTCACCCGGTACCGGTCGTGTTCCGTGATTTCGGCTGCGAGCTGCAGCGGCTTGGTATCGAGGGTGACGCCCAAGCCAGGCCGGTTATTCGGGTACATTTTCCCGTTTCGGAAATCGAAACACTCGGGGAGGTGCGGTTGGGGAGCCGGTTTTTCTCCGACCATCTCCATCATGACGGGGCCGGAGAAAACGCCGCACGCGTGCACGAGGGCGGCTTCGGCGATCGGACCCGTAAAATGCGGAATCAGACCGACGTAGTGTGTTTCGCACAGCGCCTGAATTTTCATGTATTCGCTGATGCCGCCTACGTTCGGCAGAGTCATGCGCGAGTAGTCGATGAGCTGGTTCTCAATCAGCTCATTGGCATCCCATTTGGAGCCGAACTGCTCGCCGACCGCGATCGGCACTTTAACCTTCTGCCTGATCTCGCGATAAACATCCGCATTCTCGGACCGGATCAGGTCTTCGGCGAAGTACGGTTCGAGCGGTTCAATGAGCGTGCTCAGGCGAACGGCATCCGGCGGATCGAGACGGGTGTGATAATCAAGCGCCCAGTCTCCATCCTTCCCGACACCTGCGCGGATTTCGACACAGTGTTCGTAGGTCTGCCTTACGATCTCGTGCGATTGGAAAGGGGCTCCGCCGCCTGGATCGACGACCGAAGAGCGATAGGCGCGAAAGCCGGCTTCGATACAAGCGTGCGCGGTTTCCCGCACCGTTCCCTTGCTGGGGAAGCCGGTGGAATAGCACTCGACGTGATCGCGCGCCATTCCGCCGAGCAGTTCGTAGACAGGTACGTTTAGAACTTTGCCTTTGATGTCCCAGAGAGCGAGATCAATCGCGCCCAATGCATCGAGCTTCTCGCGGCCGGCCGGATAGAAATATCCACGGAACATGATCTGCCAAATGCGATCAATGCGCGCCGGATCTTCGCCCACGATCATGGCCGCGCATTGCTGCACTGTTTCGGCCGAGCCGCCCTCGCCGATGCCCATAACGCCGGCATCGGTTTCTACCGTCACGACGTGATAACTCTGGTTGAAAATCGGCCTGGAGTTGGGGTTGTGATAGAAGCGGATACGCGTGATTTTCATTTTGGGCGGAGTCGCTGCCGCGCCTGGGAGGCGGCGGGATGAAGACAGAGCGCCTGCCGTTGCCGCCCCTGCTGTTTTCAGAAAACCTCTGCGTTGCACCGCCCTAGAGTTTATCTCCGGAGCGCGGCCATCCGCCTTATGCGCCGGATTTTGCCAAAACGAGCGTTTGAACGCACATGTCGACGGGGGATGGATCGATCGTCAGGCGTTTGATGAGGCCGTTTTGCAGGCGGTCGGCAAAGGTTTGCAGCGCGGTCTCATCGCCCGCCCGAACGCCAGCGAGCGCGCGGGCGAGTGAAGGCATAAAGATCGCCCGGAAGAGCAGCGCATGACGCATGGCTAAAACTTGCTTATCGCCGGTCCGCCGGTATTCGGCCCACACGGCGTCGGGAAGGGGCGAGATGTCGAGCTGCTCCACGCTAAGATCTCGGAATGTACCGTCACGAGTGAACGGCGCGAGAAGCTCATCCTTGCGCCGCGGGTATGATCCCAACACCATGTGAGCACGCTCGTCAGCGGTAATGGCGCGTTCATTTACCATCTCCGCGAGCACAGCATTGGCGTGATCCATGACTCGCCCGAATCCTGGCGCGCCTTCTGCAAGAGCTGGCAGAACAACGATGAATCGGGCGCCCGTCCGCATCTCGGTTGCTCGCAAAGAGAGAAATGTCTCCCAATCTTCCGCCGCCTGCCTTTCGAAGTGCTCGCGCGCGGCGCCTGTACTGTGCCCAGGGAAGAAGTGCCCGGGAATGAGGGAAGGGATCTGTCTCAGCCATACGGCGGCATAAGAACACCAGCCCAGATGCACCGAATGAGGCGGGAGCACCTGTTCATAGAATGATCTCCCGATGGCGCAGGGGAAGACATGTGCCTCATCGAGAGCATAGCGGTCCGGGTCCGAACTCAGCACCTCGAACAAGCAGTTGAAGTCGTTGGTTGGTTGATCGATATGAAAAACAAACACCGGGCGATTCGGGCTCACGCGCGGCCGCAGGTTTCGGATTGCGACGCGCATGGGCCGCAGGGAGTTCTTACCCTGCGACGAGCCGTAATCGGCGATGACGATCGGGTCAGGCTCATTGCCGAGTGTTACCTCCTGTGACGCGCGTTCGAGAAACGGAAGAGCTAACACAGCACCGCTCGCCGGAATTGTGGCGTGTTTGTTGTAGGCGCCTTTGCCTTCCATTACGCCGTGGGCCGGCACGGTTACGTGAGACACGATTTAACTCCTGACTTAGGTTGATTCCGCAAGTTACAATTCCGACGGGAGCATAGCCTGCTCCACGCCGGTTTGTATAACGGTTCTTGCCTGAAATCGATAGGGTCCGAGGCGGAGCAGTAATACGGCTCCGATCAAAGCTGCGACGCAGAACAGGCCGAGCGCCAAGCTGTAGGATCCGGAGGCATCGAAAGCGGCGCCCATGAGGTACGCGCCCACACCACCTGCGACAGTGAACCCGGCGAAGATGGTGCCGTAGATAGTGCCGAACCAGCGGAGCCCGAAATAGCGACTTATGAGATACGCCATGATGTCTACTTCGGCTCCAAGCCCGATGCCGACAAGAAAGGCCGCCATGAACGCAACCTGCTGCGATCCGGCTATGCAAAGCAAACCCAGCCCGAGTGCCGCAGAGGCGAAGATGATGGCGGCAACTTGCGGCGCAAAGAATCGATCGAGGAAGTAGCCCGATCCGGCTCTGCCGAGAAGGAGACCGCCGCCGAAGAGCGATGTTGCGAGCGCGGCAGCTTGTGCCGGGGTGCCGCGGTCGGCGAGCACAGCGGCGAGGTGGGTGAGACAACCCTGAACGCTCGCTGAAACGAGGATGAAAGCACAAGAAACAAGCCAGAACACAGGATCGCGGGTGGCCTCGCGCCAGGTCAGGCCTGGATCGACCTCCCCGTTGAGCGGCTCTCTCGAAGCGTGCATGCCTCCGTCGGGTAGAAGTCCCATCGGTTCCGGGCGGTCCTTCAAAAAAATGCTAAGGACCGGGACGGCGGCGGTGAGAACTGCCACCCCCACTGTGACGAATGTGAGACGCCAGCCAACTCGCGCTATTAGCTGTTGTGCGACAGACGGCATGATAACGGCGCCAATGCCTAAGCCGGCCATTGTGCAACTTAAGGCCAGGCCTCTGAACCTGTCGAACCAGTGTGCGATTGCGTGTGCGTAAGATACCGGGGCGAGACCGGCGGCTGTGATGCCCAATGCCACGTAGAACAAATAGAGATGCCATATCTTGCCGGAACAGAAATATGCCGACATGAGAATGAAGGCAGCCAAAACCGTCGATAACACGATTACTCGCTTTGCGCCGACACGATCGATCAAGCGTCCCGCGAAAGGAAGGACGAAGGCAGGAATGGTGGTCTGAAGAGTAAATGCGAACGATATCGCTCCGCGTCCGGTATGAAATTCCTGCACCAATGGCCGGAGAAAAACGCCGAACGAAAAAATCATGATAGGAATGGGCCCAAGGAAGAGGGCGAAGGCGCAAGCCACGACCACCCACCAGCCATAAAACATGCGCGGTCGAGTTTTCGTCAAGAGCACCTCCCCGAGTTCGCTCTTGTGTTACGCAGCTATCATTGCGATCGCTGCGTGTTCGGAAGGAATATTGTTAGATTCTACGCTAAGTTTTGGGTCGGATGGCACATGCGGCCTGCAATGGGTCGGGGGTCCGCTCTATTTCCCTGCTTGCTTCATCGCGCCTTCATGCGCGAGAAGCTTGCGCTTCTTGTCTAATCCCCAGCGGTACCCGCCCAATCCGGAATCGCCGCGCAGCACTCTGTGGCAAGGGACGACGATGGCGATGCGGTTTGATCCGCACGCGGTGCCAACCGCTCGGGCGGCTTTGGGGGCGCCGATCGCCTTCGCAACTTCGCTGTAAGTTCGTACTTCGCCCGCGGGAATCGATTGCAGATAGCGCCAGACTCTTTCGACGAATGCAGTCGATTGGACATCCAGCGGTAAATCGAGTTTGAAGTTTTCACCCCGCAGGTAGCTTTGAATGGCCGCGACCCATTTTAAGAACTCAGCCGAGGAGTTATCGCTCATTTCGGTCAGCTTCGCGGCTGGAAAAGTTTGTCGCAGGTCACGCTCCAGTTCACCGCGGGACTCGCCGAAGCGAACCAGACACAGGCCGCGGTCCGTTGCCGCGAGGAGGAGTAGGCCGAAGCCGGTTGTGAGGCAGGTGTAGACGATCTCTACGCCTACTCCGCCACGCGCGTATGCTCGTGGGGTCATTCCGAGACGCTGATCT
>JAFAMM010000200.1 GCA_019233375.1 Acidobacteriaceae bacterium
AATTATCGGGACCGCCGATTGAAATATCCGGCTTGCCGGGCTTTTCAGATGCGGCCGGGGTCTTCTCAATTGAAAATTTCGCGATTACCTGCGCTTTGCCTTTGTCAGTTAGTTGGAAATCCTCTTTCGTCAGGTTCCCTATGGCGCGTCCGTCACGGTCGCGAACCACCACCGGAACTATGACCAGATTTACTTTGGACTGGAACGTCACATCACTGGAAGCCATCTCGGGGCCAGTCGCGGAGGTATCGGGCATTTGCGCGCCGAGCGCACACAATGCGATTGACAGCAGAAGCAACGGCGAGAAGCGCATGCCACCCCGATTGAACTAGCGTCAATTGTACTCCTGGTAACTCCGCTAGTGTGAAGAGGCACGCGCTCGCCGGCTAAATGATTCAGGACAGATTGGAGTAAGCCGGTGTCTCTTCGCGCCGCGCTTCGATTTCCGCCTCTTTGCCCCCGATCCGCATGCGATAGAACGAACGCCAGACGAAATACATGGCGGTCAGCAGGAAAACGGCGGCCAGGATGTGGCTCAGCATGGCCCCTGAAGCTCCGGTAAGCGAGACGGCGAGTTCCACAGCAAGCAGCCCGAACAGTGTTGTGAACTTGATAATCGGGTTCAGCGCCACAGAGGACGTGTCTTTGAACGGATCGCCGACGGTGTCGCCGACTACAGTAGCGGCATGCAGGTCCGTCCCTTTCTGTTTGAGTTCTGTCTCTACGATCTTCTTGGCGTTGTCCCAGGCTCCGCCGGCGTCCGCCATGAAGATTGCTTGATACAGGCCGAACAATGCAATCGAAATCAGATAACCGATAAAGAAGTACGGTTCAACGAACGCGCAGCCGAGAGTGACGAAGAACACCATAAGGAAGATGTTGAACATGCCGCGCTGAGCGTAACGCGTACAGATCTCGACCACTTTCTTGCTGTCGCTGACCGAAGCCTTCGTGACGCCTTCGAGCTTGATGTTCGCCTTGATGAACTCGACCGCGCGATACGCGCCCGTCGTCACAGCCTGAGTGGAGGCGCCGGTGAACCAATAAATAACGGAGCCGCCCGCAATGAGGCCGAGCAAGAACGGCGGATGGAGGATCGAGAGGTTGGAAAGTAGATCGGGGCGGAGACCGTTTGTCAGCGCGACGACAATGGAAAAGATCATGGTGGTCGCGCCGACCACAGCGGTGCCTATCAGCACAGGTTTGGCGGTTGCTTTGAACGTATTGCCGGCGCCATCATTCTCCTCGAGATTGTCCTTCGCCCGTTCGAAATCCACATCGAAACCGTACGTGTTTTTCAGTTCCTGCTCTATTCCTGGAATCTGCTCGATGGTTGACAGCTCGTAGACCGATTGCGCATTGTCAGTTACCGGACCATAGGAGTCAACCGCGATCGTGACTGGTCCCATACCGAGGAACCCGAAGGCTACCAAGCCGAAGGCAAAGACCGAGGGCGCGGCCATCAGATCATCGAGGCCCATTGTGCTTACGCCGTATGCGATGCCCATCAGGATGAGAATCGCCAGTCCAAGCCAGTACGCGCCGAAGTTACCGGCAACGAAGCCAGAAAGGATATTCAGTGACGCGCCGCCTTCGCGCGATGAAGAGACGATCTCGCGCACGTGCGTAGATTCCGTGGAAGTGAAGACTTTTACAAGCTCGGGAATTATGGCGCCCGCCAACGTTCCGCACGTAATGACGGACGATAACTTCCACCACAGGGTTGTATCTCCGCCGAGATCGGGAATCATGAGAAACGAGACGATATAAGTTGCGACAATCGAAACGATGGAGGTTAGCCAGACGAGCGAAGTGAGCGGCGCTTCGAAGTTCATCTTCTCCGCTTGTCCATATCTGCTGCGAGCGATGGCGTTGTTGATTAAGTAAGACCCGCCGGAAGAGATGACCATCATGACGCGCATCGCGAAAATCCAGACGAGTAACTGCGCCTGCACCATCTGGCTGCTGACAGCAAGCACGATAAACGAGATCAGGGCCACGCCCGTTACGCCGTAGGTTTCGAACCCGTCAGCGCTCGGCCCCACGGAATCGCCCGCATTATCGCCAGTACAATCTGCGATTACGCCGGGGTTCCGTGCATCATCCTCTTTGATCTTGAAAACGATCTTCATCAGATCGGCGCCGATATCGGCGATTTTCGTGAAGATTCCGCCGGCCACGCGGAGAGCCGCAGCGCCGAGGGATTCACCGATCGCAAAGCCGATGAAGCAGGGGCCGGAGTAATCTTTCGGCACAAAGAGCAGAATGAATAACATCAATACGAGCTCGACACAGATCAGCAGCATGCCGATGCTCATGCCGGCTTTAAGCGGTATTTCGTAACAGGGAAATGGTTTACCACGTAGGCTCGCGAACGCCGTTCGGGAGTTAGCGAATGTATTTACTCGAATACCGAACCAGGCGACGCCGCTACTACCGCAGATACCAATAATGCTAAATAGCAGTATGATCAGGACCTTGATGAAATCAAAGTGCTGTAAGACGCCGAAGTAGAAGATAATGATGGTGCCGATGAAGATCTCGAGAACGACCAGAAACTTGATCTGCGTGACTAAGTACGTTTTGCATGTTTCATAGATGAGTTCGGAAATCTCGAGCATCGACCTGTGCACCGAAAGCTTTTTGAGCTGTTGGTATATGACGAGCCCGAAGAGGAGTCCCAGGGCAACGACGACGAGGCCGTACAGCAGGAGCGTGCGGCCATCAATCGCGCCGCCGAAGAAAGTGGCCTGGCGCAGGTCCGGCAAGATCAGGTTCGCCTCACCTCCCGTTTTTCCCGGGTTCTCTTGAGCTAGAGAAACTACGGGGCCAAGGAAAGTGATGGACACGGCGGCAAGCAAGGCCGCCAGGTTGTTGCGCATAGTGCAGATAAGATAGCGCACCGCGCGCGAGGGATTCAATTGCGGGTGTCCGCGAGGGTCGCATGGAAAGCTTGGACCAGGCAACACTCACAGCTCGGGATGGCGGGAACGGGCAGATTCGAACTGCCGGCCTGCCGCTTAGGAGGCGGCCGCTCTATCCAACTGAGCTACGTCCCCGTCCTTTCGCAGTCTACCAGCGCCGGGCTTCTCTCGCGCGGTTTAGACCCTTCCGGCCGATGTCCCGGCGATAGTGCATCCCGCGGAAATGGATCTTCGCCATGGCGGCGTAAGCTCGGTCAATTGCGATTTGCAATGTATCTCCTCCGGTCGTCACCCCCAGGACACGGCCGCCGCTGGTCAGCAGTTGACCGCCTGCCTGCTCTGTGCCCGCTTGAAAGACAACGGCGCCGGTCGCTTCGGCATCGGGGATGCCGGTGATGAGATCGCCTGTATGCGGAGTGGCGGGGTAGCCCTCAGCGGCTGCAACGACACAAACGGACACAGACGGCGGCGCGGTGTTGAGGGTCGGAAGGCTTTCCCCGGCTGCATCCCGGAGCACCTCACCAAGATCGCCGCGAAAGCTATGCATGAGGGTCTGGGCCTCAGGGTCGCCGAGCCGGACGTTGAATTCGAGTAGTTTGGGACCGTCGGGTGTCATCATCAGGCCCGCATAGAGAAATCCGGTAAAGGGCGTGCCTTCTTTTGCCATCTGGCGGACGGCGGGAAGCATGATGCGCTCCATGATGTCGCCGGCCTGGGCGGACGAGAGAATGCCGGGGTCGAGGTAAGCGCCCATACCGCCTGTATTTGGGCCTTGATCGCCGTCGAATACACGCTTGTGGTCCTGCGTCGGCGGGAAAGGCACGACGCTGGTGCCAGTGCACAATCCGATAAAACTGACCTCTTCGCCGTCCAGGAACTCTTCGATAACGACATTAGGGCCGAGCCGCGCCAGGCTGGCTTCTGCTTCGGACGCAGTGTTCGCAACTACGACACCCTTGCCGGCGGCGAGTCCGTCAGCCTTGATGACTACCGGAAGGCCAAACTCGCTGAGAGACTCGCCGGACCGTGCGGTTGGAATATGAGTGCGGCGAAAGAAATCCTTTGCGAAGCGCTTCGAGCCTTCGAGGCGGGCCGCGGCGGCAGTGGGGCCAATGATTTTGAGATCGCGGCGGCGAAATTCGTTGGCTATGCCGGCAACCAGCGGAGCCTCGGGGCCGACGACAGTAAGATCAATGCTGTAGGCGTGTGCAAGATCGCAATAGCCGCTTATTGTTGCAGGCTCGGCGACGCATTGGCCCAGCGCCGCGATACCGGGATTGCCGGGGCTGGCCACAATTGCTTTCACGGACGGGGATTGGGCGAGGCGCCATGCTAATGCGTGCTCTCGGCCGCCGCCGCCGACTATCAGGACTCTCACGTGTGGCTTCCAAAGTTAGAATAAACGATAGATATTCCTGGCCTTTTCCCCATGCAGAAGAAATATGACGTTGTGGTTGTCGGCGGCGGGCACGCCGGCTGTGAGGCTGCCCGAGTGTGCGCGCGCCTGGGTCTAAGCACGGCCATGGTGGCGATGAATATCGATCTGATTGCGCAGATGTCGTGTAATCCGGCCGTCGGTGGTATCGCCAAAGGGCACCTGGTGCGCGAGGTCGACGCGCTGGGCGGCGTTATGGGCGAATTAACTGACGCGGTCGGCATTCAGTTCCGGCTGCTGAACACGAGCCGCGGGCCCGCCGTGTGGTCTCCCCGGGCGCAGTGCGACAAGAAGCAGTACCGGCTGCGGATGCGCGAGTGGCTGGAACGAGAGCCGAATCTCAGGATTTTGCAAGCCGAGGTCAGCGAGTTGCTGTTTTTGCGAAACGAACATCGGCGCAAGATTGCGGGGGTTCAGCTGAAGGACGGCCGCACGTTGGTCGCGGAGTGCGTGGTTGTGACAGCCGGAACCTTCTTGAACGGTTTGGCGCATATAGGCGAGCAGAAGCATGCCTGCGGACGGAATGGAGAGCCTCCTTCAAACACTCTTGGGGGGCAGCTTCGAACGCTGGGCTTGCAGTGGGCACGGCTCAAAACTGGTACGCCGCCGCGACTGGACGGACGAACGATTGATTGGTCTCAATTTGAGGAGCAGCCGGGAGACGAGATACCGACACCGTTCTCGTTTTTGACGAAATCGATCAATCGCGAGCAGATCAAGTGCCATCTGGCATATACGACGGATGAGACGCATCGCATTCTGAGCGAGAGCATTGCGCGGTCGCCGTTGTATAGCGGACAGATTGAGGGTATCGGCCCGCGGTATTGCCCTTCCATCGAGGACAAGATCGTCAAATTTCCCGATAAGCGGCGGCACCAGATTTTTCTTGAGCCGGAGGGTCTGGATACGCACGAGGTTTATGTAAACGGGATGTCCACGAGTATGCCGATCGATGTTCAGACCGCGATGGTGGCCTCCATTCCCGGACTGGGGAATGCGGAGATGATCCGGCCTGGGTATGCGATTGAATACGATGCAGTGGATCCGCGGGAATTGACCCATGCGTTGGAGGTGAAGAGCATTGATGGGCTGTTCCTGGCCGGTCAGATTAATGGGACGTCGGGCTACGAGGAGGCAGCCTCTCAGGGAATTCTGGCGGGTATCAACGCTGCCCAGCGCGTGAAGGGGCTCGCGCCTGTGGTTCTGGACAGAAGCGATGGGTACGCTGGCATCCTTGTCGATGATCTGGTTAGTAAGGGGGCGGACGAGCCTTACCGGATGTTCACGTCGCGCGCAGAGTTTCGGTTGCACCTTCGGATTGACAACGCCGATGAGCGGTTGACCCCGATTGGACGGCGAGCTGGATTGGTCGACGATGTGCGCTGGGAAGAATTCGAGAGGAAGCGGGCGCAAAAAAGCCGCGTGCTTCAGTTGCTCGCGGGCACGAGAACGGCGGCCGTTGTCGACGAAATCGGGGCCGTTTCGGAAAACCCGACTGTCGTAGCGTGGCTTCGAAGACCGGAATCGAAGATTGCTCAGATCGAGCGCTGGATCG
>JAFAMM010000205.1 GCA_019233375.1 Acidobacteriaceae bacterium
CGCAAACGATCAGCACATCCTGCGTGCCGCGCGCTTTGAGATCGTTGAATACTTTGAGCCAGAAACGGGCGCCTTCGGTTTCTTCGATCCACAGCCCCAGCACCTCCTGCTTGCCGGACAGGCTGACGCCCAAAACGGTGTACACGCATTTCTTGAGCACGCCTTTGTCGGTGCGCACGGCCACGCGCAGGCCGTCCACAATCACATGCTGCTCGATTTCGCGCGTGGTCAGCCCGCGTGCATACAGCGAAACGACCGCTTCTGAGAAGTTGCCCACCGAGGTCTGGCGCTTGGCGACGATCTTGGGTGCGAAGCTGGCGTTACGATCGCGCGGGGTTTCGATTTCGACTTCGCCGAAGTCGCCGCGTACGTCTTGGCCGTGCCGCCATTGCGCGAGTTGCCCGTGCCGCGACCTGCCGGTTCGTGCTTGGCGTAGCCGAGGTGCTGTTCCATCTCGAGTTCGAGAAAACGCTTCGAGCGTCTCCTTCACCATGTTTTGAAATAACAGTTTGGTATCCACCGCTGCACTCCCGCCTTGGGCGCGGAGGCGATCCATTAGCAGTTTTTTGAAGCTCTTGGAATCAAGCGCGGGGTCGGGAAGAATGTCCGTCGTAACGGCTTCAGGTTCTGTCATGGGAGCTCCTTTCCTCTTTCTTGGGTTTCGGTTTAGCTCCACCGCATTCGGGACGGGGCCGGGCGCAGATCACGCATACTTCGCCTTCCAGGCATAAAACGTCGCCGCGCTGATGTTGTGCTCTCGGCATAAATCGGCCGTCTCGTGCTGCTTCAAAATCCCTAGAATCTGTTCCTCGCTGAACCTTGCTTTCTTCACTCTTTGTCTCCCTTTCTGGCGGCCTTCGGCGGCCGGCAAACTCTCTAGCTTACGTTGGTCCTGTTAGCGGGGTAAACGTCACCCCGATGCAGTTTTACCGGATTCCCACAAAGCCTCTAGATTGAACAAGTGTATGCCGCCGAGAATCTATCAGCTACCTACCTGGTACTTATACTTGGGTGACCGATAATTGAGTGCGCAGTTCGTTTGCCTCGCTCACGCCCTTTCAGCGGAAGTATTCTGACACCCGCCGTCGCGTTCAGCATGCTAATGAATTCAAAGCGACAGACCACTAGTTCGCGTTCGTCGACCTCGAAGAGCTTGTGGTCGATTTCGTTGCATGCCTCAAAATGGCGCTACTCTATAACTGAGAGGTGCTCTCATGAGCCTCATTGCCCGAACACTCGTAACAGGCACGTTGGCTGTTTCCTTGAGCACGCTTCTGCTCGCTCAGCATGGAGGCGGCGGATACGGCGGAGGCTTTGGCGGGAGAATGGCCGGGTCCGGGCATGGAGGACAGGCGTTTGCAGCGCCGTCTATAGGAACTCGCAACGCCATCTCCCAGGGTCACGCCAGTTACGGATACGGCTCCAACGGGTATGGTTACAACAACGGGTACGGCTCCACCAGCAACGGATGGAGGTTCGGGTTCGGGTTTGGTTACGCCAACGGTTACAACAATGGCTACGGTTATAACGGCTACGGTTACAACGGCTACGGTTACAACGGCCGCTGGGGCTACAACCGGTACCGTAATTACCCGGTTGTGTATTGGTTGACGCCCTATTACTATCCCGGCCTCTACGACACCGGCCCCGGCTTCGATTCCTACGAATCTTACCCCTACGACACGGGCCCGAGCGCCCAGGCTCGGGAAGAAGAAATGGCGCAGAACCAGCCTCCGCCCTATAGCGCCTATCCAGGACCGGAAGCTCCGCCCATGAATCCTTATCTGCCCCAGGGCCCGCCTCCGGGTTACTCCGGTCAGCCGTATGGCGCACCTCCTCCGGCGCAGCCGGCGGCGCCAAGCGCTGATACAACCCCGCCACCGCCGCCCATAACGCTTGTGCTGCGGACGGGAGAAAAACTTCAAGTCCACAATTACGCTGTGGTGGGACAGACGTTCTGGGATTTCACTAAGACGCCCGCTCGCAAGATCCCGATCGCCAACATCGATTTGCCGGCATCTACCAAAGCGACAGAAGCGGGCGGGGCCGAATTCCCGCCCATCTCCTAATCAGTCACAGAGGCTTATTCAGGCAAGCGTTTTCCGCAACAGATCGAGCGCCGACTGAGTGGCAAGCGCTCTCACGCGATACCGGTCCACGCCAAAGCGAGTGCGTACGCAGCGAGTCCCCGCCGGACCGGCGATCGCCAGATAAACGGTGCCGACCGGGTTGAAATCTGTGCCGCCGTCCGGCCCGGCGTAGCCCGTGACCGAAAGAGCATATGTGCTGTTTGCACGTTGTCGCGCCCCTTCCGCCATAGCCACCGCAACCGGCTCGCTGACTGCTGAGTGTTTCTCGATCAGGTCTCGCGGAACGCCCAGTATCTCGGTCTTCTGTTTGTTGGTGTACGTGACGTACCCTGCAATAAAGAAGTCGGAACTGCCGCCATGGTCGGTCAGGCGTCCTGCCAGCAGTCCTCCGGTACAGCTTTCGGCAGTGGCCACAGTGGCGCGCTGCTTCCGTAGCAGCCGCCCCACAACCATTTCCAGGCCCTCGTCTGGGTCCTCACTATAAATGCGATCGCCCAGAAGTTCCGCGATGGGGTTGCCGGCCTCGCGCAGCAGCGCATCCGCCTCCGCGATGCTGTTCGCCTGCGCGCGCAAATGAACCAGCAGGTCGCCGGGCGACGAAAGAATTGTCGTCACGGGGTTCGCAAACTTGGTGTAAACCGGCGCAATGAGCGTATCGAGGTCAGACTCGCCAATGCCGGTGATTCGAAACGTACGTACTCGGATGACGTACGGTGGAAGCACCGGCCGAAGACGCGGAACAAGTTCGTTCTCCACCATCGGCTTCAGTTCCCGCGGAGGCCCGGGCAGAAGAACAAGCGCACCCCTGTCGGTCGAGAGAAATTGCCCCGGCGCCGTGCCAAACGGATTCGGCATGGCTTCCGCCTCTTCAATCAGGTACGCCTGGCGAATATTGTTTTTCGCCATCGGGCGATTGATCTGGCGGAAGCGTGAGATCAGCACGGATTCCTGCTCGAGCGAAAGAACAAGTTTGCGGCCCAGCGCCGCCGCGGCCGCCTCGCGCGTCACATCATCTTCTGTAGGCCCGAGCCCGCCGATCAGAATCACGATATCGGAACGGCCGACCGCGCACCGGATCGCCTCAGTCAGGCGCTCATGGTCATCACCGATCACCTGCTTGCGGACAACCTCCACGCCCAGCAAATTCAAGTGCTCGGTCACCGTGAGCGAATTCGTGTCCACGCGTTGCGCCGTCAGCAACTCGCTGCCGATGGCGATGATCTCGGCGTTCTTAGGCATCGGGCGCCGTTACTGAAGCGGGCGTCCCGCAAGGCCCGCATCCACTCTGAAAAGAGCATTGTGCGTGGCCACGATAATGGCGCGGGACGGTGTAAATGCCAAGCCGACGATACCGGGCCCCGAAAGGAACTGCTCAGCCTTGCCGGCAGGATCGATGCGCACAATTCCGCGCCGGCCCCCCTTGGACGCCGCGACATACAGACGGTCCTGTGCATCGAACGCGAGTCCTTGCGGGCGGCCTAACCCTCGATAGAAAACCTCAACCTCGCCGGCGCTTGAGATCCGATGAACCGAATCAAAGCTGGAAGTTGTGGGTCCGGTCACATACAGATAGTCATCTGGCCCGAACGCCAGGTGATACGCCGCAATCGAGGGCTCGAGCGTCGCAAAAACATAGATCTGCCGGGAGCGGCTGATTTTGAAGACAGTCCCGCTGCGATCGCCGACGAACAGATTGTCCTCTTTGTCAAACGCTATGCCGGTGGCGACGCCCATTCCTTCGACATACACGTTCATGTTGCCCGCCGGCGTGATCTGATACACAATTCCGTCATACCGGCTGGTCACATACAGCAACCCGTCGCGGTCGAAGGCGAGGCCGGTCGGGTTCATCAGGTCCGTAACAAACGGCTTTGAATTGTAGTTTGTGTCGATCTTGTAAATCGATACAGGCGATTTCTGGCCGCGCGGACCGCTGAAAGTGCTGTAGACGTTTCCCTCGGCATCGACGGCCGGGTTCGCCACCGGATGAAGACTGTCTGCGATCTGAATCCCTAAATGCGTTTCGTACAGATCACTTTCCTGGTCGCCGTTGGCCACCACCAGCTC
>JAFAMM010000216.1 GCA_019233375.1 Acidobacteriaceae bacterium
ACAATGCGCTCCGGGCGCTCCAGGAACCCGACCTTGCAACTGGGAATGATGTTTTCGGCTCGCGTGCGCGTGTAACTGATCATGACGGTCGCCGTCATCACGATCGCCGTCAGCACGACGTAGGCGGGGCGGTTAATAGTCCCGTAAAAGACCAGCAAGCCCACCAGGAGCGCTAGGTCCGAGTAGCGATCCAGCACCGAATCAAAGAAACCACCGAAGCGCGTCACCTGATTTGTCGCCCGGGCTACCCGGCCGTCTACCATATCGAATAATCCCGCGAAAATGATCACCAATCCTGCGGTCCGAAATGCGCCGAACGCAAGGAACGCCGCGGCGACGATATTGATAACCAAACCGAGGAACGTGAGGATATTCGGGTTTATACGTGAAAGCGCAAGCTCGCGGACAATGAGCCGGATAATTTTGTTCGCACCCATTCCGATTGCGCGGGTATACGTCATCACACCAACTAGGACGCGCCGGCGTCGTGAATTGTAATCAGGCTTAGGATCTCCATCTCCCGTACGCCATCCGGAATATTGATCTTGACGGTATCGCCAACTCTTTTGCCCAGCAGCCCGCGCCCGATGGGAGAACTCGTCGAAATCCTCCCGTTCGCCACATCGGCTTCTTCGCTGGTTACCAGGCTGTAGGTGTACTCTTCGTCTTTTGCCAGATCGAGTACTACAACTTGCGAGCCCAAGCCGACCCGGTCGCGCGGGATTTTCGAAAAGTCTATCATCGAAAAATCGCGCAGTCTGGCCTGCAAGTGGCCAAGTTTTGCGTTGACGAAAGCCTGCCGCTCCTTCGCGGCGTGGTACTCCGCGTTCTCACTTAAATCGCCGTGAGCGCGCGCTCTGAGGATCTCCTTCGGCAGCTCGTTTCTCAATTCGTATTCGAGCGCTGCGATCTCGTCCTGCAGCTTCTTTTTAAGATCCTCCATTACGTCTACCTTCACATTATATGAAGCAGTTGCTTCACTTAGGACTACCCGCGCGGCGGCCGCCGGCCGGGCATGCTCGACACAGCATAAGTCGCATTGTTACAATAATCTAAGAGGACGCCCGCTCATGGCCAGCAAACCGGCATTTGCCCAGGGAGCCCAAGTCGAGCACGGTAAGTTCGGGCTCGGTTCGGTGCTTTCCTGTAACGACGATTACATCGTGATCAAGTTTGACGATCACGGCGAAAAGAAGTTCGTCACATCCATTGTTTTACCGTCGTTGAAGAAAAGCGACCGGCAACCTCCCGTGGAGAAAAGGCGCGCGACGCGCAAGAAAGCGGCGGCCCCGGCCGCCAGCGGTGCTTAAAACCGAAGTTCTTGGTTGATGAAGGTAGGGATAGTAGTTTTCCCGGGAAGTAACTGCGATCACGATGCGTGGTACGCGGTCTCCGGGAATCTGCATCATTGCGCGGAATTTATCTGGCATGATTCCACGTCTCTGGGCGCCGTGGATGCCGTGATTCTCCCAGGCGGTTTCTCCTACGGCGATTATCTGCGCTGTGGTGCTATAGCCAAGTTCTCACCTGTGATGCGGGCCATAACAGAGTTTGCGCGTGAAGGCGGCCTGGTAGCGGGGATCTGCAACGGGTTTCAGGTGCTTACGGAAGCCGGACTGTTACCCGGCGCGCTGGTGCGCAATGCCAGTCTTAAGTTCATTTGCAAAACCGTGCCGCTGGCTGTTGTGACAACCAACTCCCCTTTCACTCACCAGGCGGCGAAAGGCCAGACGCTCCGCATTCCTGTAGCTCACGGTGAAGGCTGCTACATCGCCGACGAGAAGACGCTCGATGAGCTGGAGGCCGAGGATCGCGTCCTCTTTCGCTATCTCGAAAACTGCAATGGATCCATGCGTGACATAGCCGGAATTGTGAACAAGGAGCGCAACGTCATGGGCATGATGCCGCATCCCGAGCGCGCCGCCGATCCCCTGCTGGGCGGCACAGACGGTTTGACCATTCTGAATTCGTTAATCCATGCGCAGGTAGCCGTCTCCAAATCATGAGCAAGATCACCGGGGACGTGATCGCCGCTCATCAGCTTACCCAATCCGAATACGACAAAATCCTCAGCCTGCTCGGTCGCGAACCGACCATAACCGAGTTGGGCATTTTCAGTGTGATGTGGAGCGAACACTGCTCCTACAAAAGCTCACGCATCCACTTAAGAAAGCTGCCGACAGAGAGCCCGCGCGTGCTTCAGGGCCCCGGCGAAAATGCCGGTATTATCGACATCGGCGACGGCATTGCGATCGCGTTCAAAATCGAATCGCACAATCACCCGAGCTTCATCGAGCCTTTTCAGGGTGCGGCTACGGGCGTCGGCGGCATTCTTCGCGATATCTTCACGATGGGGGCACGGCCGCTGGCCGTTCTTGATTCGCTCCGCTTCGGCCGCCTCGATGACCCCGCAACCGGTGCCCGCAACCGGCGCATTCTCGAAGGCGTCGTGGCCGGCGTGGCGCACTACGGGAACTGTTTCGGTGTCCCGACCGTGGGGGGCGAATGCGTTTTCGAGCCGAGCTATGACGGCAACCCGTTAGTGAACGTGTTTGCGCTTGGTGTCTTTCGTCATGACGAGATCTTCTACGGCACCGCCAGCGGCGTGGGTAATTCGGTCATTTACGTCGGAGCGAAAACCGGGCGCGACGGCATTCACGGCGCGTCCATGGCCTCGGCAGAGTTTACCGAGGAATCGAAGCAAAAGCGTCCCAACGTGCAGGTGGGCGATCCCTTCATGGAGAAGTTGCTGCTCGAAGCCTGCCTCGAGGCCATGAAGACGGGTGCGATTGTAGGCATTCAGGACATGGGCGCAGCCGGGCTTACCTCTTCCACTTGCGAGATGGGCAGCCGCGCGGGTACAGGCATCGAGATCGAGCTGGCGAGCGTTCCGCAGCGCGAGCCCGGCATGACCGCTTATGAAATGATGCTTTCCGAGTCTCAGGAGCGCATGCTCCTGGTAGCCGAGTGCGGCCGCGAATCCGAGATTTACAGTGTGTTCCGGAAATGGGGGCTGGACGCGGTGCAGATCGGTAGCGTTACCTCCGATGGCATGCTGCGTGTCAAACACAACGGCAAGATCACGGCCGAGATCCCGAACCGTGCTCTTGCCGATGAGGCGCCGCGCTATGACCGGCCGCACACCGCTCCACTGCAGATTGCTCCGCCGGATGCTCCTGACTTTCGCAGCCACGACCTGACGGGCGATCTCAAAAAGCTTCTCGCATCAGGCGATCTTTGCTCCAAGCGCTGGGTGTACGAACAGTACGACAGCCAGGTCCGGACAAACACGCTGGCCGGGCCGGGTGCGGAAGCGGCCGTTATTCGCATCAAAGGCACGAAGACATCGGTCGCGATGGCTCTCGATGGGAATGGACGTTACTGTGCGCTCGATCCTCGCCAGGGCACGAAGCTCATTGTCGCGGAATGCTGCCGCAATCTTTCCACCGCCGGTGCGCTGCCCATCGCCACCACGAACAACCTGAATTTTGGCAACCCAGAACGGCCGGAGATCATGGGGCAGATTGTCGAGTCCATCGAAGGGTTAGCGGAAGCCTGCCGCTTTTTCGAAGTGCCGGTGACCGGTGGTAACGTGAGCCTGTACAACGAGACGCTGGGGAAGGCGATCTTCCCGACTCCGGTGGTGGGCATCGTCGGGATTCTGCCCACAGCGGCGGTGGTGCCGCTGGCCTTTCAGCAGCGTGGTGCAACTGTGGTGCTGCTTGGCGGTATTCGCGATTGCACCCCGGCGGAATTCGGCGGAACGCAGTATGCAAAGGCTGTTCTGGATGCGCTTTGGGGCAAGCCTCCCGCGCTCGATATGGATTACGAGAAACGCGTGCAGGCCACCGTCCGCGAGTTAGTGCGGCAGCGCGCGGTTCAGTCCGCTCACGACCTCGGCGAAGGCGGCCTTGCCGTGGCGCTTTCCGAGTGCTGTTTCGGCCCTGAAAAAATCGGGGCGGATATCCGGCTCGATGCGGTGCTTCCGCCGGAAATGTTGCTTTTCCACGAAGGCCCCTCGCGCATTCTTGTGTCGGCCCTAGATCCCGCGGAGGTTTTCGCGGTAGCCCGCAGAAATAACGTACAGGCGCTCACGATCGGCGCTACACTCGAATCAAGGCTGATCGTTCGTAACAGGAACGAAATCTTGATCGATGCGGGTGTGGGCGAGTTGCACGACCTCTGGCGCCACGCCCTCGAACACCTCCTCCAAACCCCCGTACTGGTGAACACGAATGTCTAATTGGGATGCAGAGGAAACGCCGTTCGATAAGCTCCACGAAGAGTGCGGAGTTTTCGCCATTCACGGCCACACCGAAGCGGCGAACCTCGCCTATCTGGGCCTATATGCGCTGCAGCACCGCGGTCAGGAGAGCGCCGGCATTGCTGCAAGCGACGGCCGGAAAATTCATAGCGTGCGAAAAATGGGTCACGTCGCGGATATCTTCACGCCGGACGTGTTGAATGAGTTGCCGGGCAGTCTCGCCATCGGCCATACACGCTACTCGACAGCAGGAGACACAGTCCTGCGCAATGCGCAGCCCCTTTCCGTAGCCTGCAGCAAAGGGCAGGTGGCCGTGGCGCACAACGGCAATTTGACTAATGCTATTGAACTGCGCCGCGAACTCGAACAGGACGGGTCTATCTTTCAATCCACCAGCGACACCGAAGTGGTGCTCCACCTCGTGGCGCGGTCGCGCGAGAGAACGCTCGCCGGGGCGCTTCGTGACGCTCTGCTGCAAATTGAAGGTGCATTCTCTTTGGTGTTTCTGGCGCAGGATCGTGTCATCGTTGCGCGCGATCCGCATGGCTTCCGGCCGCTCGCCATGGGCCGGCTGGAAATCGACGGGCAATCTGCCGCCACCGTTTTTGCCTCCGAAACTTGTGCATTCGACCTCCTCGGCGCGACCTACTGCGGAGATGTGAAGCCCGGCGAGATGGTCATCGTGGGACCGGAAGGCATCACGCGCGAATTCTACACAACCCCCGGGGCACCGGCGCACTGCTCGTTTGAACACGTTTACTTTTCGCGCCCGGATTCGATCGTCTTTGGAAAGGCTGTGGCCGAATCCCGTGAACAGATGGGGCGTCTGCTGGCGCGTGAACATCCTGTAGAAGCGGATGTCATCGTGCCAGTGCCGGATTCGGGTGTTTCGGCCGCTATCGGTTTCGCCTCTGAATCCGGCATACCGTACCGCCAGGCGCTGATCCGTAATCATTATGTCGGCCGCACCTTCATCGAACCCTCACAAGCCATTCGTGATTTCGGTGTGAAGCTGAAACTCAATCCCGTGCGGCACCTATTGGAGGGCCGCCGGGTGATTCTGGTGGACGATTCCATCGTGCGGGGTACCACAAGTCGCAAAATCGTCCGCATGGTGCGGAATGCGGGTGCCCGGGAAGTGCATCTGCGCATCTCCTGCCCCCCGACCATCTCTCCTTGCTATTACGGTGTGGATACGCCGTCGCTCCGCGAACTCATTGCGGCGAATAACGATATTAAACAAATTGAAGAGTTCGTCGAGGCGGATTCGCTGGCCTATCTGTCGCTTGAGGGCTTGCGTGAGTCCCTGCACGACCGCGATCAAAGCTTCTGCTATGCCTGTTACACCGGGCACTACCCGACGCTCGTGCAACTTGACGAGATCGTGATGGCCAAGACGGGCTGCTGCTAGAGACACCTCCCGCACAGAAACGCTCCAACGGCCTGCCAAGGTACATGCCTTTGCGCGCGCAGCTATACTGATCGCTCTTTACGGCTCGTCGCCCTTACGAGCCGTAAAAGCAGATTTTTCTCTCCCAGCATTGTGCCGCATGGACACAACGTCGTCAACTAAGCACACACTAACTTTTCGCGTTTTCAGAGCGATGTAAGTACTGCCGCGTTAGATGCTAATTTATTTTCTCGGGCAACAGAGCTATCGTTCTGCGAAGAAATGTAAATTAGTCTGAATCCCAAAGGGCTCCATTCACGGTCCTTGTGTTTCACGTGGTCGACCGAATGAGCTTGACGAGTGTAACTCGGGGAACGCTCAAAAAAGTTTCTTGCATTTCAGTCCCAAAGCGCCATATGATCTTTCCGGCCTCCTGCGCACTTAGATCTGCAACCGTGACTGTTATCGCAGGTGGTGTCTGAAAAGCGATTCGGAGGGTAGAAAGTAATGTTCCGAAAGAATGCGTTACTTGCCTGCATATTCGCGTGCTTCCTGGGTGCGCCGTCATTCCCCCAGACGGCAAGAAATCTTGAAGTAGAAGACCTGGGCGTAAACTCCTCGCCTGATGCGGTTACACAAGCGCAGGCGAAATTCAACAACGGCATCGCGATTCTCCGTGTCCAAAGCGGAACTCAGCAAGATATCGAGCGTTTAATCGGTATTCCGCTGCTTGGCGCAACGGTGAAAGCTGCGACAGCGCAGGCCCCTCTAAGCAAGGCCGAGTTGCTTAACAGCCCCTCGCTGCAAGTAACGGCAGCCGCGGGTTACAAGGACGAGCAGGGCGTTGTTCGTTCCGCGGTCGTTTTCACTGCAACCAGTCCCTCAAAAAGTACCGGAAGTACCAGCGCAGAGAGCGGGCTCAGCAGCCTCAATACATGGATCCAACATGAGCAAGCACGGGCATCGGGCTCCACTGCGGAAAGCACGGCACCGGAACCGCCGCCCGCCGCCTGGACTGCCATTTACAGAACTACGCTGATGATCGTCAGCGATGTGAATAGCGCCGAGCTCACAATCGGCGTGTTCCGGATGAACTCCACTTCCCTGGGTAAAGACTTCTATTTGGTTGCCACGGTGCCCGAAACCAAGCCGGCCTTTGATGGGACGTGTGACAGCGCGCACTGCGGCTGGCATACCATCGCGCGGTCCACTTACATGTACCCTGCCGCTACCGTCCCACGCGCCGGCGGCGCATTGGTGGACCATGGACCGACCGGAACCACAACAGAAAGCGAAACGAGCTTCGACGTAGGTGGCGATCTCACCAAATATGGCCCGGGTGTGAGCACAGCCTACTCCGAAAAGTGGAGCACGCCATCGGTCGTCACTACAGATCGCAGTGACCCCTCTCAAGGCCATTGGGACGAGAGCTTCCAGTTCTCCGGCAACCCCTGTAATCCTGTTTCTCCTCCGGGCAGCAGTACGGGAACTTTTCTCAGCAGGCAAGCCGGCATCTTCCAAGTTCCGGCCGCAACAAGTCAAATCATTGTACCGATCGAATTTGATAGCCAGTTTTGCTTTTTCGATCCCAGCAACGGCCCTTCCCCAGAACACCAGGGCATCGTGATTCAACTGTCGACTCCGCTCGGGCCGCCGCTGCTAGAGGCATTTCCGACGAACATTACGATCCCCGCCGGCGGAACCGGCGTTGTTACTGTGACGGCGTCCATTCCGGGTTCTGAAGAGACCTTCTCCTGGACAGAGGCAAGCAACCAGAACTGGGCCAGCACGGGTGGCGGCGGGCCATTCTCTAACAGCCGTGTGCTTCCTGTCAGGATTGCGCCTGGGACCCCGGACGGCTCGCGCGCAGTGCTATCCATTGATACCGATCCAAAGTACGCGGCGCCATCAGTCAGAACCGGACCACTAACAGTGACGATTACGGTCGGGACTCCCCCAAAGCACCCTGCTGGCGGCGTTCTGCTGGTTGGAGGCTCTGGCGCAACAGACCAACCCGTCTTGAGTTCTCAGGTTTATGACTACACGAGCGGCAACCTGTTCACTACGGCTGCGATAAATGTCGCGCGCGTGGGTCACACCGCTACCATGCTGAAAGATGGCCGTGTACTCGTAGTCGGAGGCGCGACCAAGGTTGTCACTTCCGGGCATGCCCCGGTCACGGCGACGGCTGAGATCTACAACCCGTCCACCATGAGATGGACTCCGACGGGCAGCCTCAACACCGGACGTCAACAGCACACCGCGACGCGACTTCCCGACGGAAAGGTGCTGATTACTGGAGGTCTCGACGCTGCCGGCGAGACGCTCGACAGCGCAGAGCTGTACGATCCGGCGACTGGCACGTTTACCGCAGCGGGCACCATGCTGATAAGCCGGGCCTATCATTACGCTGATCTGATACCCAACTCTGGAGGTGCCACGAAGGTAGTCATTTACGGAGGCGAAACGCAAGGAAGTCCTACGAATACTTCGGAGGTGTGGGATGAATCGACTGGCGCTTTCACGGCAGCCAGCAAGTCGCCCCGGACCTTTGAGACTCCTTGGACTCCCAACCCCGTCCCTCTTCAGCCGAACAAATTGGACATTGTGGGCGGCATATCCGAAGGCGCCGCCACCGGTGCGGAAACCCTGCTGACGCTCGCCAATCCGCCATTCTTTTCCAATTCGGCCGCAAGCCTGAACCACCCGCGCTTCGACCACACACTGACGGCGCTCGCCCATGACGAGGGTCTGCTGGTCACAGGAGGCCGCTCCGAACTGAGCGGCACAACGCTGCAGAATGCGGAACTCAGGGACAGCAACGGCTGGCACACATTGACTGACGAGATGATCTCGCCACGATATCAGCACACGGCTACCCTGTTGCCTGACGGTAGGGTATTCATCGCGGGCGGTTTTCCTGCAAGTGATGCCCCGCCGAATGACACAACCGAGCTCTTCGATTTCGAGGGCCCCTTGTTTACCCCGGGTCCCACCATTACTGCCCGAGCCGGCCACACAGCCACGCTTTTCTCTACCAGCACAACGGATCTCGTGGTGATTCCCTCCCACGCGATCGTCGGGCAAACCGTCACTCTATCCGCTCACGTCGTCACTGCGTCAGGCACTTCGAGTGGCACCGTCGAGTTTTTGGATGGCTCATCGGTGATTGCCACCGCAACGCTATCGGGTGGGCTGGCCAGCGCCAGCCTCCACGACTTTAGCGTTGGTTCTCATACCCTGACCGCCGTTTACGGCGGCGACGACACGAACGGTGAGAGCGTATCAAATCGCGTCACCTTAGATGTTGAGGCCGCTGGCTCTTCCACCGCGTTATCATCTTCGCCGAATCCCGCCGAACAGGGTGCGACGGTCACGTTTGTTGCGACCGTTCAGCTCCAAAACGGCGGCGTCGCGAGCGGGACCGTGACATTGAAAGATGGCAACACGGTGTTGGGTACGGCGCCTTTGACGGACAATCAGGCTACTTTCACCGAAAAATCGTTGACGCCCGGAAGCCATCCGATTACCGCGACCTATAGCGGTGATGCGACGAACAGCTCGAGCACCTCGGGAGTTCTCGTCCAGGTGATCACCCGGAAAGGGCCCCCGAGCCCAACGACCACCAGCCTGCAATCTTCGTCAAACCCGGCGTTTGTTTTGCAGTCCGTCACTTTCACCGCAACCGTAACCTCGAAACTAGGCAACATCACCGGCACCGTGACCTTCAACGATAACGGAAAGGCTTTCGCCACCGTGACACTGGCCAACGGGAAGGCTGTTACCTCCACCTCTTCGCTCACGGTAGGACAGCATTCCATTACGGCTTACTACTCTGGCGACACAAATCACGTCGCGAGCACCTCGCCCGTTCTGAAGCAGAGCATAGTTACAAGACAAACAACGACGACGGTCACAGCGGCGCCTCAATCAGCAGTCTTCGGCCAGACCGTTACGCTCAAAAGTGTGGTTACGAGCAGCTCTGGAGGCACCGCAACAGGTTCCGTGACGTTCAAAGATGGCGGCACCGTACTGGGGCAGGCGACTCTATCGAACGGCGCCGCCGTCCTTCAGGTCTCTTCCCTGAGCGTTGCGACGCACCGCATCACTGCCACATATGCAGGCAATCAGGTGTTCACCGGGAGCTCCTCTCCGGCCCTCAGCGTTACAGTCGCTCCAGCCCCGACGAGCACCAGTTTGTCTTCCTCAGCGAACCCGTCGTTTGTTCAGCAATCCATTACTCTCACTGCGGCCGTCACTGCGCCCTATCGTGAAGAATTTACCGGAAAGGTCACCTTCAGAGATGGCGCCACAACCATTGCCACCGTCCCGATTAACGGCAAAACCGCTACATTCAGCACGTCAAGCCTGTCTGTCGGAACGCATAACTTGACGGCTACGTACGGATCCGATGCCAACTACACCGGCAGCACCTCGCCGGTTCTGAAGCAGATCGTAGTTACAAGGCAAACAAAAACTACTGTCACCGGCTCACCTCAATCCCCGGTCTTCGGTCAGACTGTCACGCTTACAAGTGAGGTTACTACCAGCTCTGGAGGCACCGCGACAGGATCCGTTACGTTCAAAGATCGCGGCACCGTCTTGGGGCAAGCAACTTTATCGAAAGGCACCGCGGTTCTTCAGGTCTCGTCGCTAAACGCCGCCACACACCACATTACGGCTACGTATTCGGGGAACCAGGTCTTCACTGGGAGTTCCTCCCCGACCCTGAGCCTTTCAGTCTTTCCAGCTCCGACAACGACAAGTCTGTCTTCATCATTGAATCCGGCGTTCGTCCAGCAGTCCGTCACTCTTACTGCGGCCGTGGCTGCTCCTTATCGTGAAGACTTCACCGGCACAGTGACCTTCAAGGACCGGGCGACAACAATTGCCACGGTCCCGGTTAGCGGCAAAACCGCTACTTTCACGACAGCAAGCCTTTCCGCCGGCACGCATGAGTTGACCGCTACCTACGGATCCGATGCCAACTACACCGGCAGCACCTCGCCGGCTCTGAAGCAGGTTGTAGTCATGAGAGGAACAACTACTGTCGTCACAGAGTCACCTCCGTCGCCTGTCTTCGGCCAGACCGTTACTCTCACCGGCGCGGTTGTGAGCAGTTCTGGCGGCACCCCGACCGGCTCAGTCACCTTCAAAGATGGCGGCACAGTGTTAGGGCAAGCAACTTTGTCGAAAGGCGCCGCAGTTCTTCAAGTCTCGTCGCTAAACGCCGCCACACACAGCATTACCGGTATCTATGCAGGCAACCAGGTCTTCAGTGGCAGTTCCTCCCCGATCCTCAGTGTTCCAGTCCTTCCATCTCCGACGACAATCAGTCTGTCTTCATCCGCCAATCCATCATTCGTTCAGCAGTCCGTTACTCTTACCGCGACTGTGGCTGCGCCCTACCGTGAAGACTTTACCGGGACAGTGACCTTCAAGGATCGGGCGACAACCATCGCCACTGTCCCGATTAGCGGCAAGACTGCTACGTTCACCACATCAAGCCTCGCTCTCGGTACGCATAACTTGACCGCTACCTACGGATCCGATCCCAACTATACCGGCAGCACGTCCCCGGTTCTCAAGCAGGTTGTAGTCAGGCGAGGTACAACTACTACGGTCACAGAGTCGCCTGCGTCGCCGGTCTTTGGCCAGACCGTTACCTTGACAGGTGTAGTCACGAGCAGCTCTGGCGGCACCGCAACTGGAGCCGTCACGTTCAAAGATGGCGGCACCGTCTTAGGGCAAGCAGCTCTGTCGAAAGGCGCCGCCGTTCTTCAAATCTCGTCGCTGAGCGTTGCCTCACATAACATCACTGCTGCGTATGCCGGCACCGAGGTCTTCAGTGGCAGTTCCTCCCCGATTCTCACGCTTCCGGTTCTTCCATCTCCGACAACGGCCAGTTTGTCTTCATCAGCGAATCCATCATTCGTTCAGCAGTCCGTTACTCTTACCGCGGCCGTCTCGGCTCCATACCGTGAAGACTTCACCGGAACACTGACCTTCAAGGATCGGGCGACAACCATCGCCACTGTCCCGATTAGCGGCAAAACTGCCACTTTCACCACATCCAGCCTCGCTGTCGGCACGCATGACTTGACGGCCACGTACGGATCCGATGCCAATTACACAGGCAGCACCTCGCCGGTTCTGAAGCAGAACGTAGTCAGGAAAGGAACCACTACTACGGTGACAGGTGCTCCCAACGCTGCAGTGGTGAATACGCTTGTGAACTTTCACGTGCACGTTATCCCAGCTTTGGGCAGCACAGTCCCGACGGGAGGTGTAGTCCTCAAAGATGGGACGAGCACGTTGGCGACACTGACTCTAAGCGGTGGAACCGCTGACTTCGGAACCAGCAGCCTGAGCGCAGGCAAGCACTCCATCACCGCAATCTACGGTGGAGATTCTGATTTCGATGGCAGCACTTCCGCGGCATTTACTGAAGTCGTGAACCCGCTTCCAACCCCTACCGTGGTGCTTACTTCGACACCGAACCCATCTAAACGCGGACAGTCCGTTACTTTCACCGCGAAGGTGAGTGGGTACGCCGACCTGACGCCTCGAGGCAGCATTACGATAAGTGAAAATCTTGCCGGCCGCACCATTGTTTATGGATCCGCCCCGTTGAAGAACGGCGTAGGCGTGGTCACCACAGATGCTTTGGTCATCGGAGAGCACAGCATTGTCGCTACTTACGGTGGTGAGCCAAACGTATACAACAGGGCTGCGTCACGGCCCGTTCATCAGGACGTTTTGCCGTAATAGCACGCTCCCCGCCGGCGCGCCCGCGCGTCCGGATCACTTCCAAGGGTGCCTCCCTCCCTGACATGCCATAGACCTTCGGGTTCTCACCTTCACCGTAGCCGAATCCGTAGTTTCTTCACCACGATGCGAAGTCGGATCCTGAACGCATTTCGCCGCACAACCCCGCGAAGCAGGTCTATACTGAATTCAGACCAACCCAGGCGCTCTTCCTGCCCTTCACCTGGCTTGGGTCCGTAGTAAAGGAGTTTTATGCGGCGAACTGTCCTCCCCAGGTCCGTGTTCAAATCTTCGATTAGCCTGGCGCTCGCTGTTTTCCTGGCGGTTCCTTTTAACGCGTTTCCTAAAGATAACAAGGAAAAGGATCCGGACTCGATCGGTGACCGGAACGTCAGCGGCAAGGTCAATTTTTACTCTCTCGAAAAAGAGATTGCTCTCGGCAAGCAGCTGGCGCAGCAGGTTGAGCGTCAATCGAAAGTCATCAACGATCCTGTGGTGTCCGAATATGTCAACCGGATCGGCCAGAACCTCGTTCGCAACTCCGATGCCAAGGTGCCGTTCACGATCAAGGTCATCGAAGATCCCTCGGTGAATGCGTTTGCTCTGCCCGGCGGCTTTTTCTTCGTTCAGACGGGACTCATCCTCAAGGCTGATAGCGAGGCGGAGCTTGCCGGAGTGATGGCGCATGAAATCGCGCACGTCGCCGCCCGCCACGGCACCCGGCAGGCCACCCGTGGAGAGATCGCGCAGCTTGCCACGATCCCGCTCATCTTTATGGGCGGTGCTGCCGCGTATGGCATTTATGAGGCATCCAGCTTGCTGGTCCCGATGTCGTTCCTGAAATTCTCTCGGACCTTTGAGTCTGAGGCCGATTATCTGGGCGTGCAGTACATGTACAAGACCGGATACGATCCTACGGCCTTCGTCGATTTCTTCGAAAAAATTCAAACATTGGAAAAGCGCAAGCCCGGAACTATGTCGAAGCTGTTTTCAACGCATCCGCCTACTGACGATCGCATCAAAAAGTCGCAGGAAGAGATCGCTCAACTGAAGCCGCGTCCGGAATATGTTGTAACTACATCCGAGTTCAACGATGTAAAGATGCGTCTGGCGATGCTTGAGAACCAGCGGCGGCCCGACAAGACGGCAGACGACCCGAACAAGCCCACTCTTCGCCGGAATCCCAATTCGACTGCTCCGATTGAGGACGAAACCGACCCATCGAAGAAATCCACCGGCGACGAAGATGATCGCCCGAAGCTGAAGCGGCGGCCTGCGGATACGGGTGACAGCACCTCAACCGACACCTCGAGCAATAACAATAACTAGATTTCGAAGCGGCGCTCGGCACCCTTCAAAGTTTCCTGTAATAGAGGACTCCGTCTCGCTCTTCCACGAACGAGACGCGGTCCCCGATTCTCGCTCGATCTTCCGGCTGTTTTCCGACGATGCGAACGGTCAGGCGCTGTCCGTCGTTGAGGTCGATAATCGCAAGCTGATACGGCGCGTCCGCTGCGAATTGCTCCGGGGGTGAATGTACGATCGTCTCCGTATACACCACCCCGCTCTGCGCGGCCCCCAACTTACGCAGCCTCCAGAATTGTCACCACGCAGGTCGCCCCGGATCCGCCGAGGTTCTGTGTCAGCCCGATCCGGTGCCGCGCAACCTGTCGCTCGCCGGCTTCGCCTCGGAGCTGAAGAACGATATCGCAGATCTGCCCCACGCCTGTCGCGCCTACCGGATGACCCTTCGATTTGAGTCCCCCGCTTGTATTAATCGGTATCCGTCCATTCATAGCCGTGCACCCGGCCGCCGCAAACGGCCCACCCTGGCCTTTCTCCACGAAGCCAAGATCCTCGCTCGCTACGATTTCCGCAATGGTGAAGCAATCGTGCAGCTCCGCCACTTCGATATTTCCGGGCCCTAAGCCTGCCATCTCGTACGCTTTGCGGCCTGCCGACTTGACCGCCGGAAACTCCGTGATGTCCGCTTTGCTGTCGAGCGGCACGCGGTCCGACGTCTGGGCGACGGCTCGTACCCGCGCATAACGCGCGTTGAAACGCGCTGCCTCTTCGAGCGGTGCCAGCACCACTGCTGCCGCGCCATCGCTGATCAGCGAGCAATCATAGACGGTGAGCGGTTCAGCAATCGGCTTGCCCGCAAGCGCTTGCTCCATGCTGATGACCTTCCGCATGTGTGCCAGCGGATTCTTCGCGCCGTTTGCATGATTCTTGACCGATACGGCCGCCAACTCCTCGCGCGTTGTCCCGTACTGAAACATGTGCCGCCGCGCGATCATGGCAAACAGCGCCGGGAATGTAGCGCCCGCGCGTCCTTCGCCGTCCATGTCGCCGGCCCCCGCCAGGATTTCCGTTACTCGTGGCGTCGTCTGCGACGTCATTTTTTCCACGCCCGCTGTTACCACCAGGTCATACACACCGGAAGCGACGCCCATCCACGCGTGAAAAAATGCCGACCCGCCCGACGCACACGCATCTTCAAAACGCGTGCATGGGATCCCCTCAAAACCGGCAGCCGTGCCGATGTAGGGCGCAAGGTGGTTCTGGCCTACAAACGACGGCCCGGCGAAGTTTCCCAGGTAGAATGCCTGGACTGATCGCGAGTCGGCCTGTGCGTCCGTCAGCGCTTTGTCGATCGCTTCCACCGCCAGCGAGCGAAGTCCTCTGTCTGGAAAGGCGCCGAACGCCGTTTTCCCGATACCCACGATCGCGACAGGTCTCATATACTTTAGGATATCTGCGATGATGCGGCGTCTCGGGCGAGCTGCGGATTCCACCATATCTGGCCGCATTTTTCTCAGCGTGCCTGGGCTCAAAACAATGAGACCGCATCCTCTCGCGCGTCCGCTAGCTGGCGCCGGCACGCAGCCGCTTGCGAAAGCCGGCCAACCCTCCTGCACGTTTGCGCGGTTAAACCGTCATTCTTTCTTTAGGGATGCCAGACTCGCATCAAGACCTGAGGCTGCCAGGTGTCTTCCGTTCGTCCTCGGCGACTGCCGTCCTGGAGACGCGTGTGAGTGAATCGCTTCCCCCGGTTTCGGACTCTCAGCTCCATGCCGGCAACGATCTTGAAACCCGCTTTATCCAGCAGAACCTGCGGCGTATTTTTCTGCTTATTTATCGCATCATCGGAAACGTCGATGACGCGCAGGACCTGACCCAGGAAACGTTCATTAAAGCGCTCCAGCGTCAATCTCAGCTTAAAGATTTCGAAAGGGCAGGGCAGTGGCTTTCGCGTATTGCGGCCAACACGGCTATTGATTTTCTCAGGCGGAACAAGCGCTTGACCTATACGGATGTAAGCCAGCTTGTGGATACGCACGTTGCCTGGGGTGATAATCCCGAGCAGTCGCTGCTGCGCGGAGAGCGGAAACTGCAGCTCGATGGAGGTCTCGCTGTTCTTACCGAGCGCGAGCGCATGGCTCTCTTGCTGCGCGATGTCGAAGACATGCCCGCCGAGCAGGTTGCACAGCAGATGAACTGCTCCATGGCTACGGTTCGCTCTCATATTGCCAACGCTCGCATCAAATTCAAGCGCTACCTGGAAGGGAGAAAGCTTTCGTGAACTCGCCCGCCACCGGTAGTGATATGCATCCCGACCAGAGCATGCTCGCGCTATATTCGCGGCGTGATCTTCCGCTCACCACGCGGTGGAGATTGAAGCACCATATCGCACGATGTGAGCAGTGCGAAAGGCAGGTTGCTCTGTTCCTTTCTGCCTACACTGCTCTCAATCGAGAGGCACACGACCAGACGCTCACCGGATTCGAAGCCATCGCCGACTGGCCGTGTCTCGAACGCGAGATGTTGGGAAATATCGGTGTCGGTCTCGCCGCAGCCAGATGTATCGACAACGTCGGCCGTAAACGAGCCTGGATCACCCGCGCCGCACTGGTGCTCGCCGGGCTGGCGCTGTTCATTGTTGGTTGGATGACTCACATTCCGAATCAGGAGACCCGGCATTTGGCTACATCTGTCCGCCGCCTTGTAGGATTGGAGCGCCCCGCGATCAATGGCATTGTCGTGCAAAGCACGCCCGATGGCATCAGCGTGCGCACGCAGCAGGCGACGCTCACAATTCTTCATCCGGCGTCGGCGGTGGTTTCTGTTTCGGGCTCCTCGGCCATGGCTGCGCGATACGTCGACGAAGACACCGGCCAGGTGACCATCACAAATGTGTATGGGCAATAGCGTGAAGGGCGCGGCTGCGCGCCGCCAGACAACGGCGGGAAGTGCTAGCTGTTTGGGTGGCGCGCTCAACAGCGCGACCGTTTTGCGCGAGGCCTTCAACACGTTCCGCTGCGCCGGGATTCTCATCGCGGCACTCATCGCCGGCGCAACCATCAGCTCGGCTGCAGACAATCCTGCTGGCGGCTGGCTCGCTGTCGAATTTCCGCGAGATTCGCCGGTTCTGCTCGTGTCCTCTGCTCTCGGTCCGAGTACTCCACACATTCGAGGCGCTTCTCTCGCGATGGATATCCACGCCTCATTGCTGCTTCGGAACACCGGCGCGAAACCCATCTCCGGCATTACCCTAACCGTGGATGCGCAAGGGATCATGCCGTCCGGCCGAGGATCGGTTACCATTCCAAGCCTGCATCTGGAACCAGGCGACGTATTTCCTGTCCGCCTTGACCTGCAGTTATTACGGCCCTTCAACGCCGTGCGTACCGAGGCCGATCCGGCGATGGTCCGGGTTTCTCTCGATTGTGCCCTGTTCAACGACTTTTCGGCTTACGGCCCTGACAAACTCGGCTCCCGGCGCACGCTGATGGTTTACGAACTTGAGGCTCGCCGTGATCGCCGTTATCTCGCCGCGCTGATCGGCAGCGGCAGGTTCACACAGATTCGCGAGGAGCTCAACTTTGGCCTGCAGGATTTGACGCCTGAGCAGCTCGGTCTGGAACTGCTGCACCGCCCGCGCACGAACCCCGAACGCGAACGCGCGTTTGCCGTAGGCGCAGTCTCTTTTCCAAGTGCGCCTGTGCAGCCGCTAGGGGGAAACGCGCAGGTATTTGAGAATGAGGTTCGCGCGCCGCGTGTCGAGCTGCGGAACACTTCTCAGAAACCTGTAAGAGCCATTGACGTTGGCTGGATAATCCGTGACGATCGGGGCCGGGATTTTGTGGCTGGTTCGGTCCCGGCGGCTGTAGAACTTGCCCCCGTGCAGCAGACGGCACATACCATCGAATCGGGCACACTGCGCTTTTCACGGCCGACGGGTCAGCCCATGGTCATCGGCGGCTTAATGACGTTCGTCAATGATGTGGAGTTTTCCGACGGGAAGCTGTGGATTCCGAGCCGCGCCGACATCGACAAAGCAACCAGCGACCCGCTGTTGCGCCGCTCGCTCGCAGACTCCCCTGAGCAGCAAAGACTGGCGGACATTTACCGCCGCAAGGGTATGAGCGGTCTCGCCGAAGAGCTCAAGCGACTCGACTAAGGCACTTTCTAGGCCACGCGACAACCTGGTATAGACTGAAGATATTCGGGGCGTGGCTCAGCCTGGCTAGAGCGCCTGGTTCGGGACCAGGAGGTCGGTGGTTCGAATCCACTCGCCCCGACCAATCCTTTCTTCGACTTGCGTCAGCGTCCGGAGCGGTTTCCGATGTGATGTACGGAAACAGGTACGGAGCCGGGGCGTCGGCATCAGCTAACTTATTTTCCCCTTAAGATTCTTTCAGGCGCCGGTTGCGGTCACGAAAGTATGCCAAAGCTCAAACCCCTGATCAGTGGCTTGTCGTTCACTGAGTGCCCCCGCTGGCACAATGGAAGACTGTACTTCTCAGACTTTTACACGCGGCGGGTCCTTGCGGTGGCATTGGATGGCACGATAGAGACAATTGCCGAAGTGCCGGGGCAGCCTTCCGGACTTGGCTTTCTGCCGGATGGCCGCATGCTAATTGTGTCCATGCTTGACCGCAGAATCTTACGGCGTGAACTCGATGCTTCTCTCGTCGAGCACGCCGATCTGTCGCGCCTTGCCCCCTGGCATTTGAACGACATGCTTGTCGATCACCACGGGCGTGCTTGGGTGGGCAATTTCGGTTTCGACCTGATGGGCGGCGCCCTCGTCAGCACTACGAACCTGATCCACCTCGATCGTGACGGCCGCGCGACTGTGACTGCTGCCGGACTTGGCTTTCCTAACGGGATGGTACTGACTCCGAACGGCAAAACATTGATCGTTGCAGAAACGACGATGAATCGGCTCAGTGCCTTTGATGTCACCTCCGGTTCACTCGGCAAGCAACGGATATGGGCAGCGTTCGGTGCCCCGCCAACATCCACCAGTTTTGCTGATCTGTTTAATGAGGTGGATGTTGCGCCAGACGGGATATGCCTGGATGCAGAAGGTGCCATTTGGGTGGCCGATGCCAAAAATGGCCGGTTAATCCGCGTCGCCGAGGGTGGCGACATCCTCGAAGAATTGAAGACGGATGGAATGGGCGTATTCGCGTGCATGCTGGGAGGAGATGACAGGCGAACGCTGTTCGCTTGTGTCGCACCCACATTCCACGAGTCCAAGGCTTCTGCGAACCACCAAGCCGCTATTTGGATGACTCATGTCGATGTGCAAGGGGCCGGACTGCCTTAATGTGGAACGATAGTCGACTGCTACGCGCAGCAATGAGCGACGGGATAACGATCTTCGCTGCAAAACAGACGGAACATGAAGCCGCTGCGCCCGCAACACGTTTCTGGGTTGCACTTGCGGAAGTATTTTGTTACCTGCTTATCTTGACCGCTGCGGCCAGTGGCCTTCCTGTGCCTGGCTATTGTGCCGGTCAGGACACCACGCCGGATCGAAGCCACTTCAAAAATGGTCTAATCGTGGACGCCCCTGCCGGCCGGATTGAGGGACGCATTCAAGGCCAACTAAATGTCTTCAGGGGCATTCCTTATGCGTTGCCCCCGGTGGGCGCCGCACGCTGGAGACCGCCCCGCCCGATGCCAAGATGGCAAGGCGTCAGAAACGCAACCGAGTTC
>JAFAMM010000241.1 GCA_019233375.1 Acidobacteriaceae bacterium
GATCGATGAACTCGAGGACGTCTTTCACATGACAGAGGTGCTGGCGCGGCAACCACGGCCGCAAGGTCCACGCCTGACAATCATTACCAATGCGGGCGGCCCGGGAGTGCTGGCTACCGATGCGGTTGTGCGGTTGGGTGCGGAGCTAGCGACGCTAGCGCCGGAAACAATGCAGGCGTTGAACAGGGTTCTACCGCCGCACTGGAGCCATGCGAATCCGGTGGACGTGATCGGGGACGCGGGCCCGGAACGCTATGCGGAATCGGTTAAAGCAATCGCCGCCGATCCCAACACGGACGGCCTGCTGGTAATTATGACGCCGCAGGCCATGAGTGATCCTGTAGCGATCGCCAAGACTCTGACTCCTTTCGCGGCGATCAGGAACAAGCCGGTTCTGGCGAGTTGGATGGGCGGAGAGAAGGCCGCCGAAGGAGAAGCCGTACTAAACGCCGCGGGCATCCCGACGTTTCCTTTCCCGGATGCGGCTGTTCGCGCGTTCCATTATATGTGGCGCTACAGCTACAACCTGCGCGCTCTGTATGAAACGCCGGCGGTCACCAGCGATAGTTCGGAAGCGGCGCCGCGGGCCGCCGAGTTGATTGAACGCGTGCGCCAGAGCGGCCGCACTCTACTCACCGAATTCGAATCCAAACAGATGCTCACGCTGTACGGCATTCCCACGGTCGACACTCGAATTGCCGCTACGGAAGAGGACGCGCTGCGCGCCGCGCGTGAGCTGGGCTACCCCGTAGCACTCAAGCTGAACTCGTTCACCATTACGCATAAGACCGATGTGCATGGAGTGAAGCTTCACGTCTCCGACGACGCCGCCGTTCGCGCGTCCTATCGTGAAATTCAAGCTGCCGTCACAAACAGTGCCGGGCCGGATCACTTCCAGGGAGTAACCGTTCAGCGCATGATAACGAGCGGCGGCTACGAATTGATTCTCGGGTCGAGCGTAGACCCGCAGTTCGGTCCTGTGCTGTTATTTGGCGCCGGCGGACAACTCGTAGAAGTTTTTCATGATCGCGCGCTGGCGCTGCCTCCGCTGAACACGACACTCGCGCGCCGCTTCATCGAACAGACCCGGATTTACAAAGCGCTCCAGGGAGTGAGGGGCCAACCGGCGGTGGACCTGGAAGAACTCGATTGTCTTCTGGTCCGCTTCAGCCAGCTCGTGCTTGAACAGCCGTGGATTCGCGAAATCGATATCAACCCCCTGCTTGCTTCAGGCAAGGCAATTCTGGCGCTCGATGCTCGTGTGCTGCTGTATTCCGCGGAAACAACGTCCGCGGAAGTTCCGAAGCCCGCTATTCGCCCATACCCTTCGCAGTATGCAAAGCAGGTGATGCTCAGGGATGGAACCGCGATCCATATTCGTCCGATAAGGCCGGAAGACGAGCCCTCGCTGATTCGCTTTCACAGCACACTCTCGGATGAGAGCGTGTATAAGCGGTACTTCTCGCCGATGAACCTCGAGAGCCGGATCGACCACGAGCGTTTGGTTCGCATGTGCTTTATCGATTACGACCGGCAGATGGCATTGATAGCTGAAGCGGCGAATGCCTCCGGCGGTCCGCGAGAAATTGTAGGCGTCGGCCGGCTGATCAAGATGCTTGAAACGAATGAAGCCGAGCTGGCTTTTCTGGTGAGCGACGCGTTTCAGGGCCGCGGCATCGGCAGCGAACTGATTCAAGGGCTGATCGCATTCGGCCGGGACGAAAAACTGGCGCGGCTCACAGCCGTTTTTCTCGCCGGGAATCGGGCCATGGAACAACTCTTCCGCGATCACGGTTTCACGTTTGCAGACGGCCCGGAGCCGGAGCTCCGTGAGACAGAGCTCCGGCTTTAGCGCACCCGGCTTCCCGCCTCCGAACGATCGGGAAGCGGTCTGGCTATTCGCCACACGCGGGCGCTTTCGACGGGCGGCCTCCGCGAACCGCACGTGCTCACTTGTGTCTAAGCAAACACGTGTTCGGAACCCGAGGGCACAGGCGCACCGTGAAGAGCTTCCTCCGTATTCATCGAATAGCTCAGCACCGGACAGGGAGCTTCGCTCAAGATCTGGCTGAGATGTGTCCGCCACGTGCCGAGAGCACCCTGAGACCGTCCACGTCCGGCGAGAATGAGGTCTACCTTGCCGGCCGCGGCTGCGTCTGCGAGATCGCGCGCCACGTATTGATCCGTCAGGATCAAAGGGAAATTGGTCCCGGCTTTTTTCTGAAGTTTGTCGATCTGCATGCGCGCAGAACTCTTTAGATATGCATGAAACGTGGCGTTAAAGTACGCCTGCGGGCGGGCCTCGCCTTCAGGCACGCAATGCACAATCCGGACCTCGGCGCCGAATTCCTCAGCGACTTGCTTGGTAAAGCGCAACAACGGAACGGCTTCCTCAGTCAGTTCGAGGGAACACAAAATATTCTGCACTCTTCCTATGAATGAAGCCTCGAAAGAGTGCGTCCAGATGGGGCAGTGAACATCGTGCAGCGTTTTCATGGCAACCGAGCCCAGCAGGATTCTGCGAAACGTGCCGTACCCGTGAGTTCCCATTACCACGAGATCAACATTATTTTCCTTGGCGCACGTTTTGATGTTCCAGGCGGCATCGCCCTCAAGAAGAACACGTTTCACCTGCTGCTCAGGCAGATCAATGGGATACTTCATGAGCAATTCGCGCCGCATTTCGGCGTACTGTGCAAAGCACTGCTGGCTGAGGACGGAAGCCTCGCCTCCGGAGTACCAGCTCGCCGGAATTTCAAAAACATGCAGCAGTGTCACTTCCGCATCGAAGTGCTTGGCCAGCCATTCCACTTCCGCGTTCAACTGCTGGCAACGGCCGGAGAAGTCTACCGGAAAGAGAATGTGATGAACTTTCATACGGCCCTCCCTTGATGTCAGGCCCGGGCCGGTGTATCGCTCGCTCGTTCCTGGCTCCGCTCTCTATGTGGCAATCGAGATACCATATCCCCCACAATATTTCTGCAGCAAACGCAGGCCTGACAGCGTTCGAGCAAGCGCGCACGAATTCTTCCGCGCGACAGCACGCAACCTGGTGCGGTATTTGACTCAAAAGCACCAGCGGCGGTGAGCCGGCGACGATGGCAAACAGGTAATCAAGTCAGTGAACAGGGACAAATCGGCCGAGCGGCTTCGCATGCATCACAAGCACAGTGATGGCCCTGCTGTTGCGGAAGAGAATAGGTATGAAACGCGCGCGCCTGCACTCTGTGAAGGTATTGCCCCACTTACCTGCCGAAGCTGCTTCCTGCCCGTGCCCAGATCCCGTCAGAGCCGAGGCTTTGAAATGGCGAGGCGAGCCTACGCCGGTCGAGGTAAGCGAAGACTCGGGCGAGTACAAACTGAGCATGTCGCTGTGTGGTGTGGACCCGCGCACAGTGTATGTCTTTGCAACACCGCATTCTATTCTGGTTGAGGTTCGCGTCAAGAGCAGCGTCCGGCATCCAACATCCGGGCCAGCCGTGGCAGAAACCATCGACAGGCGTATCTCTCGCGAGTTTTCCTTTCCCTCCGAGATAGAACAAAGCTCGACGACCGTCGAGCTATCTAGCGGATATCTTTGCATCAGTGCGCGTAAGTGCCACGGCGAGGCTCGTGATTCGTGGTCGCAGCTCATCGCGTTCGATGCGCGCGGCGCTTCCACACGGCACTAGTGCCATCCACGCAGGCGCACGCGGAAATGGAAACGCAACTGCTCGCGACTTGTTATGGAACACACGCCGACCCATTTCCGTTCGATTCTGTTCCCGGTCGATTTCTCGAGAATGTGCGAGACGACCGCGCCGCACGTTCTCGGGCTGGCGCGATTGACCGGAGCGCATGTGA
>JAFAMM010000260.1 GCA_019233375.1 Acidobacteriaceae bacterium
CGAATTGCAGAGCTTGTTGCGTTCTTCCCGCCTCGACAAAGACGATAGCCGCCGGGTACAAGAGATTTTCGTCCTCCGTTCCGGAGGAACCGTGTTCCGCAGCCAGATGGGCCTGCCCCTTTTCGCCGATCATCAGGTCAGCCTGCGCGAGCATAATCCATTTCTCAGCAGCACGGGCGCTGTCGTGCCGGGCGATGTCGGCCGCGAGACCGCTCTGCAGAATCGGGATCGCCTGGCGCGCTTGACCCTTGAAAAGGGCCATGTCGGCGAGAGCTGTAGCCGCAGCGGAGGCGCCCCAAGGGCTGAGCGTGGCGAGCTTGTTGTAAGTGGCCGCGGCTTCCGCATCCGCACCTTTAGCGAGCTGGGAAAGCCCCATGCAAAGGTACGCCTTCTCAAATGAAGGATTCATTTTGAGCAGGCGCTCGGATTCGCGGATGGCGGTATCGAAGTCCCCAGCGTACATGGCGAACAGCCCGACGTTGTTCAGGTACAGGATGTTGTTTGGATAAATGGAGAGAACGCGGCGTCCCTCCTCGACCGCGCCGGCCATGTTGCGCGCGTAGAAGTTTGCGAGCGCCAGGTTGCCGATGCCGGCGGGATCAGCGGGAAACTGCTTTTCGAGCGCCGTGTACTGCTCGATCGCTTTTTCGTAATCGCGCTCCAACAGATAGTACGCGCCGCGCGTGCGGTACTTCTCACGCTCGGACATGCGGCTCATTTTGGAAAGAGCCAGGCGGAAATACTTTTCGGCAGCTTGCCGGCCCCCTTCGTTCGCGTAGAGCACTGCCATGCCGGCGTAGGCACGGCCCAGACCCGGATCGAGTTGGATACTGCGGCCATATGCCTGCAGCGCGTCTTCCCATTTGCCAGACCACTGCAGTTCCTGTGCCTGCGCGTACTGTTGCGAAGCCTCAAGCGACTGCGCAGAGAAGGTCTCGGCCGCCGCGATCTGCTCGGATTTCGGCGCAGCGTCGCCAAGCGCCTTGCGGAAACCCGCGGCGATTTTCGCAACCGCTGCGTTGAGCTGTTGCGGATCGGAAGCACCGGCGCTTTCGCGGTCAATCGGCTTGCCGGTCAGGGCGTCGAGCGCTTCAGCCGAGACTCTATACTTGCTGCCGTCCTGCTTGATGGATCCGCCCACTACCACGCCGACGCCTTCGCGCTGCGCGACCAGGCGCGCTGAATTTTCGTTCAAAACGTTCGAGCCTGATAGCTGCGCAATCGTCTTGCGCGCGTCGCCGCGATTGTAAGTAGTAACAAAGGAGGCACCTTCGAGTGCGGTGCTCATGACCGTCTCCAGCGTTCCGGTTAGAAGCGGATTTCCGGTGGCGTTCGCAAAGTCTGAAACCAGTATTTTGACGGGGCCATGCACGGCGGGTACATGCGGAACCAGCGTATAAATGACCGCGCCGGCCAGGCCCAGTGTCATGGCAGCGGCCGGCGCCAGCACTCTCCAGCCAAATGCGCGGCGTTTGCCGATGCCGAGCCAGGTCTCGAGATCGCGCACGATTTCGCCGGCCGAAGCGTAGCGTTGCGCAGGATCGAGCTGCACACAGCGCGAGACGATCCCATTCAGCGCGCGCGGCACCTGCGGGTTGACCGTGATGGGCGGCTGAATTTGCACAGAGCCGCGTTCGCGCAGCATATCTGCCAGCGACCCTTTGTTGGGCGGAACTTCGCCCGCCAGCAGTTCATAAAAGATAAGTCCGAAGGTAAAGAGATCCGAACGGTTGTCTACCTTTTCGGCACGGGCCTGCTCAGGAGACATGTAGCGCGGCGTGCCGAGCAGCGCTCCTACGATGGTCAGATTCGAAGCGTGCTGGAGGCCGGTGTGCTGTTCGTGAAAAGCCAGCGCGGCAGTCTCGAGCGAATGCGCGATGCCGAAATCCATAACCGCGGCCCGGCCGTGGTTATCGATCATGATGTTTTGCGGCTTCAGATCCCGGTGAATCACCCCTTCGTCATGCGCAACGGCGAGCCCCCGGCAGACTTGCAACATGATTTCGGCCGCTTGTTTGGGCGGAAGCTTGCCGTGCTCGCGGAGCACATGGGCGAGCTCGCGGCCGTCGATGTACTCCATGCTGATAAACCGCAGGCCGTCGGCGAGGCCGAGATCGTAAATGCGGACCACGTTGCGGTGAGTAACTTTCCGGGTGAGGACCAGCTCCTGCCGGAAGCGTTTGAGAATTTCGTCATTGCCTGCCAGCTCCGGGCGGATGACTTTTAGCGCGACGAGGCGATCCACTTCGCGATCGTGTGCCTTGAAAACGGCGCCCATGCCACCCTCACCTAGGGTCTGGAGAATCTCGTAACGGCCGCCGAGGAGAGTGCCGGGTGTGAGCGAGACAGTTCCGTACGCCCTCGCGTCCGAATCGGTGTACGCTTTGGACCAGCCGCGGGCGGCTTCATCGGAATACTCGGTCTGATCGACGAATTGAGTACGCGCGTCGCCGGGGCTCGAGGACACCTGAGTGACGTCTGTTTCGATGACAGCCGCCAAGGTCTCCTGCGGGCGCAGATCGACCGGGGTCCTTGTGCCACACGCCGGGCATAGCACTGCGGAAGCCGGAACCGGCGTCTTACAACAGCTACAAACCATTGGCGGAACGAATCTTTCAATTATCTGATAGCGCGCCTGGAGACGCCATCGCGCGTGCTGCTCAAACGAGATGGGGAAAATAGTTGCCAGTGAAATCAATGAGGGCTCTCGCCCTGTTCCTGCCGGCGTGCGCGGTAGCGCTCGCGGAAAACGCGGCATCGCCGATGCCGGTTACGAAATTTCAAGCCCTGGACGCGCACGGATATCCGCTCGCGGGGGGCCTGGTATATGCGTGCGCGGCGGGCTCGCGGTGCCCGGGCACGCCGCAAGACACGTATACGGATTCGACGGGCACGGTGAAGAATCAAAATCCGGTAGTGCTGGACGGGGACGGTCAGGCGAATATCTGGCTGGGGCCGAACCCATACAAGATCGTGGTGCAAACCGCGGCCGGTGTGACGATCTCGTCTACCGACAATGTGCAGACCGTTAACGCGGGGGCGCTGGCTGGGGTCACGGGTAATCTCACGGCCGGGGGCGCGCTTGCTGCAACTTCGCTCGCGACGGCGCGCGGCACGCTGATTGATGTGACGGCCTTTGGCGCGGTGCACGATAATGCGACCGACGACACGGGGCACATACAGGCTGCCATTGACTGGGCGCAGGCCAACGGCGGAGGAGTGGTTTACCTGCCGTGCGGCACCTATCTGCTGGCAAGCAACTCGGGCATCGCGATTTCGTCTCCGCTGGTGAGCCTGCGCGGGAGCAACGAGAACTGCGTCGTTCTGCACTATACCGGCAATGGGCACGCGGTCACCATTCAGATGTCGCCGTTCGTGTCCACGCCGGCGGGCGATTACTCAGACTTCACCGTTCTCGGCACACGGGCGGGACGTGACGGCCTGTATACCGGGCAGATTGTTTCCGGTTCGTTTCGCAATATCGCGGTATCGGGCTTCACCGGGGCAGGCGCGGCCGGTGTCCACCTGCACGATGCGGGCAACAATACGACCTGGACGGAGCGCAACGAGTTCTTGAACGTTTCCTCTGGCGGCATAACGGGCGCGAACGTAAACACGATCGGGTTTCTGCTCGACGCCGATGCGCGCGGCGATTCCTTCGGATATAACCGCTTTACCGATATCACGATGAATGTCTCGACGGGCGGGACGGGGTTTTATCTGGCATCGGGTTATTTCTACAACTCGTCCCTGACGGCGACGTGCAACGCCGACAATAATGTGGCCGGTTCCGTGGGCCCGATCTGCTTCCGCTCGGCGTGCGATTGGGATGCCAACCAGGTCCAGCTTGGCGGCGAGTACGAGTCTTCGGGGACGGGAACCGGGCAGGCGTACCGGTTGCAGGTGGATAGCGGCGGGCGATTTGCAAATCTGTCAGGCTCGGCGTTGACGGTGTACCAGGCAGGAGACACGCAACTGCCGGACAACATTGCGCCGGGAGCTTCGGCGTCTCCTAACATCACACTGGTCGAGAACTCGGCTTATACGTCCTGGGACACGGGCAGCTATTCGCTGGATTCGACGAAGACGAGGCCGCAGCCGATTCAACGCGCAAACTACGGCTCGCTGGGGCTGCTGATCGGCAATAACATCGAATCGCCGTATGTGTCTATGTATGAGGCAACCGGCAACAAATTCATGATCGGGACGGTGGCGTCGCATAAGAACATCGGCGCGATGACCGACGTAGCCGATTTCTCGATCTATGGCGATTTCGCGTCACCGACATATACGACATTCTGCAACGCCTTTTACCAGCAGGTCTGCGATGCTCCGGCAACCCTGATCGACGGCGCGGCGCCGGTGAAACTGGGGGGCTTCACATCGCTACATCGTGCCGGGCTGAACGCACTCTACATGCAGTCGCATAACGGGATTAACGAGCAAATTTCGGGCGATCCAAATTACTCGAGCGGGCAGGGGACGGTGCTGGGGAGCAACGTGGCGCATCCGATTTTGTGGGGCTACACGCTCGATCCGACCGACGTCGCGGTGTACGAAAAGAATTTCCAGACACCGCTCGCGGCGCACAACCTGGTGTTTCAAATTGCACACGGCGGGGCTCTCGGCCAGGGCGCGACCGCGCGCAACATCGCCGGGACGTGCACGATTTCGGGTTCGACGGCCTGCTCGTGGCGGTTCACGAACGAGAAGGCGAGCACGCCGATCTGCGTGGGGTCGCCGGCCTTCAATACCGATTCGACGCCCTGGTGGATCACCTCCACCACAACCGGCTGCACGGTGACCACGGGCGCGCCGGTGACGGGCCAGTTCAATTTCATCGTGGTGGGCGATCCGAATTAAAGATCTGCGCCGGCCGGCGATTTGCCGGAAGCTGTTCCCCTTACTCTTCTACAGGAAGTGCGATACTCTTTTGTAGAAGGAGCAGGGATGGATGGCCGGTGAACGAATTGAACTGCCGCAGGGCACCCTGGACCTGTTGATTCTCCGAACGCTCGGGCTTGAGGCGCAGCATGGCTGGGGCATCTCCGAGCGCATCCAGCAAATGTCGAATGCGGCGTTATGCGTGCAACAAGGCTCGCTTTACCCCGCCCTCCACAGACTGGAACGGCGCGGCTGGATCAAAGCCCGCTGGGGAACGTCCGAGAACAAGCGGCGCGCCAAGTACTACGAACTGACGAAAACGGGCCGGCGGCAGCTCGAACTCGAAACGGATACATGGAAGAAGCTAATCGCGGCTGTGGGGCAGGTTCTTGGAACAGCCTAGGGGCGCCGTATGCCAAGCGATCTTTTCTTTCGCATGCGTTCTCTGCTGAGGCGGAAGACCGTCGAGGCCGAGTTGGAACAAGAATTGGACTTCCATCGCGAACGGCAACTGGAAAGGTACGTGAGCGCCGGCCTGACGCATGGTGAAGCAGCGCGGCGCATGCGCATGCAGTTCGGCGGTCTCGATCAGGTAAAAGACGAGTGCCGGGACGCGCGGGGTGTGGGGATCTTTGAGAACCTGCTGCAGGATCTACGCTACGGGCTGCGGGTGCTCCGCAAAGCGCGCGGGTTCACCACCATAGCATTGCTGACGCTGGCGTTGGGTATCGGCATGACCACGGCCCTGTTTTCTGTTTTATACGCAGTCCTGCTTCGTCCGCTGCCATACAAGGATGCTTCACGCCTGATTGTGCTCAATGAGACGACGCCCAGAGTGGGCCAGGTCAGCGTTTCCTATCCGAATTTCCTGGATTGGCGAGCGCAGAACCGCAGCTTTGTGGATTTGGCCGCCGTCAGCCAGGTCGGGTTCAATCTTTCGGGGATTGATCATCCGGAAAGCATCATGGGCCAAGCCGTTTCGCCTAACTTCCTCTCCCTGCTCGGCGTTCATCCGCTTTTGGGGCGAGACTTCGATTCATCAGAGGACAAGCCGGGCAGTTCGCCGGTCGTGCTGCTGAGTTACGCTCTGTGGCAATCGCGGTTCGGAGGTGATCGCGGCGTGGTGGGGCGAACTATCGCGCTTGACGGCCGCGGGTACACGGTCATCGGCGTGCTGGCCCCAAATTTCCGCTGGTTTGAGAAGACAGACGTGCTGGAGCCCATTGGCGTGTGGGCCGGGGACAATCCGGGTTACAAAGAACGCGGTGAGCGCGGCGATATGGTTGCGCTCGGGCGATTGGCGCCGGGCAGCAGCTTCGCTGAGGCTCAGGCCGAAATGAAAGAGATTGCAGCGCGTCTTGCGCAGGCCTATCCCGCAAGCAACGACCAGTGCGGGGCTGCACTGCGTCCCATTCGCGACGTATTTGTCAGCGAAATACGTCCAGCGGTTCTGGTTCTCTTCGCCGCGGCGTTTTTTGTGCTTCTGATCGCGTGCGCAAACGTTGCAAACCTGTTTCTCATGCGAGGCATGGTTCGCGGCAAAGAATTGTCGCTGCGGATCGCGATCGGCGCAAGCGGCCGGCGCATCATGGCCCAGCTTATTGCCGAGAGCCTGCTGCTTACTTCCTTGGGCGGTGTGGCGGGTGTAGTGATCGCGTTCGCGGTAATCCGGGCAGTCGGACACCTGATTCCCGCCGATGTTCTGGCAGGGGCAGAGGTAGAGATCAATGCCCCCGCGCTGCTTTTTGCGGCCGGTGTGGTCGCGCTCTCAGCCATTGTTTTCGGCGTTATGCCCGGTGTCGCGTCGAGAGAAGCCCATCTGCATTCAGAGCTGAAGCAGGGCGGCCACCATAGCAGCGCGGCGGCGGCCCCAAGTCATGGGCGCGCCGCTCTGGTCATCGCGGAAGTCGCGCTGGCGTTGATTCTGTTGATGGCGGCCGGGCTGATGACCAAGAGTCTTTATCGCCTCTTTTCGGTGGACCCCGGTGTTCGCACCGAGCACCTACTGACCATGCAGTTGAGTCTGCGGACGGCGCAGTACGACAGAGATCCTGCCATCGTAAGCTTCTGGACGCGGCTGCTCGACGGTGTTCGCCGCTTGCCCGGAATTGAGGCGGCGGCAGCCGGTACGAATGTGCCGCTGACCGACGACCATTGGCGCACCGACATCACAGTAGAAGGAATGGCGTTGCCGAAGCCGGGAAGTTTTCCGCATCCGGATACGCACATCGTCAGCCCAGGGTATCTGGACACGCTTGGTATCCAACTTCTCCGCGGCCGTGCGTTTACGGAATTGGATACCGGGAATGCGCCGCGCGTGGCACTTGTGAATTCGCGGTTCGCCCGGCAGTTTTTTGGTTCCGCCGATCCCGTCGGGAAACGCTTCATGTTCGGCCGGCCGCGCCTGCAAGAAGCGCCCAAATGGGTCACCATCGCCGGCGTGGTGGGTGATACGAAGCTTTACGGCCTGCAGAATCCCTCGCGGCTTGAAGTGTACGTTCCCCTGCGGCAGAGCCCGGCGGGTTCGATGACGCTAATCGTGAAATCACAGCGCGATCCCGCCGAACTGGTTTCGGAGGTTCGGAAGGTAGTCGCTTCGATAGATAAAGACCAGCCCGTATTTGCTATCGCGACGATGAGTCAACTCGTCAAGAACTCCGTGTGGACACAGCACGCGACTTTCGTCCTGCTAGGCCTTTTCAGCGCGCTTGGATTATTGCTGGCAGCCATCGGCATCTACGGAGTTATTTCGTACTCAGTCACTCAGCGGGCTCAGGAGATCGGGATCAGGATGGCGTTGGGCGCGCAGCCGGGCGAAGTATTGCGCATGATGATGGCGCAGGGCGCGAAAATCGCGTTTGCAGGCCTTCTGCTTGGCGTAGCGGCGTCGGCCGGCCTGACACGATTGATGTCGAAGCTTCTTTTCGCAGTCAGCTCAGTCGACCCTGCAACGTTCGTTTGGGTCACGGTTGTGCTCGCGGTGATCGCATTGTTTGCTTCGTACATTCCGGCCCGGCGGACGTCCCGCGTGGATCCGATGAGCACCCTGCGGTGCGAATAGCGGCTTCCTAGGGGCGCGCGGCTTGCGTAATTACGGAGTTGGGTTCGCAATCGTCTGAGGCAGCGCCCATGCGAAGAGCACACCGCCTGAACCAAACAGCACGTATTGGCGGCCGTCGAGTTCATAGGTGAGCGGCGATGTCTGAATCGGCGATCCGGTACCGGCGTGCCAGAGTGTCTCGCCGTTGCTGGTTCGCAGCGCGATCACATTGCCGAGCGCGTCGCCTGTGAACGTCAGGCCGGAGTCCGTGGTCAAAACACCGGCGCCCGCACCGTTGGGACCGAGCGGATGATCCCAGCGAATTTTGCCAGTGCGGTAATCGATCGCCTCCAGCACTGCTTTGCCCCATACGTCGTAATCGGCGCCGGCCCAGCCGAATGTGCCATCAGCGGGCTTCGCAAAGTAGATGCCATAGCTGGGGTGAGCATCCACGACAAAAAGCCCGGTCTGCGGGTCAAAGCTCGGCGACCGGTAATTGGTCAGGCCGCCCTCGTCGGGCGCAATCAGAACGCCATCGGGAGCGGGCTCTTTCGCGGGATTCGGAATCGGACTGCCGTCTTCGCCAACACCCTTTGCCCAATTCACCGGGCCGTAGGGCACCGTGAGGAGGTTCTTGCCGTTCGTGCGGTCGAGGACGAAGAAGTAGCCATTGCGCGACGTCTGCAGCAGCAGCTTGCGAGTTTGTCCGTTGAACTCGGCGTCGGCGAGAACAGGCGTCTCCACGGCGTCCCAGTCGTGAGTGTCGTGCGGGGACGGTAGAAAGGCCCAGGCGAGCTTGCCGCTGTCGGGGTTCAGTGCAACGATGCTGCACGTATAGGGATTCGGGCCCGGGCGGGTTTTGCCGGTCAGCACAGGCGTGGGATTGCCGGTACCCCAATACAGCAGGTTCAGGTCAGGGTCATAGGTGCCGGTCATCCACGTCATGCCGCCAGAGGTGCTGTCCGGCGTTCCAAGCGGAGGCGTGCTGAACCACGTCCACTGCGTCTTGCCGGTTTCAGGGTCGACGGACCGCAGGAAACCCCGTAGATTATCGAAATCACCGGACACGCCAATGATCACGTGATCGCGGATGACGAGCGGCGACATGGTGGTCCAGTAGCCTTTTTGTGAATCGGCAACGACAATATTCCAGCGCTCTTTTCCGTCCCTGGCATCCAGGCAGATCAGGTGCGCATCCGGCGTAAGAAAATAGAGCCACTCCTTATACATGGCGACGCCGCGCTGGCCGATGTGAAAGCCCTTATTGGGGGGATAGATGTAGTGCCAGAGCTGATGGCCGGAGCGCGCGTCGACGGCCCACACGTTATCGGGAACAGTGAAGTACAAGACGCCGTTCACGAGCACCGGAGTACACTTCAGCTCGTTTGTCTGGCCCGTCTGGAAGGCCCACGACAGCGCGAGCTGCGGTACGTTCTGCGGCGTGATCTGGACCAGCGCGCTGTGGCGGCGGCCCGAGTAATCGCCGTGATAACCGGGCCAACTGTCAACCGGAGGATGCAGGAGAGCGGCCGGGTCGAGACCCTGGCCGGAGGCAGCGGCGGCAACAACAAGGCCGAGTGCAAAGTATGAGGATTTCATTGAGCAGGGGTTTGCGAATGTAGCGTTTGTAGAAAGGCCATCAGGTTATGGATATCGGCATCGGAGTATTCGCCGAGCAGTGTGACGTGCGCCTCGGCCGGATCGTCCACCTTGTATTTCACCTGTGCGGCAGGCCAGGAATGATACCAACCCGAGGCGTCGCGCAGCCCGATGGTGAACTCGTCGAGGTAAATCAGCTTGCCTGAAACAGTCTGGCCGGAGCGAAGGGTGACCGCAACGTTGGCCTCAGCATTGTGCGGGTACAGCAGGCGTTGCTCGAGCTTCAGACCTTGGTAACGAGTCGCTACTCCGGCGAGGTCGCCCGTTGCGGAGTGGCAGGAGGTGCAGTGCTGAGCGAAGTATTCTTTGCCTTGAGCGGCGTTGCCGGTCTGCAGGTCGGCAACATCGACCCCGCGGCGGCCGCCGGTCTGAGTATCCGCTTTGTTCTTGGCGGTATGAATAAACGCGACGAGCGCGTTGATATCGTTCTCGGGCAGGCTGAAGCGGGGCATGCCCTTCTCCGGCCGGCCGTTGCGCACAACAGCGCCTATTTTGTCGCCCGCGACATCGTCGGCGACCAGCTTGGAGCGGGTCAGGTCCGGCCCGGTTTCGCCGCCTCCCGCGTCCCGCCCGTGACAGAACGCACAATTCTGCAGAAAAAGCGTCTGACCTTGCTCGACGAGGCCGGGCGCAAAGGTCTGGAGCTTCGGCTTGGCAGAGTTTCCCGGCGCTGACTGCTGCGCCAAAAGGGGCGCGCAGCCCGTAGCGAAGACCATCAGGAAAAGGACGGAATTCGAGCGCACAACCATCTTTCACGATTGTCCCATTGAGGAGATTTGCGGCACTTTTGCGGTGCCTGGAGCCAGCCTCCTAATGCGCGGGCTTTTGCACTTTTATGTCGGAGAGATAATAACCGCCTTCAGCCGTTACGTTCACGGTTGCGGTGATGCGGTCGCCGGCGTGCAGGGAATCGAATTCCGGGCGCGAGCGGACGGGATATTCCATCGTCATGGCTTCCATGAAGTTCGGTATCGCCGCCGCGTCTATCAAAGCGGTGTGATCTTGCGAATTCAGAGCCACGACCTTCCCGGTAAGCGAGTAACGGTGCGCCGGAGCAGCGCTTTCCGGCGATCGCGAACAGGCCGCGGCGAAGACTAAAAGCGGAACCAGCACAACCAAGATCTTCACGTGACTCATTCAAAAGTACTCTGTCGATTGTCGTCGAGGAAGCTTCACGAGTATAATTCAGTTCGATTCTTAAAGGAGAATGTCTATGGCGACCTTTGTACCCGAGCTTCCAGCAAGCCCACGGCCGGGATTTGCGAGCGACTTGGCCGGCATGTGGAGCTTTCTGATCGACCCCGCCGGCGCGGCAAGGCGGGTCAACAGTAAATGGTTCTGGGTCGGGCCGCTGGTGTTGTTCTCAATCGTATCCGCAGTGGCAAGTTTTCTGCTGATGCCCATTGTGCAGCACGTACTGGAGATTGCGCCTCTGCCGGAGGGGACAACTCCAGAGCAGTATCAGAAGGGTATCCAGATGAGCCTCATGGTGCAGCGGATTTTCATGTGGTTCATGCCGGTCTATGCCTTTGTGATCTTCTCCGTCCAAGCGGCTATTCTGCTCGGCATGAGCACCGTTACGGGAGTGAAAGCGAGGTTCGGGCAACTCTTCAATCTGATCGCGGGCTGCAGCATCATTCAAGTGCTGGCAGCCCTCGCAGCCGTGACTATTGTCAAGGTGAAGGGAGACATTTCGACCATGGCGGAGCTGCGGCCGCCGCTCGGCCTCGACATATTCCTGCCCGAGGGGTCAAACAAGTACCTGGCGGGCTTCCTCGGCTATTTTTCCGTTTTCGAGATCTGGTGGATCGTGATGATCGTGCTAATTTTCAGCGCCGCCTTCGCCGTGAAGAAAGGCAAAGCGTTCGTGGTGATCGTGCCGCTGATCATTGTAAATATCTTGTTCCGGATCGCCGGCGCGGCGTTCCAGCGCTAAAGCGACTTACAATGGGAGGGTATAGGAAGGAATCTCAATGAACATTATTGGTGCACCGCTATTTCTGAACATTCTGAGCGGTCCCGATCTGATCATTGTTGCTATCGTGGCGCTGCTGTTTTTCGGCGGCAAGAAGATACCCGACTTAGCGAAGGGATTGGGGGAAGGGATCAAGAACTTCAAACACTCCGTCAAAGACGAAGAACAGGCCAAGCCGGAGAACAAAAACGTCTAGGATCGCCGGCAACTTCTAAGAGCAGGCGCCGGCCGCCTGCTCCCGGTCAATCTTCGATTATTTCGCGGTCTTCTTCGGCGGAACGATCGCGTCTTTTACAGCTTTAGACAAGCGGAATTTAACGACCTTTTTGGCCGGAATCTTGATCGCTTCTCCGGTTGCGGGATTTCGTCCTACGCGAGCCTTGCGCTCGGCACGCACAAGCCGCCCGATACCTGGCAACACGAACACTCCGTTCTTCTTCGTTTCGCGCACGGCGAGTTCAGCGAGAGCCTCCATGAACTGCTTCGCGACGCGATTGTTGACGCCGGTGGTTTCCGCAAGCTCTCTGACGATAGCGGTTTGGGTCATTCGTTTGACTTCTGCCATTGTTCACAAACCTCCCTGGGTTTATTTATTGGATTTGGAAAGAGACTTCGTTCCGCGCGCGCTCCTGCGCCGCTACGAACGCATAAAACAGAACGCTGCAAGAATGTTTTTGTCCTTCTTGATCACCTTGATCATACGGGAGCGCCGCCGCATTGTAAAGAACAAAAACGGCAGAAAACCTCGTTTTTACTGGACTTTTTTGAAGTGAGACCCGCAGAAAGCCCTAAAAACAGCCTTGAGGCGGCCGGGAGCGCCGAAAAAGCGCGTGCCGGAGGGGGGCGCGGCCGCTTACCGTCAGGCCTGGGTCGGATTGCGACCGGTCAATGCGTCATCGCGTCAGAGCTTGCCTGCGGGTTTGAAACCAGCGCCGGGAGTGCTTTGAACGAACTCTTGAGATCCGTCAGCAGATTGTATTTAAGCAGATACCACAGTGCGGCAAACCCGTCAGAAAGCCCGATTTTCTTTCCCTGTTCGTAGGTGCGTCCGTAATAGCTGATCGGTACCTCATACGTTGCGCAGCGCAGCTTACAAACCTTGGCAGTGACCTCAATCTCGAAGCCAAACCCGGTCGAGGTGATGAGCATGTTGCGAATGATGTCGCCTCGAAACGCTTTATACCCGGTTTCGACATCCGAGAAGTTGACGTTGGTCAGTACATTCGACAGGAACGTCAGAGATTTGTTCGCGAGGTAGTGATAGAAATACAGCACGCGAGCGGCCTTGCGGACAAGAAAGCGGGAGCCATAAACAACGTCCGCGTGACCGTCGACGATGGGGCGGATTACGTCTATGATTTCGCTCGGGTCGTACTCCAGATCGGCATCCTGGACGATAACGATGTCACCCCGGCTGGCCGCAAAGCCGGTCTTCAACGCCGCTGTTTTTCCTGAGTTGACCGGCATCCGCAGAACCCGAATGTTGTCGTACTTCTGCGCGAGCGCCTGAGCGATGGCATGCGTTCGATCGCTCGAGCAGTCGTCGACGATGATAATCTCCAGCAGGTGGGGAACAGTTCGCAGCTTTCCTACAATCTGCGCGAGAGTGCCTTCTTCATTAAAAGCCGGAATGATGACGGACAAGAGCTTTCGTTCGGACTCGGCTGACTCAATTGACACGTATCACTCGATTGTAAATCGATAAGTGAGCACGGCTTCAAAAGCTCGCGCTAGGAACTTCCGGAGGCGCTGCGCGCGTTTCCGTGTGCCGGAGCGGGCGGAAGTTGAACCACATCCAGCCAGAAGGACTTGATGGCGCGTACGGTGCGAAAGAGTTCTTCGAGGTTCGTCGGCTTGCGGATATAGCAGTTAGCGTGCTCTGAATACGCCAGAGCGACATCGGAGGAGGCTCCCGACGAGGACATAACAATCGCCGGGATCATCTCTGTTCGCGGATCCGACTTTATTCGCTGCAAAACGGTATGGCCGTTGATCTTTGGCAGATTCAGATCGAGGAGAATCAGATCGGGGCAGGTGTCCGGCGTCTTTCCGTCAAAAAGCAGGGCCAGCGCTTTTTCGCCGTCGGCCGCGGTGATCAGGTCGAAAGCTAAGCCAGAGTTTTGGAAAGCTTCTTTCAACAAGAACACGTCGGCGGGATTGTCTTCAACGAGCAGAATCCGCCGAATGTGGGGACGAGTCATAAAAACAAGTTCTCGAGCCGCGGCGTTGATGGCGCTTCAGGCTCGCCACTCTCCCCCGGGGTGCTTCCTAGCCGTTAGATGCAGTATTCTTGGGTATTTTTCACTTAAGCTGCAAACTTTGTAGGGCTGCGTACATTCCCGGGCCCGCCACGGGGCAAACTGCGAGCACCACTGGGAGGTGTGCTACATCCGAGCATTGGTGAGCATGAATATTGCAGGAAGATTTTTATCTCGTACGCGGCTTAGCAACGTTTCGGCGCAGATTCCGGTGAGCCCCCGCAAGAGGGCTGGCATGGTGGCGCTTACGGCGCGGGAGACAGCTCACCCAGGTGAGCGTGCATGCGAGTAGATGCGAGTAGCGATTCAGATGGTCTCGGGCTTATTTCCGGCGCCGAATACCGGCAAGAATCAGCCCCATCCCGCCGAGCGATAGCAACGATATGGCTGCCGGCTCCGGTACCGTCGTAGGCGTGCTCACGATGAAATCGTATGTCGGTCCGGAAGTGTCGAACCCGGGCTCACCCGATGTTGGCGTGTAAGTGAACACTCCGGGGGAGCTTTCAGTGAACAGCCGAAATGTATTTGACACCGGGAACGGAAAGATGCCCGGCGAGTATTTGTCTGCAAGATCGCTTCCTGGCTCTGCCGAATAAAAATTCACCGTGCTATTTCCCGGGAATTGGATAACAGCAATGGGCGCCGTAGTGGACGTTGTGAACAACTCGACGTTGCCAGCCACGCCGGTGAAGGGCAGCGTGTAACTCAAGATCGGGGTCTGATGTGGAAGGAACGGGTTCGTTCCGGTAGCGGTGAAGCTTAACGGAC
>JAFAMM010000390.1 GCA_019233375.1 Acidobacteriaceae bacterium
AGCCGGAGCGCGCATGATCATGCCCTGTCTCGTTGCATCGGCAGATAAGCTAACTATAAAGCGTGTTCTCTTTTTTTCGGGTATTGCTGTTGCTCGCTTCGTTGGCATTCGCGCCGGCCCAGCAGATGCCGCTTATAAACGGGACCACACTCTCAGGCAAGCAACTCAGCCTGCCAAGCGCCGCCGAAGGCCATGTCGCAATCCTCTGCATCGGATTCAGCCGCGCCGGAGGCGATCAGGTGAAAAGCTGGGCCGCTCGCTTGAGCACGAACATGGATATCAAACCCGCCGTGATCTATCAAATCGCGGAACTCGCCGATGCGCCGCGTTTTCTGCGCGGCATGATCGTGCACGCAATGAAAGGCGGCACGCCCGCCTCTGAGCAAGATCATTTCCTTGTTATCTATGACAGCGAGAAAGAGCTGAAGCAGGCCGTTGGCTTCAGCCGTCCGGACGACGCCTACATTCTTCTTTTGGACACCAAAGGCGTTGTGCAATGGAACACGCACGGCGCCGTCACGGACCAGGCCGTTGGCGAGCTAACCAGCCGCATCAAGACCCTCCAGTAATTCTGGATCATCCATGGGCTTCAGCCGCGCTTTCACGTTCCCCTACAGGCTACTCACAAACTCGCCCATCACCGCCTTGCGCAGCAGAGAAGGCGGCAGCAGCCCTTGCGACAGGATGAAATCGTGGAACTTTTGAGCGTCGAACTTCGGCCCAAGCGCCTGCTCCGCATCGTGCCTGATCTCGAGCAATCGAGTGTAGCCATCGTAATAAGACACCGCCTGTCCTGGCATGCGAAACGTAAACCGGTCTACTTCTTCCGTCGCGAACGCCTCCGACAGCACTACATCATTCTCTAGCACCTTCAGCGCCGCCTCGGGCGTAATCTTGCCTTCCTGCAGTTCCGGATCGAGAAATTCGCGGGCAGCGCGCTGCAGCCGGAGCTGCAGTGAAATGAGCTTTGCGTCATCGGGCATGTAGGGATACATCATCCATTCGGCATAGAGTCCCCAGCCTTCGGCGTTCGTGCTGTTGAAAGCATAGATGGCTCGGGCAAGCGAGACCCCGCGCTCCACCATCGAGTCGAATTGCAGCTCATGGCCCGGTCTTGCTTCGTGCGCCGTAAGTGTCCACGTCGCTGCGTTGAATGTGAAGTCGTCATACTTCAGCGCCTTGCCGTTCGCGCCAACCGTTCCAGCCGGCAGCACGAACTGCCCCCGCTCCCCATGGTTGTTGATCAGCGGCGGAGGCTGCATGTGGGGCGCAGGCTGTTGTGCCGTTTCTGCGGCGGTCGCCAGGCGGATAATGGCCGGCCGGTCCGGCAGCGTCACCAGATGCTCGCGGCGGATAATCGCCTCGATATTCGACAGCGTCTGGTTGTACACCGGCATCACCTCGTCCGCCGCCAGTTGTTCCTTTTTCAGAGCGCGAATCACATCCCGGTAATCGCTCGAAGGCAGGTTGCGCTCCTTCGCCACCTTCACGGCCACTGTCTGCATCTCCGCTTGAATCTGCTGAAACCCTTCATGCCCGATCCGAATCAGTTCCGCCGGGGCGAAGTCCACACCGTATCTATCCAAATCCACGGCATACAACTCGGGCGGCATGCGGAAGTCCATACGCGCTCTCGGCAGCACTTCCGTTCGAACGAATGCCTGGTACTCTGCCAACTGCCCTTTGAGCTTCGCGTATGGCTCCTCGTACCCGCTCATTTTGTATTTCTCGAACAGCAGACCAATCCCGTTCACATATGAATCCATCTGAGCGAGATCTTTTTCCACCTCCACGCGCGGCGGCCCGATCAGGCCCGGCGTCTTGAGCCGCTCGCGAAATACGTTTTCCATCAGCACGGTGGCCGGCTCGTAACCAGGCGCGACCCCGGCATACTTTCGAAGCCGCACCAGCGCTGCCGCCCGCCGCTCCGCCGCCACCTGATCCTGCAAGAGGCCGCTCAGTCCTTCATATACGGTCTCGCCTGCATTCGCATACGGCAGCAGAAACTTTTCTTCCGCCCGGGAACTGCGGTTCTGCCGCTCCCCCGCCCCGATAAGGATCTCCAGATCTTCTCTGACGAGCGGATCCCGTTCTGCTGCCAGCCGCGCCCGCAGTTCTTTCAGTGCTTCGTCGCGATCGTGCCGGATTCGCTCGGGCCGATCGATCGCAGGAATCGAAATCTGGTCGTCGACACCGGCCACACCCCTGCGCGATGCCTCCTCCGGAAAGTAACGGGCTTCGATTTTAAGCAGCAGCTCGGCGTTGTGGTTGCTTCGGTCCACCCAGGACGGCTGCGTCGCCCCAAGGAACGAATACGCAGGCGCAAGAAGAAGTATAAGCACGCATACAGCTCGAAAATACATACGTCGATCAGGATACAGCGTGCCCCGGTTCTCACGCGGGCCGCTTACCATGAAGTAAGCCTTGTGAGCTGCTTATACCGAAGACCTGCCGCCGGATGCCGTCGCGCATGCCAGTTCGCATACTGCACCGCCGCTCTCCTCGCATCCCTGGCTTTCCCCGCAGCGGCGCGGTCGCAGGCTTTCTTTCCCCTCGAAGATGTCCATCCCGGTCTCCGTGGAGTCGGCCGGACAGTCTTTCAAGGTAATCGAGTCGAAGAGTTCCAGGTCGAGATCCTCGGTGTGCTCCAGAATCTGACGCCAAAACAGACCGTTATCCTCGCCCGGCTCAGCGGGGGTCCGCTCTCCCAAACGGGCGTCGTGCAAGGCATGAGCGGTAGCCCAGTCTATATCGATGGCAAACTCCTCGGCGCCGTCGCTCTCGGCTTCCCTTTCTCCAAAGAGCCGATTGCCGGAATCCAACCGATTGAGTCCATGATTACGGAATCCAACCTCCATATAGAGACTCCCCCAGCTGAACGCGGAATCTCCAAACGGATTTCCACTCTCATGCCGCGCCTCGTCCGCTCCGGCGCCGTCTTCGACGCGCTCCCGCCCATCGAAGTCTCGTCGCCCTTCGGCAACCTTACTCAAATTCTGACCCCTCTTTCGTTTTCCGGATTCACTCCGGCCACCCTGAAAGCTTTCGCCCCGGACTTCCGAAGTCTGGGATTTGAAGCTATCCAGGGAGTCTCCGCCGGCTCTCAAAATTCTCCAGGGGCATCGCGCGGCATCTTACCGGGATCCATGATCAGCGTCGGTCTGCTCACCGGCGACATGAACATAACCGCCGACGGCACCGTCACCTACGTGGCCGGTAACCGCATCTATGCCTTCGGGCACCGCTTTCTGGACACCGGAACCACCGAGCTGCCTTTCGCTCACTCTGAGGTCGTCGCCGTCATCCCCAGTCTCAACAGCTCCTTCAAGGTGTGCGCTCCCCACTCCTGGGTCGGCACGATCCTGAGCGATCGCGCCACCGCCGTCTCTGGTGAAATCGGCCGCTCCGCGCACACCATCCCCCTGAGTGTCTCGGTCCGCTCGGCCGTGACGGGCACGCATGACTACCATTTCCAGATCGTCAATGATCGTTTTCTTACGCCTTTCATTACCCAAACCGCGCTCTTCTCCGTCATCGACGCTACTGAACGAACCCTCGGCGCCGGCACGCTTCGCTTGACCGGCCAAATCGATTTCGACGGCGCCTCATTGCCATTGAACGTACGCGACATGTTCGTCAGTGACAGCGGTCTTGCTCAGCAGGTTGCCTCTGACGCGGTCGTCACGTTGGCTTTCGTCCTGGGCGGCGGTTATCGCAGCCTGCACCCGAAAGGCATGTCCTTTGTCCTTGAACCGATCGAAGGAAAGCGGCAGCTCCGGATCGCGCAAGCGTGGGCCTCCACTCATGAGGTGCGGCCCGGCTCGCCGCTGCAGATCACGGTCGTGCTGCAAGGGGAAAATGGTCAGCAGTTCACCAAATCGGCCAGCTATCAGGTGCCTGTCGGAGCCGCACTCGGTCCGCTAAACGTGACCGTGAGTGACGCCAACACACTGAACTTTCCCGACTTCGCCGGCCTGAGTCAAAGCGCGCTGCAAACGCCCGAGCAACTGATCGATGCCATCAACCATTTCCGCGACAGCAACAACGTCTATTTCCGCCTGTGGCGGCAGCAGCCCACGTTCAACGTTGCCG
>JAFAMM010000162.1 GCA_019233375.1 Acidobacteriaceae bacterium
CATGAAGCCGAGACAACGAGCACAACACCAACCGGTTTCAATCCACGCGCCCGCGTAGGGCGCGACGTACATCGTCGTCATTTGGTCGCCGCCACTCAAATAGTTTCAATCCACGCGCCCGCGTAGGGCGCGACTGTTACCAGATTAAGCCCCAGCGCAAGAAGGACTTCGGAGGCGGTTTTCGCGAACCTGGCAATTCTCTAGACCGGCACGTGTTCGACAAACGGCGTGTGCGCCCGATCTCGCTGCAGCCTCAATGGGTTCCGTAATCTGCGAACCTGCCCACAATTTGCCGGACGCTTCGGGTTCGCGCGTCAGAAAACAAGGGGTCCATTGAGATCAAGTACTGGTTTTGCGCCGACATGTTCCACTCTAGTCTGCCAATGAGCGCCCAGGTAATAGAATCGCAAGCTGTCGACTTCGGGATCGATGAGGCCACACAGGCGCTGTTTCACGAACGTCCAGCGCGCCGGGTCGAGTTCGAGCTCGAAGACGGATAGTTGCACCCGTTGACCGAAATCCTGACAAGCTTTCGCGACATTTCTGAGGCGCTTTTTCCCCGCTGCGGTAATGGTGCTCACATCATATGTGACGAGAACCATCACAGGCGCGTCACTTCCACAGCAAAGGCGGGTAGGCGTCCAGATCGCCGCGAAGGTGGCGCGCCAGGAGCTGAGCCTGGATGTGGGGAATCAGGCCAATACTTATCTTCTCGCCGATAAACGCGTGAAGCACTTCTTCCTTCTTGCGTTCCTGGTACGCGGTGATGACGGTCTTGCGCGCCTCATCGGACAGGAGGACCGCGCCGTTGTCGAGCTTGCGGAAGTCGCGTTCGGTAACCTGCATGCGATTGATCAGCGACAACGCGAGACGATCGGCCAAAACGGAGCGCAACTCCTCGGCGAGATCGAGAGCAAGGCTAGGCCGACCGGGACGATCGCGGTGAAGGAAGCCGACCGCGGGATCGAGGCCCACCGTTTCGAGCGCTGAGCGGCAATCATGAGTGAGCAGGGTATAGAGAAGCGACAGGAGAGCGTTGGTCGCGTCACGCGGCGGCCGTCGGTTGCGACCGTCGAAACGGAAGGCATGCGCAGTGCTGCGGATGAGCTGAGGCAAAGCGCTGAAATACGCTTGGGCGGCCTCGCCCTCGTGTCCGCGCAGCACGTCGGCAGCGGAGTGGTCGAACAGGGCCTGGCGAATCCGTTTGAGGCGTTTGAGCGATGACTGAAACGCGGGCGCATCGGACAGGCTGTCGCCGTGATCACGCCAACCACGAGCGAGTACCGCCCGCTGGTTGTAGATCTTGCCTACCAGGATGTTGCGAACGATATCAGAGCAGCGGGAGGGATCATCCGTTCGCCGATACTGTTCACGTCGCAGGAGAACGTTTCCCGATACCGGTCCCTCCACGCGCGCGAGAAACTTCCCGCTCGGGGTGAGATAGCAGATGGTGATGCCCTGTTCGGCGCAGAAGCCCATCAATTGCGGGGAGACAGAGATGCGGCCGATGCAGACCACGCTTTGAAGCATGTGAACGGGTACGCGTGCGCGCACCTCCCGTTCGACTTCGAGGACGATGTTCGCGCCATCTTGATGCAGCCAAGCACCATCGGTTGTTGCGTAAAGAGTATTGAGCTGCCGCTGCATTCAATCCTCCACCTGTTTGCGAAGCCAGGCATCGACGGCCTGGCCGGCGGCGAGCCACCGGGGCTGGCAAACCCCTATCAGAGAGCAAGGATCACAGCGTTTTGGCTCGTAAGAAGCGGTGGGCGTACGGCCGCCGAAAAGGAGACGGCGCGTAAACGCCACCGTATCCCTCGTGAGCTCGCGCAGGCCGGAATCAAAAGCGACCTCCTTGCGGCGAGCCATTTTGCCGTAAAACAGGAAGCCGACCGGCACTGCGCAACCCAGCATGGATTCGAGGCACAGTGCCTGGGCACAGAGCTGGACCTCGTCCGCCCTGTGGCTTTTTGGGCGCCCGCGCTTGTATTCAACGGGCACCGCACGCTGTCCGTTCGTGTCCGGATGGAACTCCACCACGTCGGCAACACCGAAGAGGCCGAGCCCGGGATGGTATAGCGGCATGGCGGTGATGACTCGCACTCCCTTGCGGCGCTCCGCCGCGGCCTGGTGAGCGTTCTCATGAAGTACGCGGCCTTCGGCGGTGTGAAGGTTTTCTTCCCACAGCCGCTCGATATGGATGAGAGCGCACTGCCGCGGGCAGTAGAGGTAGTGCTGCAACGCTGAGATGGGAATGAGATCTTCGTCATCCATATCGGGCATCGTATGGGAGTGCTAGAGGAGTTCGCGGGGCGTTACGCCGGATGGAAAAGAATCTGTGTCGACCGTCACGCGGTAATCGTGAAAGGAGCGGGCGGGCATGTCCGTGTTTCCGTTAGCGCGAACCGCTTTGATGCGATCGAAGAGCTGGTGAGCGGGGGCATTGCCCATTGCATGTTCATGCTCGAAGACGAACAGTTTGCGGGCTGCCATTTCGCCTCTGGCTGCCGAGCGGTCATGTTCGAACATGTTGCAGAGCGCTTTCCAGAAGAGGCCGAGATCGTCTTGGGAGAATCCGGTGCGCTCAGCCAGCTTTGCGCTGATGAAGCCGTGGGCGCGATAGAGGCCGTAAGGCAGGATGTGCTTGCGGCCCATGGTGCGCTCTTTCTCGAGATCTCGTTCGTTGGTTACGGCGACGCGCGTGATGGAGACCTCGAGTGGCACGACAGGCTCAATGGACTGTGCAAAGCCGATTTGGACGGGGCCACGGACCTGCCCCGCATTGACTTCCGTAGTCATGACCGCGCCGAAGGTACGGACGTCAAAGAAATTGGAGCACATCCAGGCGGTCAGCTCGCGAGCTCTCGCTTCGTCCTTGGGCAGCTTTTTGTACGCATCTTTCGCATCCGGCGGAATGTCTTTCGCCTTCCAAGCTTTCTCATGCTGCTGATTGAGCACGGACCTTTCCTGCATGTAGATGTCGTGTCCGGGTTCTCCCGCCTTTTCGAGAGCGACATAGTTACGAATTTTGCGCTTGAGGCAGACGTCTGTAACCAGACCGAGGTTTGTCTCGGGATCCAGGCGAGGCAAGTTCCCTGCATCGGGATCACCGTTCGGATTCCCATTCATCACGTCAAAAAAGTAAACGAATTCATAGCGATGTTGAATACTCATGCTGCTTCTCCTTCTTCGTTGTTGTCCGTTTCTGCGCCGACTGGGGCCAGATCTTTAAAGCGCGCGTTTGTTTCTTGGTAGTAACCGAGGGCGAAACGGCCCTGCGCCTCTAGGGGCAAGCTGCGCGGGAAGATGGTGCCCAGGGCTGAGATGATCTCGCCCAGTTCGGTTTCCAACCGGACGGCTAGGCCGGGCTTGTCTTTGCGAAGGCGGCTCAGATGGTGCTGGGTATTTCGCAGGAGCACCGGAAAGATGCTGGCCGGTGTAGCGGAGGCCGCTCCGTAGTAGCGATCACGAATGGTCGCATTGATTTTCTTGCCCAGCGCGGCGCGCTGAATGTTCTCCAAGGCCGAAAACAATCGGCCAAGCAGGTATGCGGGTTCGGTGTTGTTTTTCTCCAAGCTCACGGGTATGTTTTCCTCAAGTCCTTTCGTTCCGAGACGCCGCTCACGGGCCAGAACCGCTTTGCAGAGAGCGACTCGGGTTCCTGATATGTCGCCATCGGCGCGGAAACGCATGATGATGGCGCTCAAAATACTGCGGGGGTAGCGGGAGCCGGTGAGGATGGCGCGCGTGAACTCACCGGCGAGATGCGATGGTACGTCCTCGCTTTTCGTTTTGCCGTCGCGGGATGGCGCGAGAGCGTAGAGAAGGCGCCAAATGGCGGGTTGCGTCTGCCAGGGCGAGGGCTCTAGCTGCAGATCAAAGTAGTGCTCAGCCATGCGCCGGGCAAAGACGTCGAGCGTATCGCGCTGCCAGTAACGGATGGAGAGGCGGGATGCGTTGGGGGAGAGACCGAGAATGAACATGCGGGTGTTGCCGTCCAGATTCGGATTGACCTCGCGCATAGGGCGGCCTTGTGCGATGGCGCTGAGAACAGCGCGGACGTTTTCGGTCTCCTGGGGATCGTTTGGCGGCGGGTCGAGAAAGCTGGCGAACAGGTCTTCGGCTGCGTGCGCGTTTTCGGACGTGGCGGCTTCTGCCCAAAAAACCACAGTCGCGTCGCCGATTTGCAGCCGCTGACGATTGTGTTCACCGCGCCGCAAAAGGTGATTGAGCACAGTCGTGTAGGCAAAGGCGGCCTTCTCCGAGACGGGAGCGTTTTCGCCCTGGTCTTTGCCGTAGGACTTAAACGAGTCCAGGTTGAAGGAGACGATGGAGGCGCCTACACTTTGAGCGCCGTTGACGCCCTTGATAGCTGGATGCAGGCGGGCAATGGGAAGCATTTCTCCGGTTACCAAACAGGCCCCCGGAGTTGCCTCACCGCTGTCGAGCAGTTTTGCCCAGATGGTCTGGGCTTCGGGCAAGTCGTGCAGCCAGGTCTGACTGCCTTCGAGCCGGAACATGAAATTCGCATCCAGCATCTCCGGCGTGAAGGGGTGGTGTGCGAAGTGTTCCGGGCGCCAAGTGTCGAGAAACCTGAGCAGAGTCTGGAGTGCTGGTTCGGAGACACCCATGAGAGAATCGCGATGGAGCCGGCCGAAAGCGGCGTGCTCCTCCTGGCATCGCTTGCTGGATAAACTCACGCCGAGGACGTAGCTGGTTTTGTCCCAGAGGAAATTCGGCTTGATGCTCATTGTGCGCTTGGCAGGCTGTGGCACGCCAAGCGATTTCGGAACGGGCTTCTTACCCGTGGCGTCACGGATGTCCTGGACGTCAACGACGGTTCCGTCCGCGCTGAGGACAATGGCGTAACTAATCTTCTCCATGCTGTAGCCGAAGGGGGATATGCCGTCTTCGTTGCGCGCCAGCAAACGCTGGTAGTAGTCGTTCAAAGCCGTGAGGATCATTGCTACACCTCAGCGCCGTTCATGGGCGGTACGGTGATGAGACCGTCGTGCATGAGAGCACGAAAGAAGCGCGGTGTCATGCCGGAATCGAAATCGATGTCATGCAGCATCCAGCCGAGATCCCGAGAACCTACGAGGGACTCGTGAAGGGGACGGTTCGGGTCAGAGTCCAGCAGCTCAAAACTGGCCGGGAACTCGCGGACGCCCAGGCAAGGAGCCTGGAAGCACTGACCCTTGCGTGCTCGACGATTGAAGATGTCGAGATGTTTGCCTTCGGTGTCCTCGGCGCCGGCTTTGGAAGTGAGTTCGAAATGCGCGCCGACGACATAGGCGACGTCACGCAAAACCGTGGCGGCGCGCTGCTGCCGGGTATCCTCGACGAACGTGACCAGTTCGCGGGTCCGGCCGGCTTTCATCGCCTTACCGACGCTCACTGCAGATAGCTTGCCGGAAACCTCATTGCGGCGGACCGATTCAAAGCGAATCGGTTTCAAGACGCGGATGGTATCCACTACCCAGCGGATCGCCGGCTTCCAGTGAATAGCTTCGAGAATGCCTCGTGCTGCGGAAGGGGTGATGACGTCGTACGAAACACGCTCAACTTTCATTTCGGGACGCGTGAAGCACGCGCGTTCGCCCCAGACGAGGAGCTTTATTCCATATGCCAAATTAGATCTCCTTGCGTTTAGTGATAAAGATTTTCTGCTCGGATGAAAGAAGGGTCGTCCCAGGTCAAGCCAACGTTGGGATCATAGAGATCGAAGTTGATCAACTCCATGAACTGCTCGCCGAAGCGCTGGTGTGACCTTGGTTGGATCGCGCCCGCCCGGCGGAGGGCATCGTAAGCGCGCGGCGGCAAAGGAACGAGATACGACTGCAGGCGACGGGCGACCGCGCCGCACGATTCCACGTGGTCGAGCGCTGCGAGGGCGGCGCGGGCAATGTCGTCATACGGGATGACGACCGGGAGCTGGGCATCCTCGATCAGGCGGAACTTGGATGCCAAGGTCTCGAACGGAAGACTATCAACGCGACTGGCGGCCAGCAAAGTAAGGAGTGCGTGCGCGTCTAACTCCTGCGGGCCTCTCTGCCAATAGAGCGCTTTGAAGTAATCGTGAACGGCCGCCAGGGAGAGTGGATCGCCGCTGTGGAGCCGGTGAATCTCGCGGAAAATCTGGGCGAACTGCTTGAGCTCAGGCGGAGGAGCCCACTCGTCGCCGTCCATAGAGAAAACGAGGACCTCGCTTGTTTCGGAGGAGCGCCGGCCTTCGCGATTGCAGCGACCGGCAGCTTGCGCAATGGAATCAAGGCCGGCTTCGGCGCGCAGGACAAATGGGAAATCCACGTCGACACCGGCCTCGATTAAGGATGTGGCTATGAGGCGGCACGGCTTACTCTCTTGCAGAAGGCGGCGAATTTCAGCGAGGGCTGCGGAGCGGTGTCTGGCGCACATGAACGTGCTGAGGTGACGAGCACCGTGCTCGGACTGGATCTCGCGGTACAGTGCTCTGGCATGGCGGCGATTATTGACGATGCAAAGTACCTGCTCGTGTTCACGAACTAAGTCTGCGAGAGCCTGGTTAGTAAGCCGCCCGGCGTGGCGCACGTTTACGCGCTTGAATTGCAGATAGAGCCGCTCCGGCGAAGGGGCGAGTTCTCTGACGCCAGCGAGTCCGTCGCGAAAGCCATCTTCGGTTTTGAGTGCCGGCTGTGTTGCGGTGCAAAGGACTATGGTTGTTCTGTAGTTGAGCGCGAGTTCATCGAGCGCGGCGACACAGGGCCGGAGTAATTTCAAAGGCAATGTTTGCGCCTCATCGAGGATGACCACGCTAGAAGCTATGTTGTGCAGCTTGCGGCAACGAGAGGGTCGATCGGAGAACAGGCTTTCGAAGAACTGAACGGCGGTGGTTACGATAACGGGCGCGTCCCAATTCTCCATCGCGAGACGCATCTTTTCGCGAGCGGCGACGGCTTTCGCCGGATCGTCGGAGAACGCGCTGTGATGCTCGATGACAGCCGCTTCGCCGAGTGGGCCGAATGCCGTGCGAAAGACCGCCGCGTTCTGCTCGACGATGCTAGTGAACGGGATGACGAAGATCACTCGGCGTAGACCGTGCACAATCGCGTGGTCAAGTGCAAAGGCGAGAGATGCGAGCGTTTTCCCGCCGCCAGTAGGAACGGTGAGAGAGAACAGACCCGGAGCCTGGGCGGCTCGACCACGAACGTGGCTGAGAATTTCGGCTCGGAGGCGATTGATCGAAGTGTCCGGCTGGAACCGGGAAAGAGCTTTATCGAGTTCGTGCCGCAACTCCTGCAGCGAGGGATGGTGAGAGGCGCGGTTCGGGGTTGAACTCCCGCGCGAGGTGTAGAACTGTTCGGTGTCAAGGAAATCGGCGTCGACCAAGCAGGAAAAAATCATGCGAGCAAGCACGCTCTGCTGAAAAGCGGCGCGCTCTCGGCGTTGCTGGAAGCAATCGAGGCGGTTCAGTTCGGCAACGGACGGGAGTGACAATTCCGTTTGCCACGCCGAGGCGAGCGGGTGTTCAGGGTTTGAGCTGAGGCGATCATGCAGTGAGGTGCGAGTTTGGCCGTCGCTGCCGTTGGCGAGGCCCGCGTGGTGGCCCGCTATGGCATAGGCCAGCAATTTGCCGGCGGAGCCGAAGCGTTCGCAGGCTATGCGCGCGCCCCAGGTGGAGTGATCAACACGTCCGAAGTCGCCGTTGAGCCTGGATTGGAATGCTTGAGTGTACTTACCGAGATCATGCAGAAGTCCGGCGGCACGGGCGAACGGCGCTGCTCTGAAGCAGGAGGCGTACTGCCCAGCACGTTCGGCGACGGCCTGCAGGTGTGCGTGCAGAAGTTGCCAATCTGATTTGTCCGCCCTTTCGGTTGAATGAGCATAAAACCGGTAATTGTGATCCAGAAATTCCCCTTGCGGTGTGAGCGTAACTTATCATACACGCACCGCAGAAATCATCCTATCTGTGTTTCGGGAGCGATTCGGCCTCGAAATCCCCACTGCTTTCGGAGCAATTTCCCGCGAGGAGGTCAGAGAGGACAACGCCAGGGATCATGCTCCAGCCTGGATGACGTTAAATATTTGATCGTTGCCGAGAGGAACACCGCGCCGGCACCATCCGCCAATGAATTCCGAGTCTCTTCGCCGCAGTGCACGCGCGATGCACCGAAGACTCGGGTTCCGCCACACGCGAGAAGGCCGTCACCACGGCAACCATACACTAAGTACGAAGTCGAGCCCCGGAATTATGCATGGCCACGAATCTTGAGGACCCGAAGATTCTCTAACGCGGCTTAACCAGCTCGGGTGGCTGATTCGTCCTCTCTGGCCGCCTCAAATTTGGCAAGTTGCCCGAACCGGAATCCACCCCTTGATTTCTTCTGACGAGCCATTTTATGAACCAGAATTTCGCCGCAATTATCCTCGGTGGTACCGGGCAAGTCGGTGGTGCAGCCGTCGCGGAGCTGCTCGCAATTCCGGAATGCCGGGAAGTGGTAATGGTCACCAGAAAGCCCATTGCGGCGCGCTCGCGCGTGCGCAACCTCGTTCTTCACACCGGCGCTGCTGACTTTGCCGAGCACATTGCCGCCCTTGCCCGCGAAGTTTTGAGCCAAGGTCCCGCGAGCGCCTTGAGCTGTGTAGGAGTCGGTTCTGGATCGAGGCGCTGGAGCGAAGAAGACTTGAAACGGCTTGAACTCGGCGTCGTGGGTGCCTTTGCACGTGGCTGCCATGACGCTGGAATCGCCCAGTTTTGCCTGCTTTCAGCGGTCGGAAGCACAGCCCGCAGCCGGCTTCGCTATGCCCGCGTAATGGGCATGAAGGAAGACACCGTGCGCGACATCGGTTTTACCCGCCTCGCCATCTTTCGCCCCGGCATCATTGTCGGCAACGCTCATACCCCGGCCTGGGCCGGTTTGTTGGGGAGCCTGGTGCCTGGGCCGTTTGGCAATATCGATCAGCGAATCCTCGCTCGCTCAATTGCCGCAGAAATAGCTTTACACAGTCGAGAGGCCGGCGAAGTTATCCGCGAAAATGCAGCGATGAAAAAACTCGCCGCGCAGCTCTCGGTTCTACCAGGGCAATGCTCTCATTGATGATGGCCCGCAATCGACGGCGTGCCAGATGCGGGCCGCCCAACGCCCTGCTGGTTTGGCGCCCCAGAAGAAGGCTTCACGAGTTCAGTTGTGCACGAATCATTCCTACCCGACGGAATCATCTAAGGTCGAAGCGATCCAGGTTCATGACCTTGGTCCAGGCCGCCACGAAGTCTTTAACAAACTTCTGCTTTGATCCCGCGCACGCATAGACCTCCGCGAACGCCCGCAACTGCGAGTGCGAACCGAAGATCAGGTCGACGCGCGTTCCGGTCCATTTCGGAGCCTTTGTCTTGCGGTCGCGGCCTTCATAGACAGCTCCGTCACCGTTGGCCGACTGCCATTGCGTGCTCATATCCAGCAAATTGACAAAGAAGTCATTCGTCAGCACGCCGGGCGTGCCAGTGAAGACGCCGTGCCTGGAACCACCTGCGTTCGCGCCGAGCACGCGAAGGCCGCCGATGAGCACCGTCATTTCCGGCCCGGTCAAGGTCAGCAGTTGCGCGCGGTCCACCAGCGCCTCTTCCGCTTTCATGAACTGTGTCTTGTTGTGATTCGTGTAGTTGCGGAAGCCGTCGGCGCGCGGCTCCAGAGGAGCAAACGAGGGGACGTCAGTTTGTTCCTCCGACGCGTCCATGCGTCCCGGCGTAAAGGGCACCTTGACGTCGATTCCCGCGTCCTTCGCCGCCTTTTCGACCGCCGCGTTGCCGCCCAGCACGATGAGGTCGGCTAGTGAGACTTTTTTGGGGAATTCCCTGCGGATCGTTTCGAGTTTGTCAAGAACGACCGCAAGCTGCTTCGGCTGATTGACTTCCCAATCCTTCTGAGGAGCGAGGCGGATGCGCGCGCCATTCGCGCCGCCGCGCTTGTCGGAGCCTCGGAACGTCGATGCAGAAGCCCAGGCGGTCGAAACGAGTTCGGACACCGAAAGGCCGGATCGCAGGATCTTCTCCTTCAGCGCAGCAGCATCCGCTTCATCGATCAGCGGATGGTCCACCGGGGGGATCGGGTCCTGCCAGATCAGAGTCTCCTTCGGCACCAGCGGACCGAGATAACGCGCGATCGGGCCCATATCACGATGCGTCAGCTTGAACCAGGCGCGCGCGAATGCATCGGCGAACTGATCGGGGTTTTCGTAGAAGCGCCGGGATATCTTTTCGTATTCCGGATCGAGGCGCAGCGCGAGATCGGTCGTCAGCATGGTAGGAACGCGCTTCTTTTCTTTATCGAACGGGTCCGGTATGTTTGCCGTCCCATTCTTCGCGCGCCACTGTTTCGCTCCGGCGGGACTCGTTGTCACCTCCCACTCGTTCTCGAACAGGTTCTTGAAGAATAGATTGCTCCACTTCGTTGGGGTCTGGCTCCAGATAACCTCCGGACCGCCCGTGATGGCGTCGCGGCCGATGCCTGTTCCGTACTTGCTTTTCCACCCGAGTCCTTGGTCCTCCAGGGCGCCGCTTTCCGGCTCTGGACCGACGAGCGACGCGTCACCCGCGCCATGCGTCTTGCCAAACGTGTGGCCACCGGCAATCAGGGCAACGGTCTCTTCGTCGTTCATCGCCATCCGGAAGAACGTTTCTCGGATATCTTTCGCCGCCGCCACCGGGTCGGGCTTGCCGTTCGGGCCTTCCGGGTTGACGTAGATGAGGCCCATCTGAACGGCGCCGAGCGGCTCCGCGAGTTGTCGCTCGCCGCTGTACCGTTCGTCACCCAGCCATGTCCCTTCGGGACCCCAGAAAAGCTCCTCGGGCTCCCACACATCCGCGCGTCCGCCCCCGAAGCCGAAGGTCTTGAAGCCCATCGACTCGAGCGCGATATTGCCAGCGAGGATCATCAGGTCGGCCCAGGAGATTTTCTCCCCATATTTCTGCTTGATGGGCCACAGCAGACGCCGCGCTTTATCGAGGTTTGCGTTGTCCGGCCAGCTATTCAGGGGCGCGAAGCGTTGCTGGCCCGCGCCGGCGCCGCCGCGGCCATCGGTAATCCGATATGTCCCGGCGCTGTGCCATGCCATGCGAATGATCAGGCCGCCGTAGTGGCCGAAATCGGCCGGCCACCAATCCTGCGAGTCTGTCATCAGGGCATGCAGATCCTGGATCACCGCGTCGAGGTCCAGCGATTTGAACTCCTTGGCGTAGTCGAAATCCTTGCCCATCGGGTCGGATAGGCTGGAGTTCCGGTGGAGAACCGAGATGTCCAGCGCCTCGGGCCACCAGTCGCGGTTCCTTGGTCCCCGTGCGCCGGTCTTGATCGGACATTTTTCAGATTTGGTATCGAGGGTTGATTCCATATGCTATTTCTCCCGTAATTAATCAGGATAGTGCGTTCGTTATTCGGCGCGGGCCACACGAACCGCGCCCCGCCGAACCGGATCAGGTAGCGTACTTTCATGGGGCGACGACCCGGGTTCAAGAAAGGCCGCCTGCTTGCTGCCGCAATCCTGAGCGTCGTGTTTGTCCTCCGGGCGGTTTCCGGGCACCCCTGTGCCGGCTGTCACTCGAAAGAAGTACAGGGCTTTCTGGCGACGCCGATGGCCCATTCCATGGGACCGCCTGGACGGGAACCTTCCGGCACGGTGTACCACAGCATTTCCGGAACTCGCTTCACCATTCGTTCATCGGCCGAGGGCATGATCCAGCGCATGGAGCGTGGCGGTCTCGCATCGCAATACTCTATAGCCTATTCGGTCGGCTCCGGGGCGCATGCGGTCTCTTATCTCATCCAAGTTGGCAGCCACCTGTTTGAGTCGCCGCTGAGCTACTACGCAACCTCCGGATGGGGAATGTCACCCGGCTACGAGGATTTGAAGGCGCCGGATTTCTACCGGGCTGTCCGGCCGCAGTGCCTCTTTTGCCACGTCGGGGAAGCGCGTCCGATAGCGGGTACATTAAACGCGTACCGTGACCCGCCGTTTGCAGCGGAAGCGATTACCTGCGAGCGCTGCCACGGGCCCGCGGCGGCGCACCTGCGCAACCCCGTACCAGGATCGATCATTAATCCTCGAAAGCTTCCGCCGCGCGCCCGCGACAGCGTTTGCGAGCAGTGCCACCTGGACGGGGAAGCGAGCATTCCGAATCCCGGCAAGGAGATGAGTGATTTTCATGCCGGCGAGAACCTGGAAGACGTCTACACGGTTTACGTTTATGAATCGTCGCGGCGGCCTGAGCACGCGAATGCTCTCACGATCATCAGCCAGTCGCAGCAACTCGCGCTGAGTAAGTGCGCGCGGACGAGCGGGGAGAAGCTCTGGTGCGGCGCGTGCCATGATCCGCATGCGCTGCCGAAGGATCCGGTCGCCTATTTTCGCGCCCGGTGCCTGGAATGCCACGGCGAGGCGCTATTGGCGTCGCATCCCAAGCCGAATGAGAATTGCATCGGATGCCACATGCCGCGCCTGCCGGCGGGGCAAGGCGAGCACACCATTTTCACCGACCATCGCATCGCCATTTATAGCCCGCGAGAACTGGCCGCGCTTCGTGCCCCGTCGCTCGTGAACGGCAGCGCCCCGGCGAGCAACGACGATCAACTCGTACCGTGGCACAATCCCCCGTCCCAGTTTGCGCAACGCAATTTGGGCCTTGCGTATGTACGCGTCGGCAGGCAATTGGAGTCGTTTCCGTTCATTGAACGCGGTTATGAGCTGTTGTCATCGGCGTCGAACGACTTTCCGGACGATCCGGTCTTGCTGAGGGCCATGGGGCAGATCATAAGTGGGACAAAAGATGAGGCACAGGCAGAGACCCTATTCGAAAAAGCGCTTGCCCGGGAACCCAACTCCGCTGCGATCTATGATGATATGGCACTGGCCGCGGCAGGCGCGGGAGATAGTAAGAACGCGATTCAATATCTGGAGAAGACACTGCAGCTCGATCCTTTCCTCGTAGCTCCTTACCAGGATCTCGCCCGGCTTTACGCCGCCGACCACCAGTTAGCTCTCGCACACCGAACCTACGTACGCTTCTTGAAGGCTTTCCCCGAAAGTATCGAGGCCAAACGGGGCGTACTTCACAGTTCCGAGGGGTCTGCACACCCATAATCCGAGGGCTGGGATGTTATCCGGCGTAGTGGCCCATCATTCGGAACCGCAGCAATGATAAGTACCTGAAACTTCTTCTTCGCAACGGGCTGTTATTTGCACCAGGAGCTGTGTGGGCAGTAGAACAGAATCAGCGTCCGCTTAAGTCCAAAGATCCGCGTTCTTTTGAGCGCCTGCGTGATCGCCAAATGGCGAAGAAAACCAAAGCGGCGAAGAACAGGACAGCGAGCACGATCTCCCATGAATGCAGAACGGATGTGTGCCGTATGGGCTCGAACGTGATCGATTCACTCTCCTGCATTGACAGTCAGCCTATCGCACTTTAGACAAATCCGGCAGCTCGCAGGTCCAGCGCCTCCCGGCACTAAGCGGATCACTGTTGAATTTACCTAGTGGTGATATATACTCGTTTGGCTGCAGCAAGTTTAGGAATAGACAGCTTTACGAGGAGACGGTGATCCATGGCAACTTTCGATAGCGTCAAAAGCTGGTTGAACAAGAATGTCGTAGGCGGGCTTCAAGTCAACACTTACCCCAGGCAAGGCCAAGTCCTTAGTTTTAGCTTGGTTCGCTATGAGCAGAAAGGATCCAAAGTTAACACGTACACTTCTACGCTTAGTTCGGATCCAGTGGAATATTACCCGGGGGCCGGGGCCAAACCAATAACGTTTCCAGATGCCTCCCTCGCCCAGGTTGCAACTGACCTTAAAATCCCCGCTTATCCTAACGGGCCCAGAGCTGCGCGAAACCCGAACACGAATCAAGATTTTGTCCCAGGTTATGCGTATCTTGGAGTAGGCTTCAATGGCTTCGGCAGCTTCGATGACAGCGCGACGCTAGGCATGTTTCGTCTGTTCGCCACATCCAACCCGGGGTCCGGCACGTACCAGCAGTGGGCGCTTCCAGCTAACGTCCAGGCCGATGCAGTAGGAGAGCTTGAAGTACAGTCGCAGGTATTTGACGGCCGGTCTGACCTATCGGAGACGTTCAGCACTCAGGCGGGCTTGAGCGCAACGTACCTGGCGTTCTCCGGGTCGCTGTCCGCCAGTTTCAAGACTATCTCGAAGAGGTTGTCGGAATATTTCTTTGGGATGGCGTCTTATTATACGGCCGGATATGAGGTTAGCCTGATCGAGGCGACGCGTGGTAACCTTGCGCCGGAAATGCAGCAGGATCCCGACTTTGCCAATCTACCGCAGCAGTACACGCCGGATAACCGGGCCGCCTTCTTTCGCTTCTTCGAAAAATATGGAACAGCGTTCGTCTCCTCCGTCCGGATGGGCGCGCGTCTTTTCTACAACGCTTGGATCGAAAAATCCTATGGCATGACCGAGGACCAGATCGCGGCGAACCTGAAGCTCGAGTATAAAGGAGTGTTTAGTGCGTCGGGCAGTGTGGACTGGCAGCGAGTCAATCAGACTTGGTCGAGTAACCGCCGCTCTCAAGCTCAGTCTTGGGGCGGCGATACGTCGACGCTACTCGGCGTATCGTCGCCGGACGTAGGTGAAAGCTATTTCCAGCAATATTCCGCCTGGGTGGCTTCGGTGAACGACAACCCGGCCCCAGTTTCGTTCGGCCTCACCGAAATTTACAAGCTCTTTTCCGGCGAGCAGGCAGAAGCTGTGAAGAAGGCGGCGTCGGACTATAGAGGTGGCCAGATCAGAGTGCAATCGGCTCCAGGATCCGCGGGGATCCAGCTGAACGGTACGCCTGTTTTTCCGGCGTCCAATCAGTACACGGGCGTGGGATACGCCGTCATCGACAGCGCATCCCTTGCGATTCTGAAGCGCGCGGTCTACCCTGGCAACTATCCAGGATTTGGCCAAAATCCCACCTACGATCAAATTGCGAGCGAACTGGCTCCGTACAACGGCAACTCCAACGTGATCGTCGCGATGTTGTTCTGGGGCCTCTACGACTCATCATCGAATCTTTGGGGCTATCCCTCGGCGAGCCTGCACGACGTGCTGATCGGCCTGGGTGCAGGGGAAGGCTTTGGTCAATGGGGACAGCCGACAGGCTCGGGTGGCTTGGGTACCGGCAGGCCAAGTTTGTACTATCAGCTTTCCTATGCAATCGTGGGGGTGCCGGGTTCGCCGCAGGGGTCAGCGTTCGAAGATTTTGATTTCAATACGCAAGAGGGTCAGTCGCCGGCCGTTGACCTTGAGGTGTTCCTGCGCCCGCAAAGCGATGTAAACAACGCAGTCCGGTATTCCCTGACATAAGGGTGGCGCCTGTAACAGCCCGTCCAAGATTGCTCGGCGTCGGATATGCGACCGAAGGGTTCGGGTTCGGTCGCGTGTTCCGCAGTCTGTATCAGCGTTTGGGAGCGCGCTGGGAAATAGAGCATTTAGAGTTTTCCCCGCCGTACACGCCGGCGCCCGACTCGCCATGGCGCGTCCATTTCACGCGACGGCCGGCACCCCGTCTCGGGCATCTTGAGTTCACCGAACTGTTAGATAGACGCCGGCCGGATTTGGTCTTCTTCTCTGTCGACCTTTGGCAGTTGCCGCCCTATTTGCGCGCGCTCGCGAGCGCCGTGCCCGCCCCGCGGGTGATCGCTTACTGCCCGGTGGACGGACCGCTCACCAATTGTCCGGGCGTTGACGACCTGCGCGCGTTGGATTGCCTGGTGGTCCCCACTCGTTTCGGCCAGGCGCAGGTAGGCGGCGCACTGGCGCGCCAAAGCAGGCAGTTTTCGACGGCGGTAGAGGTGATTCCGCACGGTGTCGACTCGGACAGATTCTACCCGCATGAGGACACGGTCGAACAAACAAGGCGCCAGAGAGCCCGGGCGGAACTGTTTCCCCATCAGCCAGAGTTGGCCGACGGCTTCATCGTGCTGAACGCCAATCGAAACCAGCCTCGTAAGCGGCTCGACTTAACGTTGCAAGGCTTCGCCCAGTTCGCCGCAGGCAAACCGCCGGGTGTGAAGCTACTGCTGCATTCGGGCACAATCGATCTGGGCTCGAACACCGTAGCTTTGGCCAACGAATTGGGCGTCCTCGACCGCGTGCTAAGGATCCAAGCCACGCGCACGCATCCGGTGGTTAGCGACGCACGGCTCAACCTCATT
>JAFAMM010000174.1 GCA_019233375.1 Acidobacteriaceae bacterium
TTAGCCAAAAAGCTAGTACTATTCGCCTAAATGCCGTCTTACCTTCCTCACGGGAATAGAGTAAAACAAATCTGCCAGATGTAGCAGATTTCGCTACGTCGCATGTTGCCTTCGGACACCTTTCTGCACAGGAAGTGGGCTTGTTCCCGTGTACCATTTAACGTTCGAAATGCCGATTAATTAACAGGAGAACTTTATGTTGAGAGGTTCGATAGCTGCAGCCGTGTTCGCTGCAGCTCTTTGCGTGGCACCCGCCAGGAGTACCGCGCAGAATTTTGTGGTCGACCATTACACCGCTGCCGACCAACTATATACATTTGTCAATAACGGAGCAACGGGCGCCAGTCCGTTTCTGGCTCCAGGCTATGCCTGCGCCAATATCTACGTCTATTCCTTCCAGGATATAGTGGCTTGCGGCTCATGCTTCGTTAGCCCAAACGGCTCCCTCGAAGAAGACTTGCACGCGAATCTGCTCAGCGCTCCGGTTACTGGCGTTGTGCCCGCCACCGGTGTTGTTAAGGTCGTTTTTACACAGTACACCGCAAATTTCTGTGACCCGACTGCGCTCGGCGTAACCGCCGCTAGCCTGAAGGCGTTTCGGGCAAAGGGCACGTCTGAAATCGAGCTGTTTGATAACAACGTTCTAAGCGCTGCTGAAGAGGCCCGGTTGAACTTCGACTGTACTGCTGTCTCTACAGTCCTGAGCGGCGGCCTCAACGTGAGCTGCGGACCGTCGGACCCTCCCGCGGGAGTGTCAGTCCATAACAACAATCACAAATAATCGACGCGACGTTACCGGTGCCATTTAGCGCCGTTGCCGCAAACTATTCACTTCTTGGCGCCAGGCGATTGTTAACCTAACGACAATCGCTTGGCGTTAACTTCGTTTTAACTCGGAACAAATGGTCATTATCAAAGACACTTATTGCGTTTACAGCATGTAGCTTGATCCTGGGCGCTTCGGGACTTCGCGCTTGGGCGAGCACACGCGGCTAAGTGTTGCTGAAACTTCTCGAGCACAACTGGTTAGCCGCCTGAATCTTCAAGAACTGTAGTCATCCTTGCTGGCGGCTTCAAACCCACGTTTGCTGCGAGATGCCTCGCAAGCAATGGTACCCATCCCCCACGAACGAGTACACACCAACGGTAGTACTGCGGACATACCTGCCCTGCACTTTTTCACGACCAAATAGTGTAGAACAAGTATTCTAAGTCGCCACGTACCTGTGCGGACAGCAGATAACTTCACGAGTTCACCGCAGCGAGTGTTTCATCGCAGTGCGCGGCGTCAATCTTCGAAGGTAATAAGGAGGGACCTCCTCATGAAGCGACACTTCACAGTCGCTGCAAATGTGATCGGCGCGGCATTCATCTTAATGACGCCACTACAAGCAAGCGGGCAGGCCGCTTTCGTAGTGGATCACTTCACTTCCGTTCACGCTGCTACGCAATCATATACTTTTGTAAATTTCGAGGAGCACGGCCTTTCGGAGTTCCGGTGCGCCAATATCTATGTCTTCAGTGACGAGGGACCGATCGCCTGTGGCGGATGCTTTGTGAGCCCGAACGGTACCCGGACGGTTCCGCTAACTGACTTAATTCGCAATCCAATCCGGGGTGTCGTACCCAAGACCGGCGTCATCAAAGTGATTTACAGCCGGCTGAGTTTCAGCTTTCCCGCCATAGATTACTGCGATGCAACCCACTCTGTTCCCACCATAGGCTTAAAGACCTTTCGCCAGAAAGGCGCGTATGAACTGGAGCTTTTCGACACGCCCGTGAGCAAGAATGAACTCGCCGAATTGAATCAGATTTGCGCTGATATCGAGGATGTTGGAGGGTTCGGCCAAGGTATTATCACCTGTCCGCCGACTGCCGAACTACCCCCGGCCCGTTCTCATTGACGCAAATCCTGGACAAATCACGATTCGGGTATCCGATGAAATGCACGGAACTGAGCCGCGCCCTCGCGTCCCATGCAGCGCTCGAGCATCGGCTTGGTTGCCGTGCGAAGGTCCGCCAGAATCAACGCATCCAGCGCGTTCGAGAAATGAGGATCCACGTTAAACCCGAGAAACTGCCCGCCAAGTTTCAGATATTGCCGGATCAATACCGGAACACCTTTGCCGTCTCCTTCCAGGTCCTGAATCGAGGACGATAGCTCTTCGATTGTGGGCAGCAGCCGGCTCAACTGCTTCAGATGCTTGGGCAGCATGGCCGGGCGCCGGTACCCCCTCCTGGCGCGTACAAGATCCGACATCTCATTCGTCAAGTGCCCATTCAGGAAATTCACGATCAGGGTTTGGGAAAGAGATTGGTATTCGCTGCTGATACTGACGGCGCCAAAGAGAACCGCGCACTCGGGTCGCATGCGAACCCACTCGGCGATGCCCTTCCACAGCAGCAGCAGCGGAGCGTAATGCTTCTGGTAATCGCGGCAGATGAACGACCGTCCCAGCTCGAGTGCGGGTCCTATCCGGGCAAAGAAGGCCGGATCGTAATGAAACAGCGTACTCGTATAGAGCCCCTTGATCCCCCGGCTCTCTAGCACATTCGGCGTAGCCGCCACTCGATACGCTCCGGCCACGCGCCCGTCCTTCGGCGCCCATAGGAAAATGTGTTGGTAGTAATCGTCGAATTCGTCTAGATCGAAGCTATTGCCGGTCCCCTCACCTATTTCCCGATACGTCATCTCACGGCAGCGCCCAATTTCCCGTAATACATTCGGGATCTCATGGGCCGAGGCAACGTAAACAGTAAAATCGCTCGTCGCAGCCAGTGTGCGCTCCGGCGGCAGCGACGCAGCTTCCGCAGCCATCAGCCTCGAGGCAACTGGCGGAATCAGCCGCGCGCGCGTCTTCCCGCCGAACTCGGGCGTCCCGCCCTCCGCCGTGCGGTTCAGAAGTAAGTAGGTTCTCGCTCTTAGATATTCGGTTGCGGCTTCCACATCCGCGTATCCACGCAAAACCCCGGGCGCGATGGCGCTGCCGATCCGGACCTGGATCGTCTGTTTGCTCTTGTTTATTAATTCACGAGCTAAGTTCAGGGTGCGCAGCCTGGGGTGAATTGTCCCTATCATCTGAAACCGCAGGCTGTTGGTGCCCTCGAAAAATAGCGGCAGGGTCACGCAGCCCGCCCGCCGCGCCAGCCGCACAGGCGCCGTGTTCCATTTGGGATCGGCAACCGCCCGCTCGCGCCAGTTCAGGTGCGCCACTTCGCCGGCCGGAAACATAACCAGCATCCCCCCGGCTTGCAGCCATTCGAGTGAAGCCCGCAGGCCGCGCCCGTTCTCTTGCGCCGAGGCATTCTCCTGAAAAGGATTTACAACAATCAACCGGCTGCGCAGCGCTTCTACTGACGAGAGCAGCCCGTTCGCCACAATGCGGTAATCCGCCCTCACCCGCTCGAGTAATGTCAGCAGAAGCAGGCCCTCCAGAAACCCGAACGGGTGATTTGCCACAATCAGCGCACTCCCGTTGGCGGGGATGCGCTGCAGGTCGGCATCCGATATCTGGTACCGGATGTTCAGGTTCTGAAGCAGTTGTTCGGCGAATCGCGCGGCCGTATCGGCGCCGCTCTCGGGTTCGGGAACGCTCCGCAAAAGCTTGTCGGGAAAGAGAATCTTGAGCAGCGCCGGCTCCAACGGCCGGACCAGGTTGGCAACCGCCGGCGGTAGCAGGGATGCTGCCGAGACATCAATCGGTAATCGCCGAGTCTGCATAGCGTTAGGTTCCCGAAACTCTATTAATGTGGCGTGAATACCACATTACAACTGTTTGTGGAACTGCAAAGATTTCAGTTCATTGAACGGTTCACCTCGGGTAAGGGTGCCCTCTGAGCGTCGCGAACGCCCGATAAACCTGCTCCGTCAACATCACCCGGGCCAGCTCATGCGGGAATGTCATGCCGGAGAGCGAGAGAAGCAGATCCGCGCGGCTTTTCCATTCCGCCGGCAGACCGTCGTGACCGCCAATCAGGAAAACCAGATCTCTCCCCATCTGTTCCGCCTCTCGCACCAGCGCAACAAAGCTCGCCGTATCCATCGGCCTGCCGCCGGGATCCAAAAACACTTTACGCGCCTCCGGGTGGCGGGCGAACAGATCAAACCGTCCCGGCGCTATTTCCCGCATCTCGCAGCCCGCAAAACGGCTGGTGCGCTTCACGAACTCGGCCGCCATTGCGTTCGCGTGCCCATCCCTCGGCTTGCCGATGTAGTACACCCAGACCTTCACCCTGTGATCTTATGCATCTCCTCGCGCTGTGGTTGCAGGGAAACATAGCATCACGATATTGTTTAAAGTGCGCATCCTGGCCGTTTTGTAGCATTTCGACCGCGGCTCCGGAGCCTCCACGGAAAGGAGAAGTATGGCTTCAACGGTCTGGAAAGGATATATCACCTTCGGCCTCATCACCATTCCGGTGCGGCTCTTCGCCGCCGCCCGAACCGAGCGTGTCGGCTTCAACCAGATTCACGGCGTCTGTGGCAGCCGTATCAGGCAGCAGACCTTCTGCCCCCATTGCGAACGCATCGTGGAGCGCAGCGAGTTGGTGAAAGGCTACGAAGTCGAGAAGGACCGCTACGTCATCGTCAATGACGAGGAGATCAAGCAGATCGCCCCTGCCTCCAGCGACAACATGGAAATCCTCGAGTTCGTGAAGGCGGAGGGCATTGATCCGATTTACTTCGATGCTTCTTATTTCATGGTGCCGGAAGAAGCCGGCAAGAAGGCCTATCACCTGCTCTTCGAGACCATGCGCAAATCCGGCTTCAGCGCAATCGCGAAAGTCACCATGCATCAGAGGGAGTACACGATCGTCGTGCGCCCCCACGCTGATGGCCTGCTGCTGCACACCATGTACTACCCGGAAGAAGTGCGCGAGGTGCCGGAATTCCGGCGCGACAGCAGCGTCAGCGTGAAGCCGCAGGAGATCGAGCTGGCCGAAAAGCTGGTCGAAGGATTGGCCGCGGATTTCGATCCGTCGAAGTACCACGACGAGTACCAGGGCCGTCTTATGCAGATGATCGAAGCCAAGCGCGAAGGGCAGCCCATCGAAGAAGCCGCGCCGAAGAAGCGCGCTCCGGTCATTGATCTGATGGCCGCGCTGCAAAAGAGCCTTGGCGAGCTGCCCCAACGCAAGCCCGCCGCAAAAGCGCCCGCGGGCGCCGCCCAGGAATCGGAGGAGCCGCCCGCCAAACAGGCCGGCGGAAGCAAACGAGCGCGCCGGGCCACTGGCTGATTGGCGAGCCCGCGAAGCAAAGCGAAAGCCTTACCGGGGCTGCTCGATGGGCGGAAGGCGCGCTATCAGCTCGCCGATAGCCGAGACAAGTCTGCCGATGCGTGTGTCAAGCCCCAGCTCGCGCTGCCGCTGCTCCTCCCGCCATGCTTGCTCGGCTTGCTTGCGTTCGTCCAGCCACGCTTTCCATCGCTCCTCGTTCTCCTCGTGCAGCGCCTCAACATGAACCAGCCGCTCGTCGTGCAGATAGCCCATCGTGCGTACCTTTTCGAGGCTATCTTTCATCTTTTCCAGGCTGGCATGGAACTCGCGCTGGCGGTCCGCGAGTTCATCGAGTCGCTGGCCGACTTTCTCGAGGATGGCTTCAATCCGATCCAGCCGGCCGCTGCCGTTGGACTCTGGCATTTCGCTTTGACCTCCCGCAAACCCGGTTCATTCCAGTATGACCGGATCACTCAATGCTTTGCCAGCCATTCATACTGCTCGCCGGTTAGCGGCACAACCGAAAGCCGGCCCTGTTTCACGAGCGGAGAATCCGCAAACAGCTTCTGCTCTTTTATCTGCGCGAGAGGATGCGGATGGGCGAACCGTTTCCCTGCCCTGATGCGCACCACCGGGGTTTTCGGGTCACTTGCATCTACGCTCACCACGGTAGCCGACCCGATCGCCTGGCGCTCCTCGCCTGTGTGGTAGATCACCAGGTGCTCGCCGGGCTTCATCTCGCGCAGATTCTTGACTGCGACCGGATTCGTGACGCCATCCCATACCGTCTCGCCATCGCGAGTAAGGTCATCAAACGAGTAAGCATTGGGCTCGGTTTTCAGCAGGTAGGGCATAGCTCGCCAGTTTATCGCGCTCTGGCCGAACTCCGTTTATGAAGTTCACCCTCCTAAAGGGCTTGTGCCGGGGGGCGGGATTTATCCCGCGCGGAGCTTCAGCTCCGCCATTCGCCCTCATGAGCGAGGCTGAAGCCCCGCGCCCTACATTTCCCTTACCGGTGGACTCCTCCCCCGTGGCTCCCGCCCGCAACATAGTGTCCACCCGCATAATATCGCCCGCCGTAATATGGATGCCCATAGTAGTAGCGGCCGTAGTAACGCCCACCCCGCCAGTAGCCCGGTCCGTAGTAGAACGCGAAGCTCGGACCCCAATAGTAGGGATAGTATCCGTATCCAAAGTAAGGATACGGGTATGCGTAAGCGCCGGCATAGTAAGCCGGTGGTGGCGGCGCCGCCGCATAACTCGGTCCATACGGAGCTGGTCCTGGGTTCGGTCCATAGGCCGGCTGGTTATACTCGCCAGGCTCAACATACCGAAACGCCTGCGGCGATGTGCTTGTTGAAATCGTGACTGGCTGCTCGATTTTGAAGGTAAGCGCCTGCTCCGGATAAACCACGCTATCGTGGCCGTGCGTGAGCAACACACCCACCAAGCCGGCCACTGCGCCCGCACCCGCTCCAATGGCGGCGCCGGTTCCCCAGTCCGCCGCCGCGCCTATTGCCGCACCCAGACCGGTCGTCGCCGCCACCGTGCCTACCTCCTGGCCCGTTGGCGTCGTTCCCCCTTGCCGGCTGATGAATTGCGTCGCCAGCGGCACAACCTGTCCGTCCACCAGCGTCAAGGTAGTCAATTGCAACCCCAGGCGTCCGGTGCTTCCGGCATGCGATTGCTCGGCCAGCGCCACCCGCCCGCCCACAGTTTGCCCAGGCTCGGCCACCACGATGCCGTTCACCACTACCGGACTCGCCAGCGTTGCTGCAAATGCGTCGCCCACCCGGTTCGTCTTTGAGGACAAGGGCTCGTTCAGCCGCACCGTAATGTACGTACCTGCTTGGATCGTCAGCGTCGCGGGAACCGGCGGCCGCGAAGCTTGCGGACCGCCATTGGACCCATATGGCGCCGGCTGCGCCTGCGGCGGGTAACCGCTCGGCGGATACTGCGCTTGAGGTGGGTTCGGTGGATTCTGCGGCTGGGGATACGGATAAGGGTTCTGGCTCGATGGCGGCGGATACTGCGCATCCGGTGGCGCCTGATTCGCCTCGCCGGACGGGGGCGCCTCGGAATCAGCAGCCGGGCCGCCGTAAACCTGATCTGTTGTCCGCTGCCCCTGCGGATCCACGCGCTTCCATCCGCCGCTGCTCGACGGCGCGGACGGCGTCTGCGTCACCGTATCCTGCGCCAACACTGCCGTCGAAAATGCCAAAGCAGTCGCCAATAAAAACCGTGTGGGTCGCATCACGTCCTCTGATGGTCAGCTCTGCACGTTCCTCACCACCGCGAAACACCGCTTTCTTATTGAAACTAAAGCAGCTTAGAACGGTTTCATCAGGCCGCAATGCACCGCCCGTGGTGCTTTTGAGCCACCATTGCCGCGCTACTCGATCCGCCCTCTGAAGAAGTGCACCACGGTCTTCGCCGCCAGTGCCCCCACGATCAGCAACGCAATCACCAGCGCGGCTCCCTTCAGCGTTGCGAACGACGCGACGATCAGCACCGCATACAAAATCAGAGCAGTCCGCAGACCGATGACGCCTCCCTGACCTTCGCGATTAAAGCTGCTCATTGCGGCATGTTGTAATCGAACGTGAACGCGAGCCGTACCTGGCTGCCCTTGAAATCGTCGGGCAGAGGTGGCAGCGGGTTCGACATCGTCAGACCGGCCGCGGCCGCCCGGTCCAATGCATCCGATCCGGAATACTCGGCTATCACTATCTTCGGAAGGCTGCCGTCCCGGTTGATGACAAACTCCATGACCGTACGGCCTTTCAGCGCGCCGCGTCGCGCGCTCTCAGGAATCACGCGCCGCCAGTTCGCTCGCACAATCGCCAGAATCTGTCGCAGGTAGGGCTTGAAATCCGTCCCCTCCGGATCACTTTTCAATTCCACAGCCGAGTGTTGCGCGCTCCCCTGGCCCAAGGTTCCTGGCGCGGCCGGCGAGGGAATTGCTTGCGAGCCGTTACTGATGTTCAGGCTCTGGCTGTCGGAATCCTGCTGGGCCCCCTCTGCTGCCGCCCGCAGATTCATCCTCGGCGGCGCCAGGGTCGGATGCGGATTCGGCGGCGTATCCTCTCCCAGGTTTTGAAACGGACCCGGCGTCTCTTCAGGCTTCGGCGGCGGTGGTGGCGCCGTCAACCCTCCGGGTGCCCCGGCCGGTGGCGATGGCGGGCGATTCACAGCAACCTTCGGCGCCTCCGGAAGGATCTGCGTAGGCGCGGCCTTTGCCGCCTCCCGCGGCGATTGCTTCGGAACCTCAAAATGCTTCTTGCTCGGCTTCGGCACAGCCGCTCGTGCCCTCGAACGCTCCCTTGGCATCAGATCCGCCAGGTCCACCTGCTTTGAAATTTTGCCCTTGTTCGGCGCACGCTGCGTGAGCACGTCCGGGGGCAAATAAAGCGGAATGTGATGCTCCACTATTTTCGGCTCCGGTTGCCGCTGCCCGATCAGGGTCGGAATCGTCACCCCGATTGCAAGCAGGATTACCTGCATCGCAAATGATCCGCCAACAATCAGGACCCATTGCAGCCACGTGCGCCCGGGCCGTTCGAGCAGCAGATTTAGCGGATACGGCGAGGGCGCCAGCATCCGCGGACTGTCGGCTTGAGGACGCAGGTCGAGCGCATCGCTCAGAGCCAGAAATCCTTTCGCCATGCCGGGTAGTACTTTGTTGCGACGTTCTAACGAAGGTGAAGGTTATCTGCGCTAGGCCTTACTCGCGCTTCGCCTGCGAACCGTTTCTTTGACTAAGTCGCCGTGTTCCTTGATTTTAGCAAGCAGAGCCTCGGCGATGCTCAGCGCCGCCGAGGCCTGCCGGGCATCCACCCGCGGCTTTTCCCGCGTCCTTACACAATGAAAAAACGAAGCCAGCTCGCGTTCGAGCGGCTCGCCGCGTTCCACCGGCAGCCTCTCAAAACCGATCTCCGCATTTGAAAAATCGAACCCATTCGCAGCCTGAAGTTCGTTTCGCAAAATCGCCAGCCGAATCGCTTCCTGCTTGTGATAATCCACCGACACGTATTCGCCCGGCTGGAAGACTCGCAGCTTACGCACCCGTTCAGTGGAAACCCTGCTGGCTGTGAGGTTTGCTATGCACCCGCTGGGAAACGCCAGCCTGACATTCGCAATGTCCACTTTGTCCGACAGAACCGAGATTCCAGCCGCGCGAAGTTCGTTTGGTAATTCCTGGGTGAACGTTAAAACGATATCCAGATCGTGGATCATCAGATCCAAAATCACGTCGACATCCAGGCTGCGCGGGGTAAAAACGCTGAGGCGGTGAACTTCAAAGAAAAGGGGAACGGTCAGCGCCTTCTCGAGCGCCATGACAGCCGGGTTAAATCTCTCGAGGTGACCCACCTGCAGAATCCGGCCGCGCGCATCGGCCAGATCCGCCATCTGCCTTCCCTCGCCGGCCGTCGTGGCGACCGGTTTCTCGACCAGCACATCGATTCCGGAGGTCAGAAGATGCTCAACCACCACTTTGTGCGTCGTGGTTGGTGTCGCGACGATCGCCGCCTCGATAGCGCGCGGGACATCCTCGATTGAGGCGAACGCTTGTGATCCGCAGTCCGCGGCGATCTTCGCGGCCCGATCCAGGTCCGTGTCGACGATCGCGGCCAGCTCGACCTCCGACATGTGGCTCAACACGCGAATATGATTGCGCCCGAACGCTCCCGCGCCGATGACAGCGACGGGTATGGGACGGTCTGTCACCGTCCCTCTTTGAGCGGCGGATAGCCCACAATCGCGATGCCTGCTTCGTCGGCCTGCCGCAGCAGCTCGTTTTTGTCGAGCAGCAGAGTCCGGCCGGCATCCACGGCCATTACGGTCGTTCGGGTCTCAATCATAGTGTGGATCGTCGCGACCCCCGCCACCGGAACATCAAACAGCAGGTGTTCCCTGCCGCCCGATGCCTTCACCAAACGTAGCGGCTTGCCATTTGTCAGCGAAGCCGCGCGCCGCAGCATCGCATCCGTGCCTTCCATCGCCTCCGCCGCAACGCACGCTTTTTCGCTGATCGCAACACTTTGGCCGATATCGGCGGACGCCAGCAAAGATGCCAGCCGGCGGCCGTACCGGATGTCGGCTTCCTCTTCTTGCGTGGGCTTTCGCCGTGTCAGCACGCCTTCATCGGCGAGCAACGGTTTCAATAGCCGTGTTGAATCGACAAGCTCTATTCCCTCATCACGCAGTGCCCGTTGGATTCCGCCAATCAGCGACGCCGTATTCTTCTCTTTGAGTGACGTCAGCAGCTTCAGGAGTTTCCAGTCCGGCGTTACGCCGGAAAACAGGCTTACGTGCTTTACTTGGCCCGTCATCATCACTTCCGAGACCCGTTCGCGCTTCAGGATGTCGATTAGCTTGCCTAGCTGGCCGATATTGATCCAATGCATCGCGTGCGCGAAACGCTCGAGTTCCGGGGTCGCCTCGTTCTCGATCGCGACGACAACAACGTTGTGTCCTTCCCGCTTCGCCGTCTCGAGCGCCAGCAAAGGGAAGCGGCCGTTACCCGCAATCATTCCGTAGTGCATCCCCATTTACTACTTCGTAAAGCCGCGTTCCGAGGCGCGAATAAACTCCACTACTCCCTTCACTTCGTTTGTCTGAGGAACTTCTTCCGCTATGCGCGCCAACGCCTGGGTGGTATTCAGGCCAGATCGCGTCAAAATCCGGAAAGCGTTCTGCAGCGGCTCGATTTCGTCGGGCGTGAATCCGCGCCGCTCAAGTCCCACCCGGTTCGCGCTATAAATTTTCGCTTCGTGGTCGGACGCCGTGATGGAATATGGCAGCACGTTCTGCTTGATCACGCTGTAGCTGCCCACCATGGCGTGCTGTCCCACGCGGCAAAACTGGTGAATCGCGCTCAGCCCGCCGATGTTCGCGTAGTCTTCAACAACGACATGTCCCGCAAAGGTGACGCCGTTCGCCAGAATCGTGTTGTTGTGGATGATCACATCGTGTGCAATGTGCACGTACGCCATGACTAAGTTGCCATCGCCGATCGAGGTCACCATGCCGCCGCCTTCTGTTCCCCGGTGAATGGTCACGAACTCGCGTATGGTGTTGCGATCTCCGATACGCGTCTCGGACGGCTCGCCTCTATACTTCTTGTCCTGCGGCGTGACACCACACGAGCAGTACGGGAAAAACAGATTGTCTTTTCCAATCGTTAGTTTGCCTTCAAGATAGACATGCGCCATCAGGCGGGTGCGCGCGCCGATGGTCACGCCGCTGCCGATAATGCAGTACGGTCCGATTTCGGCATCGCGGGAAACATCGGAGTCCGGATCAATAATCGCTGTAGGGTGGATCGCCATCCGTAAGGCGGGCGCCAACGCGCTCAGGCAAGCTGCGGCTCTGTTTCCTTCTGCCTCGCAATCGGCGCACTATGCTGCGGGCGATCTGTGAGAGTACACATCAACAAAGCTTCGGCAACGGGCTGCGAGTCCACCGTGGCGATGCCCTGTATCTTCGCGACCGAGTGCTTCAGCCGCACCATCTTCATCTCGATCTTCAACTGATCGCCGGGAACGACCGGTCTGCGGAATTTCGCGTTCTCGATCGACGCGAGAAACATGATCTTGCCGCGCGTGTGCGGCGCCATTTTGCCGACCAGGATGCCCGCCACCTGCGCCATCGCTTCAATAATCAGCACCCCGGGCATTACCGGATACCCTGGAAAATGACCGGTGAAGTGAGGCTCGTTCACCGTTACGTTCTTCAGGCCGACAATGTGGTCATCCCCGATCTCGACGATGCGATCCACCATTAAAAATGGGTACCGGTGGGGAAGAACCGCCGAAATCTCTTCGACATCCATCGAATTCATGGGATTCTAAATTATAACAGCCGATGCATCCTTACCTTCGCTATGCTCTTGAGAAGAAAGCAGAAAGCATAGACTGCATACGCCGCTTCGTGGAGTGCGAAACACCCAGCGATTCACCGGCCGACGTCAACCGTTTCGTGGATCTTCTCACGGAAAGTGCCCGCGATATCGCGACGCCGAAAACGTTCCGCTCGCCTACGCACGGCAGGCATTTGCGGCTCGATTTCAAGCTCCCTGGCCGTCGCAAGAAAGGACGCATTCTCGGGATAGGCCACTCCGATACCGTGTGGCCGCTCGGCACATTGAAGATCATGCCGTTTCGCAACCATAAGGGACGCTTGTGGGGTCCTGGCGTGTTCGACCTTAAAGCCGGGATTGTGTTCTTCCTTTATGCCGCGCGCTGCCTGCGTGATCTGGATGTCGCGCCCGCCAAGAATGTCTCGCTGCTGGTCGTCTCGGACGAAGAAATCGGCAGCAAAACGTCACGCGCGCTCACGGAAGCTGAAGCAAAGCAGACCGATTGCGTTTTAGTTCTCGAACCAGGAACCGGGCTCGACGGCAAACTGAAAACGTCCCGCAAAGGCGTCGGTGGCTATATCGTTTCGGTTGAAGGGAAAGCGGCTCACGCGGGGGTCGATTTCAATCAGGGCGCGAGCGCAATCGTTGAACTGGCGCGTCAAATCGATAAGATCGCCGGGTTCACAGATCTCGCACGCGGCACCACCATAAACCCCGGCATCATCGCGGGCGGCACCCGGCCGAACGTAATCGCGGCGAAAGCGCACGTTCATGTCGATGTTCGGGTCGCACATATGAAAGATGCCGCTACACTCGACAGGAAATTTCGGACGCTGCGCCCATTCGATAAGCGCTGCTCTCTGCAAGTGGAAGGCGGCTTGAACCGTCCCCCGATGGAACGCACGAAGGCGATCGTTGGTCTTTTCCAGAAAGCGCGCCAGTTTGCGAACGAACTCGGTGTTCACGTGGAAGAGACATCCACGGGCGGCGGCTCGGACGGCAACTTTACAGCGGCGCTTGGCGTTCCGACGCTCGATGGGCTCGGCGCGGTCGGCGAAGGCGCTCACGCGTTACATGAAAGTATTCTGATCGATCGAATCGCGGACCGCACTGCGCTGCTAGCCGGGCTGCTCGCTGGTTTGTAATTCGGTTGCGATCCGGACGAGCGGCGAACCGGGGTTGGCAGCGAAGTAAGCTGCGAGCTTGTGCGTGGCGGCCGCGCCCACGGCTTTAATTAATTCTTCGCTCGAAGCCTGGCGCACGCGCTCAAGGCTGCCAAACGTGCGCAGCAGTTTCTCTACTGTTTTCGGTCCAATACCCGGAACTTCGTGCAGTTCGGAGGTCAACCGCTGTGCATTCCTGCGCGTGCGGTGGAAGGTGACCGCGAAGCGATGCGCTTCATCGCGTATCATCTGCACAAGATGAAGGATCGGCGAGAACTTATCGAGGATGATCGGCTCATCTTCCTGGCCGTAAACATAGATCCACTCTTCGCGTTTTGCGATGGAGGCTAGCGGTTGATAGGTGATCCCGATTGCTTCGAGCGCTTCCGCGGCAGCGTGCAGTTGACCTAAGCCGCCGTCGACAAGCACCAAACCGGGAAAAGGCTTCTTTTCTTCCTGCAGTTTCGAGTAGCGGCGGGTAATGACTTCGCGCATGGAAGCGAAGTCATCGTTGCCCACCACAGTCCGGATGATGAATTTGCGGTAGTCCGATTTCTTCATCCTCCCGTCTTCCCACACGACCATGCTCGCGACCTTGTCGGTGCCCTGAATGTGGGAGATATCGAAGCATTCGATTCGTCTCGGCGGCTCGGCGAGGTTCAATGCATCCTGGAGCGCCCCTTCGATGGCGTTAGAGGACGGCTTTAACACGCGAAACCTTTGATCGAAGCTGTGCTTCGCGTTCGTTTCGACGAGCGACAGCAGTGCTTTCTTCGATCCGCGGTGGGGAGTGACGATCTCTACTTTTCTTCCGCGCAGGTCGGAGAGGAATTCTTCCAATTCCTCCCGCTGTTCAAAATCGGCAGGCACGTGAATTGTGCCCGGGACGTATTTGCTGTTCAGGTACACCTGCTTGAGCAGGGCTTCGAAGAACTCAGAGGGATGGAAATCTTCCTGATCTTCCCAAAAGAACTCGCGCCTATCTACGATTTTTCCGTTTCTCAGGTGAAAGAGATTTACCGCGACCAGCGGAGGTTCGGCGTGGTAGGCAAAGATATCGATGTCTTCGCCTTCGACCGCAGCCATTTTTTGCCGCTGCTCCATTTCGCGAACAGTGGTGATGAGATTTCGCAGGCTGGCGGCCTCTTCGAAGCGCATCTCATCGGCCGCGAGCTGCATTCGCTGCTCGAGTTGATGTGCAAGATCGCGGTGCCGCCCCTCCAGAAACAGACGAACGTCGCGCACCGCAGCCGCGTAGAGTTCATCCGTTGTTAAACCGAGCGTACACGGCCCGAGACAACGGTGAATGTGGTACTGCAGGCATGGATGCGTATATGCGCGGTTCAGATCAAGCTTGCACGAGGGCACTTTGAAGTGGCGGTGAATGAAATGAACCAGCCGGTGCGCGAGATTGCCCGGGAAATATGGGCCGTAGTAGCCCGCACCGTCGCGGAGAATGCGCCGCGTGACATAGACGCGAGGGTATTTTTCGTTTGTGAGCTTAACGTAAGGATACGTTTTGTCGTCGCGCAGCAGTACGTTGAAGCGTGGTTTGTACTGCTTGATGAGATTGTTTTCGAGCGCGAGCGCTTCCTTATTGTTGTCGACCTGAATGAAATCGATATCGCGCGCTTCAGAGATCAGGCTTCCGGTCTTGACTTCGGCGAGCCGGTCCTCATTGAAATAGCTTCGTACACGGCTGCGAAGGTTCTTGGCTTTGCCAACGTAAAGAACCTTTCCTTGTGCGTCTTTATAGAGGTAAACGCCCGGCCGGGTAGGAAGCTGCGCTACTTTTTCACGTAAATCCACTGCAGCTTTATAATTCAATTGTGACACGCAGAGTGTCTTTTGCATTTGTTCTAGCTCTGTTATTTTCACCGGCACTCGTTCCGCAAGAGCAACAGAAGCCCGCGCAGCCGCCCGACGAGGCGAATCCACCAGAGGAAGATGAGGCCGTCGCCCCGGAAAAGTTTGTTCTCAATCCGCTCGAATCAGAGCGCAACGTGAAAGTGGGCAACTTCTACATGCACAAGGGCACCCCGGCAGGGTACCGCGCGGCTCTTGCCCGCTACGAGCGCGCTACGAAGTTCAACCCGAGCAACGCCGAAGCGTTCTTCAAAATCGGGGAAGCTGAAGAGAAGCTTAAGAACAGAGATGCCGCAAAGACGGCGTTCCAAAGAGTGATTGATCTGGCGCCCGATTCAAAGCTGGCGCACGAAGCGAAGAAGAAGCTCGATAAGATCTGACCGTTATCGCCGAAGCGCTTTCTTGCGGTTTCGCTCCAGGGTCTGGTGCCACAGGGCTTGCAAAAGGTGATCCACGCCGCGCTGCCAATCCGGAAACATATCGACGTACTGCACTTTCCTCGCGATCTGTCTCGGCACCTCGCACTCATCCAGGCGAATCGGCACGAAGAAGATCTCCTCGGCGGGAACGCGCGACGCAACGCCTAATGCATATTCGAGCTCGGACTGAAAGTACCCTCGCTTTGTTATGGAACGCTGCGAGAAGCAGCAGAGGAAGAAATCGGAGGTGTCTATGGCGCGCTCGATCGCGAGCGGCCAGTTCTGTCCGGGCAGCAATCTCTCCTGATCCATCCAGGGCTCGAATCCGGCCTCCTGCAGAGCTGAAAACAAGCGCCGGACTTCCGCACGGTCTTCTTCCGCATAAGCGAGAAAAGCCCGCGTACGTCCATTCGGCTCAAATGTGACCTGATTCAAGTCGTTCAGCTTGAATCTGCCGACCCCGTCAATTTCGATCGGCCCGCCTTCGCGCAGGCAGCTTTCGATGATCTGAAGCAGAACCTTCCACCGAGCACTCCGGTTCATGTTCTGCCTTTCGGAATGGAGGCGGCGGCAGCGGAATTTTTCTTGCCCTGACTGCGCGGCGCGAGCGGGCGTTTCACTTCCTTTAAGAGCTGATAAACGAGGCCATCGACTTCATCCGCGGCCCTTGCCTGAGAGCGATGCGATCGCTTTGCCAGGCTGCGTGCAAGATCGAGCTTGTTCACGCTCCAAGAGATAGCTCGCCCGATGCGAGTTCCACCTTACCTCGATGCCGCCCATCGCTGTAATGTATTGGCTAAGTAGACGTTGGTTGCGGCAAATTTTCTTGGCCAGCGTGTGACCGGTGTTTACGGAGACTCGCAAAGCTGAGTTATTCGGCGCGCAGAACCTCGAGCGGCCGTTGATCCAGAATCCGGGCGCTCGCGAGCCAACCGGCAATGTTGGCGAGCAGCGCGGTGGCAACCATCACGAAGAGCAACGATAGCCAGTCGAACCTGAAATTGGCGTCGATGAATCGGTCGGAAACGACGCGCGTGAACAGGTTCGCCAGAATGCCGCCGACCAGGCCGGCAACGGCGCCGAGAATAGAAAACTCGATGGAGAAGATGCCTTTGATGCGCGACTTAGTGGCGCCGAGAGCTTTCAAAATCGCTACTTCGCGTATCCGGCGGTAGCGGGTCCCGGCCACGCTGGAGGAAAGAATAATGACACCGGCGAGAATAGCAAACCCGGCCAGAAAGCGGATGACGAGCGCGACCTGATCCACCGCTTCCTGAATGCGGGTAAGCACGTCAGCCAGATTCATCACCGTGACCGTCGGAAACTTTTCAAAGATGGCTTCTTCCACGCGAGGGATGTCTGCCGGCTTCACGTGGACCGCGCCATAGTAGGTGACAGGCAGGCCTTGTAACGCCTCCTGAGGAAAGACCAGATCATAACGGACCGGGGCGCGCTGCTCGCGGTGAAAAATCGCCACCAGAGGGGCTGTCAGGGTACGGCCCGCTACCTGGAACTGCAGACGATCGCCGAGGTGGAGTTGGTAGGCGCGTTGTGCCTGTTCGGAGACCGCGAGCCGTGGATCCTTGGTCCCAGGCGCCCACCAGGTTCCTTTCTCAAGCACGATTCCGTCGGGTAAGGACGGCGCTGTCGTGATGCGGATCGTTTGCAGATCCTCTTTCCGGTCATTCGGCAGATGGAGGCGTCCCGCGGCAACGTCATTCTTCGCAAGCATCCGGGCAACGATGTAGCCGACGAGCTGGACCTTGCTGGTGACACCCGGCTCGGATTCGATGAGCCGGTTGATTCCCGACGCATCACGCACGTCGAGCAGGAACAGGTTGCCTTCACGGCCTGGGCCCTCACTTGTGACTTCCCTGAGCACGGTGGCCTGGAGCAGGTAAGTGCTCAGCGTGAACATCACTCCAACGCCGAGGGCTACGAGAACAGAGCGCGCCTGGTTACCCGGCCGGTACAAATTTGCAAATCCGTGACGAAACGGAGCGGGCAGGCGCGCGTTCCAAACGCGCACGAGGCGCCGCATCACAGCGAGCAACAGAGCCGCAATGAGACCGAGCGCGATGAGGCTCGCGGTGAGACCGCCCATGAAATACGAACCCATCACCCAGGATTGACTCAGCCAGACGGAAAACAGGTAAAAAGCGCCGAAGATCAAGACGGCGCCGATCCAACTCGGCAACCTGTCGTGCCAGTGTCTCCGGTTCTCCAGGCCGGCATCGCTCATATTGCGCCGGAAAACGAGGCTCGGGCGCACATTACGGATATTTAGCAGCGGCGGCAGCGTGAAAAGAAGAGTAGCCAGAACGCCGAGGCTCATCCCTTGCAAGCTGAAGGACCAGTCCCACGGGACATCGGGAAGAAGCGCAAACACCCGATGAATGAGCCAGGGAAAGGATCGCTGCACGGCGGCTCCGGCCGCAATTCCCAGCAATCCTCCGGCAAGTCCGAGCCACAGAGTCTGCAGCAGATAGATCTGCATCACCTGCTTCGAACGCGCCCCAACCGCCTTCATGACGGCGATCGTGTCCATGCGCTGCTGGAGATGCGAGTACATCGCCATAGCCACGCCGAGCGAGCCGACAATGAGCGCAATCAGGCTAATGAGGCTGAGGAACGTGGTGGTGTTGTCGATCGCCCGGCCCACGACGGGGCTGCCCTGGCGGTAGTCGCTGATGAACACGCGGTGTATGGTCGCTTTGATGGCTGACTTCAAGGCATCGAGATTCGCACCGGGACGCAGTTTAAATAGAAACCGCTGCGCCGCGCGGCTGCCGAACTGAATGAGGCCAGTACGCTCGAGACCGGCACGGCTCATCAGCACGCGCATGCCCGGGCCAAAGCCGGAGGCGAGCCGGTCGGGTTCGCTCACGATGGTTCCGGTGATGACAAATTCTTTGCCACCCAGGCGAATGGCGCCGTCAGTGGCAACCTTCATGCGAAGTTCCAGCTCGGGTGTGACCACGATTGACGAGTCATTGCCCAGAAGTTCACGAAGCGGCTTATCGGGGCTGACTTTCAGATTTCCGTAATACGGATAGACAGCGGGATCGACGCCTTTGACCGACACCATTTGGGGAATGCGCTGTGTGCCCGAGGCGGCCATCGACACAGTCTCGGTTACATTCGTAACCTCGCCATACTCGCTGCCTAATTGCTGCATGCGGCGGATCTGCTCATCGTTCAAGGCGCCCCAGGTTTGCGCCTGCACATCGGCCGCGATCAACTGTTTCGCGTTGCGGAGCAGCATACCTCGGAAAGCGTACCCGAAGCCTTTGACTCCACTGAGCGCGGCCACGCCGACCGCCACGGCGAGCACGACGAAAATGAATTTCGCGGGTGCGGCGCGGAGCTCGCGCCAAGCTATTCTTGAGGCAGTTCTGAACGACACGGCAGATCTTTCAACTGAGGTTAGAAGCTTCCGATTCGCTAAGCGCGGCGGCTTCCGTGTCCGGCTTGATAAGCAATTCGTCGCGCAATATCTGCCCGTCGTGCAGTGTGAGAACACGGTCGGCGTATTCAGAGAGCGCGCGGTCGTGAGTCACCAGTATAAGCGTCGTTCCCTCTTCGCGGTTTAGCTGAAGCAGGAGATCCAGCACGTGCTGTCCATTCGCGCTGTCCAGGTTGCCGGTTGGTTCATCGGCCATCAGAATGGGCGGAGCAGTAATGAATGCGCGCGCGAGGGCAACGCGCTGTTGCTCTCCGCCGGATAACTGGACGGGATAGTGGTGCGCGCGCTGAGTCAGGCCGACGCGCTCGAGCAGATCTCGGGAGCGGCGGCGGGCGTCCCCTTTATATCCGCTCAACTCGGCGGGAAGGAGCACATTCTCCTCCGCGGTCAGGGTGGGGACAAGTTGATAGGACTGAAAAACAAAGCCGAGTTTGCGTCCCCGCATGCGGGCGAGGTCGTCTTCGCGCAGGTCCGTAATATCCGTGCCGTCGAGAAGAATGCGGCCGGAGGTTACGGTATCAAGCCCGGCCAGCAGGCCCAGCAGAGTACTCTTGCCGCTGCCGGAAGCGCCCATGATCGCAAGAAACTGGCCGCGCGGCACGGAAAAGGTGATACCGCGCAGAATCTCTACCCGATTCGGCGGATTCTCAATCACTTTCCAGAGGTCGTTTACCTGAATCACACCGGGCAAGAGCATCGGCAATCGCATGTCAATCTTATGGATGTAGTGAGAACAAGCGTTCATTCCATTGTTGCAGTCTGCGTGGCCGCCTCATTTTTTCTAAGCGCGTGCGCACGAAACGCGAACAGCCCACAAGAAGAGAAACGTACGCAAGCAGAGCCAAGTTCCACGGCAGCTTCAGAACCCGCGCGCGGAGAGCCGCAGCCCGCGGCCGCTCCCATAGACGGCCCCGCGATCGTCACTTTCGGAGACAGCTTGACGGCCGGTGTTGCGGGCCGCAGCTATCCTTCGGATTTACAGGACCTTTTGACAGCTCATGGATATAACTACCGGATCGATAATCAGGGCGTCAGCGGGGACACGACCACTGACGGACTTGCCCGAATCGGCAATGTCATTGCGGAGCACCCGGCGCTCGTGATCCTGGAGTTCGGCGGCAATGACGGTCTGCGCGGCATCCCGGTTGACGCGACGAAGAAGAATCTGCAGGACATGATCATGCGGCTGAAAGAGGCGAACATTCCGATAGTTTTGCTGGGCATCACCCTTCCGCCGAACTACGGCCCGGATTACGTCAAGCCGTTCACCGCTATCTTTCCGGAGCTGGCAAAGCAGTATCACTTAAAGCTGATGCCATTCTTGTTACTCAATGTGTATCAGCATCCTGATCTGATGCAGCCAGACGGGATTCATCCAAACGGCGAGGGTAACAAGATAGTCGCGGAGGACGTGTTTCACTTAATTGAGCCCGGACTTTCGAAGCAGAAATAAAGAGCCGGAAAGCAGAGTGCATTCCGGCGTTGAGGAGTAAATGAAGCGCGCTAATTCGGCATCAGA
>JAFAMM010000287.1 GCA_019233375.1 Acidobacteriaceae bacterium
AATCGACACTTGAACGCCCGTCCCGCACCTGTTGAAGGAGTTCTTGAATTTGAAAGAGATCCATAATTTACGGTGCCTGTGGCAGTCGCGGCATCCCCTAAAATGGTAGCGTCACGTTCAATATGGCTCGGTTCTGGACACGTCTGCGGCTCACGCTAGACATGATCAAGTTCGAGCATTCGGTGTTCGCGCTGCCGTTTGCGCTCACAGGCGCGCTCCTGGCCTGGCGCGATGGCGGATTTGCCACGTCCGGTCTGGGCGGGCGAATTCTGTGGATTGTGGTCGCAATGGTATCGGCGCGATCGGCTGCTATGGCGTTCAATCGCATTCTCGATGCTGAACTCGATTCGCGTAACCAGCGAACCGCCAAACGTCACCTGCCCGCGGGACTTTTGTCGTTCCGTTTTGCGTGGGTTTTTACAGTCGCCAGCTCCATCGTGTTCATCTGGGCGGCGCGGCAGGTAGGTACACTGTGCTTCGCTCTCGCGGCCCCAACGCTCGCGATCCTGTTCTTCTATTCGTTCTCAAAGCGGGTCACACTGCTCTCGCATTTCATCCTCGGCTTCTGCCTGGGCATGGCGCCCGCCGCTGCCTGGATTGCGATCCGCGGTACCCTGAACCCGCGCGTCCTCTGGCTTACCGCCGCTGTCATGTTCTGGACCGCTGGATTCGACGTGATCTATGCGTGCCAGGATTACGACTTTGATTGCGCCGAAGGGCTCTGCAGCATACCCCGGCGGTTCGGTGTCGCGCGATCCTTACAGATCGCGAAACTGCTGCACCTGGCTATGGTCGTATCTCTTTTCGCGCTGATCCTTTCCTTTCACCTTGGCCCGCTGAGCATTGCAGGCGTTGTTGCGGTTATGATTCTGCTCGTATACGAGCACGGTCTGGTAAAGCCCAATGATCTTACGCGAATCAACGCGGCTTTTTTTACTATGAACGGCTACGTGAGCCTGCTCTTTTTTGCATTTTGGGCCGCGGATATTTTATCCGAGCGCCATTATCTGTGAATCGACAATGAGTTCTTCTAATTTTTTGCAGACAGCGCCAGCTGTTATTGAAGATAGACGCTTACGGCCTATTCTCGGGAAAGTTCAGGCCGGCGAGCGGCTTTCCTATGAGGACGGAGTCACGTTGTTTCGCAGTTCCGATCTGCTCGCGCTGGGTTATATGGCGAACTGGGTGCGCGAACGGATGCATGGCGACGTCACGTACTTCAATGTAAACCGGCACATCAATCCGACCGACGTCTGCGTGGCGAGCTGCCGCCTGTGCGCGTTCGGCAAGAAGGCGAAAGACCCGCACGCTTATACGATGTCGCTCGAACAGGTGTGGGAGGTGGCCGGCAAAGGCTATGCGGAAGCCGTGACCGAGTTCCACATTGTGGGCGGACTTCACCCCGAACTGTCGCTCGATTGGTTCTGCCAGATGCTCCGCGGCTTAAAGGAGCGGTATCCGGGCGTGCACCTGAAGGCCTTCACCATGGTGGAGGTGGCGTATTTGGCCAGGCGGGCGAGGATTTCCGTCCGCGAGACGCTCGAGCGGTTGAAGGCGGCCGGGGTGGATTCCATGCCGGGCGGCGGGGCCGAAGTGTTCTCCGAGAGGGTGCGCCGCATCATCTGCGATCACAAAATCGACGGGAACGAGTGGCTCGAAGCCGCGCGAACCGCGCACCAGATCGGGTTGAAAAGCAACTGCACGATGCTCTACGGTCACCTGGAGACGGCCGAAGATCTTTCAGACCACCTCGTGCGGCTGCGCGCCGTGCAGGATGAGACGCACGGCTTCGTAACCTTCATTCCGCTGGCCTTTCATCCCGAAAACACCGCGCTGGCCCATCTTCCCAAGACGACAGGGTTTAACGACTTGAAACAAATCGCCGTCTCGCGATTGATGCTCGACAACATCCCACATATCAAGGCGTACTGGATCATGATGACGCCGAGCGTGGCTCAGGTCGCGCAGCGATTCGGGGCAAACGACATCGATGGCACGGTCGTTGAAGAAAAGATCTATCACGACGCGGGCGCGACCACGGCACAGCACTTAAGACGGCAAGACCTGCTGCGCTTGATTCGCGAAGCGGGCCGCGAGCCGGTGGAGAGGGACACCACGTACCGGCCCGTTACTCGAACGGAGGCGGCTTTCACGGTTCTGGTCTGAGACGCCGGGTAAGACCATCCCCGCGATCCAGGGCAGGAAAGTTCACTCGATTGGGACGGGAGTACCACGCAGCCAGGCAATGACGCGACCCCAGAGACCGGGCCGCTCCACCGGTTTGGACGGCTTCGCAAGGGGCGTATCGCTGGCAATAGCTCCCCGTAAGTACCCGGCTGGAACGAATTCCGCGCCTTCCACAGCCATGGCCGCAAGCCATCGTTTTCCTGCCTCATCCACCCGAACCAGCCTTTGAACGTCGATTATGAGCGGACGCCCTGCCAAAGTTGTCCTTGCCGTGCGCCAGCAGCCATCCAGATCTGTTACCTTCGCCTCCGTCAGTTCGCCTATTAATTGAAGCCGCAAGGCCTCAATGCCATCATGAATGTAATACTTGAACGAGGTTGCGCCTATAGGCTCGCCGGACGATGTTCGCGAACCTGCCGCATGGCGTGTCATTCTACGTGCCCTGTCGAATCTACTACCATTGTGCCCCGATACTCATTTGCGAGTGCAAACGCCGTTCCAACCTGCTGGAACGGAGCTTTCCCTGCGGACTTTCCAAGTGCCTCATCGTCAGTCGGTAACCTATGACGCGTGGAGATTGGCTTTTGCGTACAGCGCGAATGCGAAACACAGTTTAGCTAACCGCTGGTCTGTTCGCAACGTCCGATGAAGTACGTACCGGTAGCGGAACGTATTCTTCTTTCCGACCGCTCAAATCTCAGGATATAGCACAAAATGGCCTTTAGCCAGAGAATTACAGAGCGTTTGCGTCTGCTCGCTCCGATGACTGCGATCTTGTTCGCACCTTGTTTGTTGCATGCGCAAGCGCAGCAGGCTCAATCACAAACGCCGCCGGATTTGCGGCCAGAGGCCGGGCAACTCCCTCCGTCGCAGCAGCCCGGAGTGCTCGCTCCGGGCAAGACGGCGCAGGGCGAAGACAAGCGCATTTTCGGCGTGTTGCCGAACTATCGCACCGCTGAGAAAAGTGCAGAGTACCAGCCCATTTCAGCGAAAAGAAAGTTGATTATCGCGACGAAAGACTCGTTCGATTATCCGCTCGTTTTGCTGGCTGCCGGATACGCCGGCCTATATCAACTGGACGACAACCATCCACAGTTCGGCCAGGGAATGAAGGGCTATGCGAAGCGGCTTGGAACAGGGTACGCCGATCAGGTCATTGGGAACTACCTGACCGAGGGATTCATGCCCATTCTGCTGCATGAAGATCCACGTTATTTTCGCTTAGGGGAAGGCACCAGGACGCACCGGACGCTGTATGCTCTCAGTCGGATTTTCGTCACTCGCACCGATGCTGGAGGCACTACGTTCAACTTTGCGGAGGTTGCGGGCAACGGCATTGCCGCTGGTATCGGACTCTCTTATTACTCCGATGACCGCAACGTCGGCGACTTCATGCAGAACTGGGGCGTCGCGCTGGCCACCGACGCTACATCGCAGGTGCTGAAAGAATTCTGGCCGGACGTGAAGCGCTGGTGGTACAACAAACATCATCCCGTTCAAAAGCTGGCTGCACCGTAATCCGTTCTGGAGGCTAGCGCTTCGTCAGTTACCGGCTCTTCCCGAGCATTCCGGTCCGGCAGCTTGAAGTGGTTCAGGAAATTCGTGTCGAACTTCCCTGCTACAAAGTCTTCGTCGCAAAGAATCTGTTCATGAAGAGGAATGCTGGTGCGTATCCCTTCAATGACGAACATGCCCAGCGCGCGGCGCATGCGTTGGATTGCTTCGATACGGCTCTCACCGTAGGTGATGAGCTTTGCAATCAGCGAGTCATAGTAAGGCGGAATGACACTATCGGTGTAGGCGGCGGTATCCACCCGCACGCCGATGCCGCCCGGCAGGTTGAATCCCGTGATTTTGCCCGGAGAGGGTGCGAACGTGGAGGGGTCCTCGGCGTTGATACGGCATTCGATAGCGTGCCCGCGCGTGGTAACCGGCCCGCCCAGAATGCTCGTCAGCTTTTCGCCCGCCGCAATCCGGATCTGCGCCTTGACGAGATCAATCCCGGTGACAAACTCGGTGACGGGGTGCTCGACCTGAATGCGCGCATTGACTTCAATGAAATAGAGATTTTGCTTTTCATCCATCAGGAACTCGACCGTGCCGGCGTTGGTGTAGCCGATGGACTGTATGGCCGCGCGCAGGCTGTTCGAAATTTTTGCCCGCAGTTTCGGGGAGACCGATGGCGAAGGTGATTCTTCAATCAGTTTTTGATGGCGGCGCTGGATAGAGCATTCGCGCTCACCGAGTATCTCCACGCTTCCGTGCTCGTCCGCCAGCACCTGGAACTCAATGTGGCGGGGCGCTTCTACCAGCTTCTCGATGTACACGTCGCCGCTCGAGAATGCCGCTTCCGCCTCGGCCTGGGCCTGCGCGAGCAAGTTGGGCAGTTCAGCTTCTGAGCGCACCATGCGCATTCCGCGCCCGCCTCCGCCGGCCGCGGCTTTCAGCATGATCGGGTACCCGATTTCGACACCAAGGCTGAGCGCCTCTTCCGTGTTTCGCAGTACTCCTTGCGAGCCCGGCAGAATGGGTACCTTCGCCTCTTTCATGATGGCCCGGGCGCGCTGTTTCAGGCCCATCTCGCGGATGACGTGCGGTGTAGGACCGATGAATTTGATTCCCGATAGTTCGCAGACTTCAGCGAATTCGGCGTTCTCGCTCAGAAATCCATAGCCGGGATGAACCGCGTCGACGTTCGTGATCTCGGCGGCACTGATGACAGAAGCGATGTTCAGGTAGCTCAGTGTGCTCTTCGCCGGCCCGATGCAGATGGCTTCGTCAGCGAAGCGAACGTGCAAGCTATGACGGTCTGCCTCCGAGTACACAGCGACGGTTTTGATGCCGAGCTCCTTACAGGCGCATATCACGCGAAGCGCGATCTCGCTGCGGTTTGCGATCAGAATTTTGCGAAACATTTCACTCTGGAATTAAAGCTGGCGGATGGTAAACAGAGACTCGCCGTATTCGACCGGGCGGCCGTTCTCGACATGCTTGGCCACGATGATGCCCGTGGTCTCCGCTTCGATCTCATTCATCAGCTTCATCGATTCGATAATGCAGAGCACCTGCTTGGGCTCGACCTGGTCCCCGACCTTCACAAAAACATCGGCTCCCGGAGCGGGTGCATCGTAGTATGTGCCGACGATAGGCGATTTCACAACTGTTGTGCGGCTGTCTTCGGCCAAGGGTGCGGCCGGCTCTGGAGCAGGAGGCGGCGGGGGTGCGGGGGCGGGAGCAGGCATGGTCGCAGCGGCCGCGGCAGCCATAGGCAGCGGAATGACGGGCACCACCGCATCCTGGTTCCGCGCGCCGGCGCCTTTGACTCTCACGCTGTCTTCGCCCCAGTGCACTTCGAGTTCGCCCACGCCGGTGTCACGCACCAGTTCGACTAACTGTCTGATTTCGTCTATCGTCATGCTATTCGGTCTTCACAGCACAACCAGCTCTTTCCCCGTGGGCGTAAGCACCTCGCAACCACCCGCTGTAACCACCACGGTATCTTCAATGCGAATACCACCGAGTCCTTCCTCATAGACGCCTGGCTCCACTGTAATGACCATTCCCGGTTCGAGCATCGTCCTTTCCTTGCGGCCGATGCGCGGCCGCTCGTGAATCTCCAGACCGAGACCATGCCCGGTAGAGTGAATGAACAGCTTATCCAAACCGTGAGCACGCAGGATACGGCGGGCAGCGCGATCCACAATCGTGCATGCGATCCCCGGCTTCACTGCGTCAATGGCTGCAAGCTGGCTTTCAAGAACAGCCCGATACATACGCCGGACCTTTGGCGCCAACTTGCCAACGGCATGTGTTCGCGTCATGTCGCTGGCATACCCGGCGACATTCGCGCCCATATCCACTAATAGTAATTGATCAGTCTGAATCGGATGGTCGGTAGGATGCGCGTGAGGCAATGCGCTGCGCTCTCCGGAAGCGACGATGGTCTGAAACGACGTGCCGTCTGCCCCCAGCAGCCGCATGCGGTACTCGATCTCGGCCGCGAAATCGACTTCCGTCATGGCGGGTGTGAAGTGTTCCAGGGCTTGTTCCAGGGCTGCCGAGTTCAGCCTCACGGAGGCGCGAATGGTTGCAATCTCTGCCGCGGATTTCACCATGCGTATATCTTCCACGGCGCCGCTCATGGGCTTGATCCGGATGCCGGCCATGCTCTTGAGCTGCTGGTATTCCTCGAAGCTGATGCGGTTCTGCTCAAACGCGAGTGTGTTTAGCCGCAGACGTTTCATCCACCCGGCTATACCGGGCAGCAACGGTCCCTTGACGATCTTCACTTCCGCGCCGGACTCCCGTGAAGCCTGGGTTTGATAGCGAGGGTCGGTAAAGAGCAGCGCGCGGTCTGAGGTAACCAGCAGCGCGGCATTGCTTCCCGTAAAGCCGCTCAGAAAGCGAACATTCGGCAGCGCGGAGGTTAGGAATGCCTCTGCCCTAGCCTGCCGCAAGGCCGGTAGCAGGCGCTCTCTGCGGTGCTCGTATTCAGAATGATCGGTCAAATGTGTCTCTTACGGTTTCAGCAGGAGCTTGCCTGTAGTCTTGCGAGCTTCCAAATCGCGATGAGCCTGCGCGGCGTCACAGAGCGGATATACCCGGTGAATGCAAATGTTCAGTTTGCCTGCCGCGATCCAACTGAAAATATCAGATGCGCGCCATTGAAGCTCGGCCGGGTCGCTGACATAGTTCGCGAGGCTCGGTCTGGTCAGAAACAGCGAGCCTTTCTGGCTGAGGAGCAAGGGGTCGATCTCGCCGGCAGCGCCGCTGGACTGCCCGAACGATACCAGCATGCCGCGCGGCCTCAGGCAATCCAGGCTGCCGTGAAAAGTGGTCTTCCCGACCGAGTCGTAGACCACATCTGCACCCGCGTTGCCGGTGAGCCGCTTCACCTCCGTGACGAAGTCCTGCTGTTCATACAGGATCACGTGATCGGCGCCGTTTTCCGTCGCGACGCGTGCTTTTTCCCGGGTAGAACAAGTGCCAATCACGGTGGCTCCGGCGATCTTCGCCATCTGCACGGCCATCAGGCCAGCTCCCCCCGCGGCGGCGTGGATGAGGCAGGTGTGTCCGGGTTTGAGGGCAAATGTAGAACGGGTGAGATAGTGCGCGGTCATGCCCTGCAGCATCACGGCCGCCGCATCTTCAAAGCTGACCGCATCGGGAAGAGGCACCAGAAGGCGGGACGG
>JAFAMM010000420.1 GCA_019233375.1 Acidobacteriaceae bacterium
AGCCCTGCGCCGTAATTCTTCATTCTTCGCGCCAGGCCCGGCAGCGCGTATACGCTCAAAACCGTGGCTGCCTGTGACAGCGGCAGAATGAAGTTCATCAATGCGCGCAATGCACCAGCGGATTTCAGATCCACGATGGCCGAAAGCAAGATGGTTTGAATATCGGGCACGCCCACGGCAAGAATCGCCGAAGCGAACAGCCATTTTCCGTACCGCCAGTGCTCTCGCGTTATCGCCGCCAGTGCGATGCTTGCCGTGTCGCCCGTTCCGGTGCGGCGCTTGTCTCTGCTCTGCGCCCACACTGCCACGGGCAATGCCATCGCAATGCAGATGACACCCGTCGCCGCCGAGAGCCAGGAAAAAGCGCGCAGTAGCGCCAGCATCGCCCCGGCCGCCAGCGCATATACGACGCTGATGCGAAATGCCCGAGCCGGCTGATTCACGACGTACTGCTTACGCCGCGCTGTGAGCAGCAGGAGATAGCCCGGCAGCGCGATCGCGAGGAATGCGAGCGCTATGCGAACGTTCGCTTCATGATAGAAGAGCGCGGTGGCGACGGCCAGCACCCCCAGCGCGCCCACGATGTACCAGTTCAGTCGCCGGACGATTTGAAAATATTTCGCGAGATGCGACCCGTACTCGGCTGGCCCTACGACTGTCATGGGTTCCAGGATGATCGCGTTATGAAAGGCTGCGAAGATCAGGCAAAACGACCAGCAGACCGAAAAGGCGCCATAATCGGTCCTGCTCAGCCATCGCGCGAGCAGTACGTTCATAACGAAGTTTGTGCCGGACGCGGTCGCCTGATCCGCGAGGCTCGACGCAACCTTGCCGGCAAGCGAACCCAGATGTCGTGTTCCCTGCTTCATGTCGAATTTCTATCCAGCATGGGTCTCGCGATCACGATTTCGGAAGCGTGCCCGTCCTACGGCACGTTCCTAATATGCGCCATTCGGGTTCAAAACGGTCCGTATCGTGCGCAGTAAGACATAAACGTCCAGCCACATGGACCAGTTCCGGACGTAGTATGTGTCCTCCGCTTCCTGCACCTCGAGATCACCATCGCTGCGCGCCGATACCTGCCACAGCCCCGTGACGCCCGGCATCACGCTCGAGCGGAAGGAGCGGAATGCTTCCGGAAAACTGTTCAGATGATAGTCCGGGAAGGGACGCGGCCCGACCAGGCTCATCTCGCCTTTGAGCACGTTCCATAACTGCGGCAGCTCATCCAGGCTATACCGGCGCAAAAACCAACCGATTCCGCGAATCACCCGCGGATCCTTCTTCAACTTGTAAAAGCGGATCCAGTTCGCCTTCTCTTGCGGATTCGCGTCAAGGTATTCCGCCAGCACGCGTTCCGAGTCGTTCAACATCGTTCTCAGCTTGAGAACCTGAATGCGACGGCCCGCTTTCCCCTCGCGCTCCTGCCGGAACAGCGCGGGACCCGGGCTTACAGCTTTGATCCATGCCGCGCATGCAAGCACAAAAGGTAGCGTAATCAGGAACGCTGGAAGGCTGATTGCGAGGTCAAGCGCGCGTTTCAGCACCCGGTTGCTGGGTATGAGCAGGTTTTTTCGTACTTCGAGTCCGAGCACGCCACCGATGTCACGCGAGGTAATCCACATGCTCTGAATCCCGAACAGATCGGGAACTACGATGACGTTCGGAAAAGAAAGATGCTGAACCAGGTTCGAAAGCCGCTCGCGCTGCATGCGAGGCATTGCGATTAGCGCGATCCTGACTTGGCCTGCAAAGCTCTCGGCCATCGAAAGAGGACCGAGAACCTGCACCCCGTCAAGCGTTGTGCCCCATTTCCGCGGATCGTCATCCAGGATCCCGACCGGAACGAATCCCAGATCGGACTCATAGCGGAGCGTCTTCGCCACGCGCGCGCCCGTTTTGCCGGCGCCGAGAATGAGAACGGGAACGCCGCAGATACCGCGCTCAAACAAAACCCGGCGGACCGGTGCTTCTAAAGCCGGCGCCAGCATCAGCGCGAACAGCATTGTGAGCACCAGCACGCCGCGCGACCACTGCCGGTCCTCGAACGCATAGTTCCAGGTCAGCAGGACCATGAAAACGACAAATGTCGCGTACACGCGGGCACGGATGCGTTGCACCGCCCCCATGCCATATCCCGGGTACAAGCCGACCCAGTAGTATGCCAGAGGAAGCGCCAGCACACCTAGTGCTACCCCTTGGTACTGCGGTGCATTCAAACCGATGGGGAAAATCGAATGGAGAAAATAGCGGACTATACACCCGAGCAATAACGAAAGCTCGAGCGCGAGCAAATCAATGACGAGAATCGCTGCTAACGCCCAGGACCGCTTCTTAAAGCCGGGATGGACGATTATCGGTTGTGCTACTGCGGCGCTCATACGTCCGAAAGCCCGTGCCTAACAACTCTCCCGTGGTAAAAGGAACATACGTTTGAGAGCAAATGTGTGATTAGGTTTCTGTACCGGAAAGTACTTGGAGATAACGTGCGTTCAAGCGTGGATCGCGCCGGTCTTGCTGAACGCCAACGTTGCCAGTACAACTACTGGGTGCCTAGGAGTGCAAATTGTCCTTCGCTGCCTCATAGATTTCCATCAACTGCGGATAGTTGATCCCTGGAGTGTAGCATTCCAGGTATTCCTGTCTGGCCTTGGCTCGCATCTGCGAAAGCCGTCTTTGGTCCGCTATCAAACGATTCACTGCCCCGGCCAGTTCTAGCGCGTTTCCGGGCTCAAACAACACGCCAGTGATGTCTCGCAGAACCAGCTCGTTCATTGCGCCTAGTGCCGAACAGATCACCGGAGTTCCGCAGGCGAATGCTTCCACGATGGTCATCGGCAGTCCTTCATACCACTCGGAAGGAAACACCAGGAAAGCCGCGGAGCGCAGCAGTTCGGTTGCGCAGCGTGGTTCGCATTGCCCGAGATACTCGACATTCGGCAGTTCTCGCGCACGCTCCGCAACAAAGGACGCCAGTGGTCCGGAACCTGCAACTTTAAGCGGAACATCGGGCACATCGCGCCACGCCCTCAGTAGCGTGCGGATACCCTTTTCTTCGGTCAGGCGGCCCAGGAAAAGGGCGAATCCGCCGAGGCCCGTCCCCGGCCCCGGATCGCTCGCCAGGAAATTCGGTTTTACGCGTACGCGATGTTCAGGGAGGCCGCCCTCGATAAGTTTCTGTTTTGCGAAGCGCGTCAGTGCGATGTACATCTGGACCTTCGTGCGCCAGGTTCCGGCGGCGCGGTGAATCGCAAGCATCGCGGCCACTGCCGTTGTCGCGGGCCTGCTGTTTCGATAGCACGCGTGCATTACGCCACGATAGGGAAGGGGCGAGTGCAGGCAGTCTTCGCACACCCGTCCCCCGCGGTAGAATGTGCTGCCCGCGCAAAACAGGCGGTAGTTGTGCAACGTCTGCACGACGGGAACGTTGAAGGCTTGCGCTGCGTAATACACAGCCGGGGACATCAGCGGAAACGTGTTGTGCGCGTGCATGACATCAACGGGTCCCGCTTGCAGCAGAGCCTTCAGCTCGCGGTAGGCGCGATGATTCCAGATCGTCCGGACAGCCATTTCGGGTGCGGCCATGTCGCTGAGGGAGTCGTTGTGCAGCGAGTACTGAACTACCGAGTGCCCGCGGCTTCTCAGCAACTCGCATTCGGCTTGGTAGACCCGATCTTCTCCCCCGCTTTGCTGGTAGAAGTTGTGGATCTGGACAATCCGCATGCCCGAAGCTAAGCCGGCCTCCGCGAAAGCCTCGCCGGCCATGGCCTGGCGTTCAGAAACGCATTACGCCGCTGTGCTGCGAAATGCCGCAACCTCGCATTCCTTAGCGCTTCACGATGCGAGATGCTTGCCAGCGCTATAAGCAAAATCAAGCCCAGGTTCACTGCTCCGCCGGCACCGGCCAGAATATTCTCGCCTGAAAGCCCGATCAGGAAAGCGGGTAAATAGATCAGAAGCGGCTGCGCGTGAGCTGCCCGGTCTTTGCGATTGCCCTCGATGGCATAGACGGCTATGGAACCCACGAAAACGATCCAGGCGATCATCCCGGCGATGCCCCATTCGTACATGATTCGCAGCCATTCGTTGTGTACCGCCCTGTTCGGATCTGTACCTGCGTGAATCACCGACCAGGTGATCAAAGCGCCGTTGCTCGTTCCGTTTCCTGCAAGGATCTCGAGCGGCGAGGACGCCTTGATCATTTCAATTCCGCGGTCGTCGATCTGCCTGCGAAGATTGTATGTCCCCATTCCGCCGCCCTGCGTGTCCCCCTGATACAGATCGAGAACAAACGATGCGATGCGATTCGAACTGGCATCTTTCGCCAGGAGTTTCAGCACAAGTTCGCTGGACGCCATGACCGCAGTAATTGCCAGAACAATCGCGCTCCCCGAGAGGATCTTGACCCAGGCGCGCGTGCGCGATGTCAGCAGAGTCATTAGTACGGCGATACATACTCCAAAGATCCAGATTCGGCTGCCGTCGAGCACGACCGCGAGCGCCAGAACAGCGCAGATGCTGTACCGGACAGCCGGGCGAATGCTGCGCGTACACAGTGCGACACAAAACAGAGCGGTGCAGAAGGACGCGTACGCCTGTGCGGAAATGTAACCCGTGAAGCGGTCCCCTTCAATCCCGTTCGGCACGAAGAACGTTCGTATGACGCCCACTGCAAGTACGCCGATGGTGACGGGCAAGACCACGGATGGCGTGAGATAGCCGGCTTTCGTGCCACGCAGGAACGCCATGCAGATGAGAAACGATCCGATCAATTGCAGCACCAGTTTCGCGGCGGAGAGAGGAAAGAGAGACCACACGCTCGCCAGCGCGACATAACCTACAAAGACCAGAAACGCAATGGGAGCCAGCACCGCTTTGTTATGCCCAGACTGGTTCCTGAGCCGCCAAAGCAGATAGAGCGGGAAAATCAGACCCTTGATCGTGTTCAACTGGCCCACACCGCTATCGCCTGAATAGAAATCGACGACCGAGAGGACCAGGTACGCAATGAAGCTCCAGCGCAGCGGTGCGAATAGGGCAGCGGCGAACAACACGGCCCAGAGCAGGAACGGGACGTTAAACATCGGCGAACCGGCATTCGGCGCGACCCGTCACGCACGCCTGAATTGCATCGTCAATCAGCTCGGTCACATGCTGCGGGGTTAAACTTAGCGCGGTCTGTCTTGCGTATTCGCGCATTTGATCCAGTTCGGCCGGGGATGCCCGAAGGGTATGGTCAAGAGCGCGGAACGTCTCTTCCTGATCCCCGGCATGAAATGTCCAGCCGTTATAGCCGTGCCTGACCATTTCGAAGACAGCCTGCGCGTGCACGCTGCCGAGCACCGGAAGTCCTGCCGCCATCGCTTCGTTCACCACCACACCCCAGGTGTCTACTAGAGTGGGAAATGCGAACACGCCGGCTTCGCCATACAGTTTCGGAAGGTCGCTGTAGGCAACGGGCCCGACGAAGTTTATTTGAAGATTCGCCGGTACGGGAAGCCGTTCAAGGCCTTCGCGCAGTGGACCTTCTCCCGCCAGCAAGAACTCTACTCTCTCGGCGGCGTTCGCGTCTGCCCATCTCGCCAAGGCTTGTACAAACTGCGTCAGACCCTTCCGCTCGATGAGCTGCCCGACATACAGCAGGCGCCTTTCGTGTCCCGGTTGGCGCGCCAGCGGCACGCTCGCGAATCGCTCGACGTCGGTCGTGTATGCGAGCTTGAAAATCTTCCTCTCATCCACGCCAAGGCTCTTAATGTAGCGTATGCCGCCGTCCCCGAGCGCGAGGAACGCGTCTACGTTGTTGCGCAGCGTCTTGCGCAGCAGATTTCTCGCCAGCCCGCGGCCGTGCTCGCTTACCTCGGTGACTTCCGTCCACGCGATCACTCGCGTTCGCCGCCGCAGTTTGGTGTAAAGCACGGCTGACAGCGTCCGGAAACCGAGTTCGGTGGAGATGATGATGTCCGGATCGAACCGGCTCAACTGCGCCACGGTGTCGAGTGGGAAATGAACTTCGGTCGGCTCCTCGAAGCCGCGCGGATGGCGCCAGCGCCCCCTCATTGTGACCGTCTTCTGGACAATCACGTCCAGTCCCTCCCAGTCAACCTTCCAGGAACGGTTCGATTCCATAGGAGTCGACAGGAAAATGCGCAACGTGCCGTGCCGCGCCGCGAGAGCCTCTAGCACCGGTTTGTGATAGGGCGGGATTACGTTGGTGAGAAAGGCAACGCGCACAGGCGTATGTCTTAGCCGTTCCGCTCCACCGGCGCTGTGTGATACCGGCGGTAATCATTGTAGTAGTAGTAACCGTGCGCGGAGTTCTTGTCCACTTCGTTCAGCACCAGGCCGATGGTGTTGACGCGGAGACGATCGAGTGTCGCCAGCACGGTGGCAACGGCGCGCCGGCTCGTCTGGCCCGCACGTGCCATCACCACTACCCCATCGACCGCCGTCGCAACCTGCATTGCTTCCGCGAAGCCTAACAGCGGCGGCGCGTCCACCACAATCAAGTCGTATTCCTTCGATGCCTCATCGAGGATGTCGATCATCATCGAACCGACCAGATCTGAGGCGCGGCGCGAAGCCGTTCCGGACGGCAAGATGTCCAGCTCCGGCCAACGCTCTGAGTTGACGATGGTGTCTTTCCAACTGATCTCGCCCAGCAGAACGTTTGAAAGCCCAACCAGACCGCTCAGGTTGAGCTTCTTGTGAATGCTGGGACGGCGAAGATCCGCGTCGATGATCAGCGTGCGCTTTCCTTGTTCGGCGTGAGCAATCGCCAGATGGATGATGGCCGTCGACTTGCCTTCCCCCGGAGCCGCGCTGGTGATTAATAGAGATTTCACGTTCCGGTCGAGGTCCGGCAACAGAATGGAGTGCCGCAGTGTGCGGATGGCCTCTTCATACGAAGCGATGCCGTCATATCCCGCGCCCGAACCGTATCCGTAGCGATATCCCCGCTTGCCGCTGCCGTTTCGCTCGGCCTCCCTTTTCATCACCCCCGTCGGGCCGCCCGGAGTCTCGTGCGCGCCTGCCGAGCTTACGGATACCGAGCTGATCAGCCGGCGCATTTCTTTTACCAGCGGCAGCGTCCCCAAAACGCTGGCATCCAGCGCGCGGGCGGCCTGCTCCGGATCGCGCACCGTGTGATCGAGCACGTCGCTGAGAATGGCGGCACAGATCGCCAGCACCGACGAAATGATAAATGCCAGCAGCAGATTCAGCTTTTTGCGCGGAGCAATGGGCGAATCCGGCGGCCGCGCATTGTCAGCGATGCGAATAGCGCTGTTCTGAAATCCGGCGTTGATTCCGGCTTCGCGAATTCGGCGCTCTAGGTCGCTATATAAGGCCTTGTCCGCGTCGGCATCGCGCTTGAGCTGCTGGTACTGGAACGATCGCGCATTCAGTTGATCATATTCATTCTTCGTTTGGGTGACCGCCTGCTGCAGCATCTGTTCGCGGCCGACCGCTTCGTGATACTCGGTTTCCACCCGCTGCGTTACACCGCGGCGCGCTTCATCGAACTGCCGTTGCACTTCCGCCAGATTATTTGCCGCCGTAATGTACTCCTGGTGCTTCGGACCGTAAACCGACGCGATTGCAGCCAGATGCTGCTTGGCCTGATCCACGCGGTCCTGCAGCCGGTTCAACTCCTCGGCTTGCGTCGAAACCTCTGCCGCCGCGAGTGAACCGCCTTGCAGCGCTTTGAATGCCGCCTCTTTGCGAACCCGGTCGGCCTGCGCGTTGGTGTACTCAGTGTTCAGCTGAATTAGGCGTGAAGACAAAATATCCGTTTTCTGCTCCGGATTGATGACGTTCAGCTCCTGCTCAAACTTCGCCAGCGCCAGGCTGGAGCGCTCCATTTTCGCCTTGAGTTCGTCAAGCTGGCGCTCCATGAATGCAGACAGCGCGCTAGACGCGCGGATGCGTATGTCGAACGTGTGCTCCAAGTACGATTGCGCGACCGCGTTGGCGACATCGGCCGCCAGGCGCGGATCCGGCGAGCGATAGCCGATGTGCAGGATATACGTATTCACCGGGCGCGTGACGATCAGATTGCGCAGATACACCGGTGCTTCCGCCTTTTTGCGAGCCTGCGCCGGCGGAAGCTTGATGAGCTGGCTTTCCGCCTCGAGAAGGTGAAATTTTTCTGCGACGGGCCGCACCACGGCGTCTGACTGAATCAATTCCATCTGCGTCGCCATGAATGCGTCGGCGTCGTCGGAAGCCGTCGCCACTTGATTTGCTTCTTCGCCGACCACGCCGATCGGCACGCGCCGGTCCACGTCGACTTTCGCCGTCGCCTCGTAAATCGGGGTCATGCGGGCGGTGATGAGGTACGTCGCCAGTACGCAGGTCGCGACAAAGCCGAGAATCTTCCATTTCTGCCGGTATACGACCAGCAAATAGTGCATCGGAGAAACGGCCGGCTGGGCCGCTTCGAATTCCGGATAACTCTGCGGTGAGAGATACTGCGGCAGTCGCCGCATGTCCAGCAGGTCGGGGTATGGTCGTTCAATCTGCTTCATCCGAAGATCGCTTTACCTTCCTGACCTATTTGAAAATCAGCAGACCCGATGCGGTCGCCAGGCCAAAACCCGAAATGCGCTCCAACGTCTCGGCGGTCAACCTCCGCCCCTTGTTATCGGGAACGTAAAAAATGTCATTCGCCTGAAGGCGCACATCCGGCGCTTTCCGCTCCATAATCAGCGTCAGCGGAATTGGTATCTCGTCGCGTCCGTTCTTGCCCGACTCTTTTCGGTAGATATAAGCTTCTTTATTCGCGTACGGAGCGAGGCCTTCGGTCAGGGCAAGCACCTCTAGCACGGTTGTGTGATCTCCGTCTTGAATGGGGAAAGCGCCCGGCTTCTTCACATTGCCCAGGACGTAAACCCGGCCCGCCGTGGGGACCCGGATCACTTCGCCGCCGTACAGCGTCAGGTTCACGGACGAATCCGATCCGTCTACGAGTTGCTGCACAGAGACACGCCGAACCAGTTGGCCGCCGCTCGCGGCCGGGCTCGTAACTAGAATTTCGCCTGCGGCATTCGCATCCAGGCCATCTGCCTTCGAGATCGCATCGAGCAGCGTCGTTTTTCCTACCGCTTGAAATGTGACGGGATGATGGACGGCGCCGGTCACAGTTACCGGCACGCTCCGATACTCAGCCACTGCCACCGATACAACCGGATGCACCAGGATCTGGTCCTTCATCAGCGCTTGCGAAATCTCCTGCTCAACCTGCTCCGGCACTTTGCCGGCGGCCTGAATCCTTTCAGTAAGTAGCGGCAGTGTCAGCGTCCCATCGGGCGATACTCGGAAATTCCTCGTGAGTTCGGGGCTGTTGGCGACCGAAAGGGAAAGCAGATCTCCGGGCCCGATCTTCTGAGCCGGCAAGATGCCGTCTTCAGGCGCGGCTAAAGGAGCAGTCGTAACCGCTTCGGGCTGCTGATCAGCCGGCATAGTTTGGGCGTTCAGAAACGGACCGCACGCGAATAGCGCACAGACTGCTAAAATCCGCCGGAACTCTGGCATTCGAGGGTCGCAAGGTATGAACATTTTCGCGGACGATTTGTTTCTACTTATAAGGGTAATTTACTTCACGCCCGAGCTTGGGCCGGAAGCCGGGACGGTGGATGCAACAATATGATTTTGTGACACCGGAACCGCTCTTCCAAATCGCCCCTGTTCCGCCCACCCCACAACCCAGGCTTCCTCAGTGGCTACGGAAAGGAAGTACCCATTTTGAAGCCGTTCATCTATTAAAAGCACAGTTGCGCGAGCGGCATTTGCATACGGTTTGCGAATCAGCCCGCTGCCCCAATATTCATGAGTGCTTCGCGCGCAGTGCGGCGACGTTTATGATCCTCGGCAACCTGTGTACGCGCGGCTGCGGTTTCTGCTCGGTTCCGAAGGGTTCGGCAGCCAAGCACGAGTTTTTTCTCGACCCGGATGAGCCGCGCCACGTTGCTGAAATGGCGGCGAAAATGAACCTTCGTTACATTGTGATCACGTCCGTGAACCGCGATGACCTGG
>JAFAMM010000047.1 GCA_019233375.1 Acidobacteriaceae bacterium
CGGACTTCCGGGCGGAAGTTGACGGCACGTGTGGGCATAAAGTTAACTCCGGCGGTTAGCTCGCCATAGTTCGCGCGGTTTCCGGTACGCGACCCATCAACATCATGAAACCATTCAGCACGAGAGTTCACATCGAGCAGGCGATGAACGTGAATGATTCCTATCCCGTAAGTTCCATACCATTTTGAGGTGTGGAGGTTGTTTGCTGGATCGCGGGTATCCCACCCGAGGTTGGTCTCAGAAACCAGAGTTAGCCGGCGATTCACATCATGGATCAACTGCAACTCGGTTTCCGTTTGCCACTTTCCGACATGCCCTTTCGCCGACCCGATGGGTTGTGGACCGGTATAGAAAGTTCCCACCAGCTTAGTCCGTTTGCCGGAATCAAGCCAATAGAGGCCACGGGCCAGATAGCACGGAGCGCGGCCACGCAGATCGAATAGTGAGTTGACCCCAAGGGTGACGCCTCCAACGACATCAAGCCTGGGATTCACGTGAATGGTTGCAATCGCTCCGGTAGTCGCACCGTTCTGTGAGTAGAGCCAGACGTAGGCTAACGAATACATGGGCCGGTAAGGCGACATCGTTGTTTCGTACCCGAGCGGTACATACTGCCGTCCGATCTGGACGTCGACGCCGCCATCCGTCAGGACCGGCGCGTGAAACGAAACGTATGCTTGGCGGAAGTCAGTGCCAAAACGCGGGTTATCAGGGCCAAAACCATCCAGGGGACGCAGAAATGCTGCATCAGCGCCCATGTAAAACTCAGAGCGGAAACCCCACGACCACTGTTCTTCGTCAAGCGGCCGCTCCAGAACGAGCGCAGCCTGGTTCAGAAGAAAGGCATCGCCGAATCGATTCATACGCGGTTCGACGTCGAGCAACCCGGTTCCGGTTGAGGACGAGGAATAGCCGCCCTCCACCCAGCCAAAAAAACGAAGGCCGTTGTCCGCGGTCCAATCGGTAAGTGGGTTCGGTGGAAGCTTGATCTGCTCCGGTAGCGCGGGCCCTAAACTTGTATCACTTGTAACCTGGGCGGAACACAAATGCGTGCCAAGGATCGATGCAAGCAAGACGAGAATCGTAAAAGCGGCTCTTCTGAAGGCCATTGCCTCACCTCTTCTCGTGGTTCCTAAAATGTTCGTGGGTCTCGACTGGTTCAGCGGCTCGATGGAGGCGAAACCTTACCTCTTCTCGACAGACGCGGCATTGCGGGAATGTCGTGCCGGCGATGGCCGTGACCTGATGCGGCAATCCATGATCGTGCCCGTCCACCTTGTCGTGGATCACATCGTAGATGCCGGACGATTGTGCTTTATCTCCCGGTTTGAATTCGTCTTCCATGGTTTGTTTCTTCTGTGGCGTGAATGCCTGGATGTATGTTTCCTCGTTGCGCGGCTTATCGGACAATCACCGCCAGTCCATCCGGAATGACCGCTACTTTGGCTGCATTTCCCTGGAGCTGGTAAGCACGCCGCAGCGCTTCATCGAATGTCCTTGCATACTCCATATGCATGCCAGTTACTAACTTCGGATCAATCAGATCAGAAACCATAATTACGTTGTGCTGACTTAGAATGCGCGCCAGCACCTGGGACTCCCACTGGTCGGCTACGGTATGTCCTCTTCCCACCTGTGATACCCGGTCCAAGTACTCTCTTGGCGTTTTGGATTGGGCCAGGTTCTTGTAGAAACCGTTACCACCGGTACCGTCCACGAGGCCCGAGATCATGATGATTACCCCGCCTACTTTGTTCGTGGCCTCGGCCGACGTCAGGCCTTTGACCGCCTGATATATGTTTTGATCCAGTGGGTACCCGCCATTTGTGACTACGGCAATGTCGCAATCTAACTTGTTAACGGACGCTAGTGAAGCCAGGAACTCGCACCCTTTCGTATGTGCTCTGTCCAAATCCCCAGAAAATGCCGCGATGATTTCCCTCTCGGAGTTCAGAACCACATTGAGAATGAACCGCAGGCCGGCGGTTTTGGCCGCGTACAACATGTCTGTGTGAATGGGATTGCCTTCGAGAATGCCTGGGCGAGCTTTAGGGGAATTGATGAACTCGCTGCAGTGGTTGGCCATGATCGTCTTATAGGACGCGATTCCGGGGAGCACGGATTTTCTCCCGCCGGAGAAGCCCGCGAATAAGTGCGGTTCAATGAAGCCTTGCGAAAGCACCAGGTCCGCCTCGACAGCGGTACGGTTGACAATACACGGGCCGCCGGATGGAAGCGTTCCGATATGGGCCATTGCAGCGTCATCTGTCGAGACATGCATGACAATCTGCTCACGATCGACAATCTCCTGTCCGTATTTGTCGATTAACTCCTCACGAGTGGAAGGACGGTGAAAGCCTGTTGCGACCAGAATCTTAATATCGGCGTCCGGCTGCGCTGCGCGGATCCGCCGCAGAAGGATGGGCGTAAGAATCTTCGAAGGTACCGGACGGGTATGGTCGGAGCTGATAATGACGATATTCTTCTTGCCTCGGACAAGGTCCTCCAGCCTGGGACTCCCGATTGGATGATCGAGTGATGCTTCGACGAAGTCTTTCTGAGATAAGCCGGGCCGGTAGGCGTCCACTCGGGAGACAAGCGAGCCCACGAAGTTCTGGTCGGCAATGTCAATGGAAACCTGTTTTTTGTCATAAGGCAAGAGAGCCGTCATCGTTTTCCTCCTGTAGTTAAGTGCCCAAGCGGCGGATTGGGCCGCACTAACTGCAGGTAAGCGAAATAACCCCAATTTGCACATCCGTGCACGGGGCCAGATCTACTCGCCTTCAGCCACGATCTTTCATCGCACTTTGCTCCCCTCGGCGCGGGCCTGAGTTTTCAATAGAATTGCCGTGCGAGGCGTGTTGAAAAGTCGACAATTGTCGACATTCAACTAGAACGGTGCCAGCAATCAACAGGTGGTTTTGGTTCGGCGTAAGAGAGAAGACGGCCTCGCCTCACTCGTAACGGAGAGCTTTGACCGGATCGACGCGGGTGGCGCGGCGGGCGGGAAGATAGCCTGAAAAAGCGGCGACAGTAACGATACCCCCCACGGCAAGCAGGATGGTTGCCGGGTCATAAGGAGACAGTCCGTATAGCTGCGCTCTTAGCAGCCGCAGACCGAAAAGTGCGAGCGGGAGACCAAGGGCGATGCCCAGCGATACGAGCAGCAACACCTCTTTCATAACAATCCAAAGCACGTCTCCGGCAAGCGCTCCGAGAGCCATGCGGATGCCAATCTCGCGCGTTCGCCGCGACACCAGGAATGCCATAACACCGTACAAGCCTACGGCCGCAAGAATTGTGGCGAGAATACCGAAGGCGGTGGAAAGGGTTGCCGCCAGGCGCTCGACTACGAGCACGTCTTCGACCTGCCGCGTTTCGGTTTTCATGTCGAAGATGGGCAGATTTGAATCGAGGCCGCGGACGGCGGAACGGAGCATGGGAAACATTTGTGAGGGGTCAACACTCGTGCGAATGTAGGCGGTCATTCCGGTGGCGGAATCGAACTGCTGATACGGTATGTAGGTTTCGATAGGAGGGTCTTTGCGCAGGTCTTCGTACTTCGTATCGCGCACGACGCCCACAATTGCGATATCTGTTTTTGTACCCGGGTCACTGCCCATTCCAAGATGACGCCCTATAGGGCTGCGCGTGCCGAAATAGTGATGCGCGAACTTCTCATTCACGATCGCCACTTTGGGAGCGCCCGAGACGTCCTTGAGGGTGAAGTCACGGCCGGCGTAAATCGGGATTTTGAGGGTAGCGAAATAGCCCGGAGAAATGTAATTCATCCAGGACTGGATGTCTTCACCTGGTTTCGCCACGTGGCCTTCGACGGTAATGGCGTCGTCCCATTCATCGAAGTTCAGCGGCGCCACGATGGCTAAAGCCACAGACTGAACTCCGGGCACGGCCGAAAGAGTTTCCTGCAGTTGCGAGTAGAAGAGGTGAGCCCGCTTCTTGTCGTATCCGCTCAGCATTGGATTTACTGAAAACGATAGAAGGTTGTTCACGGCGAACCCGGGATTCACGTTCCTGAGATTGTTCACGGTCGCAACGAACAGGCCGGCGCCGATGAGGAGGAGAAGAGAAAGGCTGACTTGCGCGCACACCAGCGCCTTACGCCAAAGCGTGTGAGTGCCACCGACCACCGCGGCTGCCTGATCTTTCAGGGTAGACGCGATATGAGGCCGGGTGGCTTGAAATGCAGGAATCAAACCAAAAATGACTGCGGCGAGGACGGCGGTGGCCAGGGTGAAGAGAAGAACGCGCGCGTCCGGCATGGTGTCGAAGTTAACGGGAGGCTCAATATGAGGAAGGATTTTGTTGAGGAGATCCATGCTCCAGATAGAGGCGAGCAGGCCGGCCGCGGCACCCGCAAAGGCAAGAAGCAAGGCTTCTATCAGGAGTTGGGAGATGATCTGTGTGCGACCGGCGCCCAGAGCGAGACGAATTGCGATCTCTTTCTGGCGCGTGGCGCCGCGAGCGAGCATCAGGTTCGCTACATTCGCGCAGGCGATCAGTAAGACGAGTCCGACCATGGCGGTCATGGCCCAGAGCGGCGCGGCGAGCATTTCACGTGCCATGGACTGGCCGCCGCCTCCTGGCATGACATTCAGCTTGACTCGCAAGTGCTGCTCACGATCGTAATTAGAGGCGTGCGCGAACCACGCCTGGTGAATTTCGCGCTCGAGCAAATTGTGAAAGATCGGCTGGAGCGAGGCTTTGGCCTGAGAAAGGGTCACACCGGGTGTGAGACGAGCGAAAACCTGAAGCCAGCGGCGGCCTTCGCTGTCGAAGGGCTTTTCTTCCTGTGTAAGCTCCTGCGCCATCATCACTGGCACGAAGACTTGGGTCGAGAAAAGCGGCTGAACACCCTTGAAGCCACTGCGCGCCACACCCACGACCGTGAGCAGATGGTTGTTAACGAGAATCTGCTTCCCCACGATTGCGGGATCTGCAGCAAAGCGGGATTGCCAGTAATCGTAGCCAAGCACCGCGAATGGCGCGGCTGAACGCGCTTTGTCGTCAGAGGCGTTGAAAACTCGTCCAATGGCCGCGGGGACGCCGAGCGTCGGGAAGTACGTACCGGAGACCAGCTCGCCCTGGACACGCTCGCTACGGCCGGCGAAGCTCATGCTGAGTGGAAGGCTGTAGCGACAGAACATACTGCTGAAAGCAGTGTTGCGGTCGCGGAACTCCTGGTACATCGGATAAGAGAGCGAGTTCATGCCGCTATTGGAGCCGTAGACCGGCCCCGCTTCCTTGAGTTGAACGAGGCGGCCGGGATCCTGGACGGGCAGAAGCGTAAGTACTACCTGATTCAGTAAGCAGAACACGGCAGTATTCGCGCCGATTCCAAGAGCGAGGGAAAC
>JAFAMM010000116.1 GCA_019233375.1 Acidobacteriaceae bacterium
TCCGAGGAACGGTGCGGAATGGCCATTGAATGAAGTTCCGGTTTTTGCGCTTTTTCAAATTTTCCTATTGCAATGGGCTTCTCCGCCATCCATATACCATCTATGCGGATGGTATCTAAGGACGAGTTATGGCCGGAAAAATACAACCAACTGCGAGACAAGTTGCGTCAGGGCACGCAACTCACACGCGCACAAAATTTGATGGAGGCGACGCAGGTAATCCAGCGCGCCCTCTCGGGACGAGGTCACGCCGTTTCCCCAGGCGAACCGTCGCCGGAAAATTCACGATTGGGAGAGGTTTCGAAGCTGTTGCGTCAGACCGATCTTCCGAGCTTCCCTCTCGACTCGGCGCCGCTCGCGAAATTTCGTAAGACGCCGCCGGTAACCATCCCGGATGGGGCAGCTTATGTCACGCGAACATTCGCCTGCGAGGCTGGTTCAAGAGACTACAAACTCTATATTCCAAGCCATCTGGATGGCCGGAAGCTTCCTTTGCTTATTATGCTCCACGGCTGCACTCAAAACCCCGATGACTTCGCGGTCGGGACACGTATGAACCAGCTTGCGGAAGAACATGGCTTCGTAATCGCTTATCCGAGACAATCAACGGAAGCCAATCAATTAGCTTGCTGGAATTGGTTCAACCCCAAGGACCAGAGGCGCGATTTGGGAGAACCGAGCATTATCGCGGGGATTACTCGCACCGTCATGGCGGAATTAAATATCGATGCCGAGCGGATCTTTGTGGCGGGCCTTTCCGCTGGCGGCGCTATGGCCGAGATCATGAGCGCCACCTATCCCGAACTTTACGCCGCAACAGGCATTCACTCCGGCCTCGCCTATGGGTCCGCTACCGATGCGGCGTCTGCATTTGCCGCCATGAGCGGCGCATCAAGCCCCGTAGCGCCGCCGCAAAGGAAGAGGCGTCTCAAAAAGGCGCAAGGCCGCGTTCGCACCATTGTTTTTCACGGAACGTCCGATCAAAGGGTGCATCCGTCGAACGCCGAAATGATCTTTGCGGAAGCTCGCGCCGGCCTCGCTGGCACTACTAGAACTCGAGAGACGCAACACCAGGGCTCGGCGGGAGGCCGTGCTTACACTCGCACCGTGATCCTCGATGCGAGCGGCGTTCCTCAAGTGGAACACTGGTCCATTGAAGGATTGGGGCACGCTTGGTCTGGGGGCTGCCCGGACGGTTCATACACAGATCGGCATGGACCCGACGCTTCGCGCGAAATGCTGCGGTTCTTTTTGGAAATCCCGAGCAGGCGCCGTAAATGGTGGAGCTTCTTTTTCGGTCGCCTAGACTAGTTCACCAAGTGCACTAGCACTGGCTGGTCATCGAATTAGCGTCATTCGTTAGGAAACGAAGGTTAGCGATCCAATTACTGGTACACTAGAATTGCTCAGTCTCAGTAGAACCGTGTAAGGCGGTCGTCGACGACTCACCGGCAGAGATCACCTGGCTCACCTCATCGAAATACCCGGTACCGACCTCACGTTGATGCCTGGTTGCGGTGTATCCCTCCGCCTCAGCGGCAAATTCGGCTTCCTGCAGCTCGGCATAGGCAGACATACCGCGCTCCTGGTAGCCCCGGGCCAGGTGAAACATGCTGTAGTTCAACGCGTGGAACCCGGCTAGCGTGATGAACTGGAACTTGTATCCCATCGCACCGAGGTCGCGCTGGAACCGTCCGATCGTGGTGTCATCCAGTTTCTTTTTCCAATTGAACGATGGCGAGCAATTGTAGGCCAGCAGTTTGTCCGGATAGTGTTGGTGGACACCTTCGGCAAACCGTTTAGCCTCATCCAGGTTCGGTTCGCTGGTTTCACACCAGAGCAGATCCACATAAGGGGCATAGGAAACCGCACGGGCAATTGCCTGATCGATACCGGCACGCACCCGGTAGAATCCCTCCGCGGTTCGTTCGCCGGTAATGAACGGCTTGTCCCGCTCATCCACGTCACTGGTCAGAAGGCTAGCCGCGTTGGCATCCGTCCTTGCCAAGAGAATGGTCGGCACGTCGCAAACATCAGCTGCTAATCTCCCTGCGATCAGGTGTTTGATTGCGTGCTGGGTTGGAATCAACACCTTCCCACCCATGTGACCACATTTCTTTTCAGACGCAAGCTGATCCTCCAGATGCACTCCCGCAGCGCCCGCCTCGATCATAGACTTGACCAACTCGAAGACATTGAGCGGTCCCCCAAATCCAGCTTCCGCGTCAGCGACGATCGGCGCTAACCAATGGATGTGGGGTCTCCCCTCCAGATGACAGATCTGGTCAGCTCGCAGCAACGCGTTGTTGATTCGTTTAATCACCGCAGGAACGCTGTTCGCCGGATACAAACTCTGGTCGGGATACATCTGGCCCGCCAGATTGGCATCGGCTGCCACTTGCCACCCACTGAGGTAGATTGCTTTGAGGCCGGCCTTCACTTGCTGGACCGCCTGGTTTCCCGTCAGCGCTCCAAGTGTCGGCACATAATCCTCTTTCTGGAGTAGTTTCCAGAGCCGCTCGGCGCCTAGGCGCGCCAAGGTATATT
>JAFAMM010000237.1 GCA_019233375.1 Acidobacteriaceae bacterium
GACATCCCGCAGGCTGAGGCTGAACACGTGATACAGCCAGACGGCGTGGCTGATAATCTCGGCCGGGAAGCGATGGCGGTGATGCGGGTTCGGAGGAGGCTTCATCCTGCCAGGTTCGCCTGAACCCCGGGTGCCCGCCAGACCGGGTTATCGTGACAATGCCATTCGGAGCGCGGCTCTGGAACGAAATCTGTTGGTGAAATTGCGCTCGTCGTCATTGTTGTATGTGCGCCAGAGAAACGGCACTACATCCCAGTGCGCCTCTCTATGAAGCCGCCAAGCGGTTCTTCAAGAGATTGCTGAAGGGCTTGCAATTTGCGCCCGCGCGTGATCGTGACCGGGCATTGTCACCTTAACCGCTGCGGGACATACTTGGGCCAAGCACGATCTGTACCCGGACCGATCAGTGTCCCGCAGCGGTTAAGGTGACAATGCCGTCGCACGCGATCATGAATACAAGCACCAGGGCACGCTGAGCCTGCTCGCGGCATTAGCCTACTGACCGGCGACGTGCATCCTGCGTCATGTTACCGTAGTGAACGCCAATGAGTGCGCCGCAATGGGTGCAAGCCCGGAGCGGCTGACGGCAAATGCAGGCGTTCTTGAGACGGACAACAGGTCATTCCTGGAAAGCACCGTTTATTAGTTTGCAAAAACGATCTCGGACGTCTCTCGCTTAGCCGCAAAGGGGCACTCGCCTGCGCGGCGTTTCCGCGCTTTTACAGCATACGCTCCGTGCGGACGTCCTGGGTCTCGGCTAGGCTTTATGACCGACTCGCGATAAGCTTGCCAGTCTTCCTCAGAGAAGTCACGTAAGCTCGACACCACCGACATTCGCTTCAAAGACTCGTTGGAATAGACATCGCGCGGAATAGGCTGGACTTGGGCTATGGGAACGTCGCGCCGAAATGCAATTGGCCGGTCCGTTCGTAAAAGCCGCACGTTTGTAAATAATGGCCCGAACCAAACGTCCGTTTCGACAATCCCTTCAAATGCTTCGAATCCTGGACCACGCGGATGATTCGCCGGTGGACGAACGAGCAAGCTCGTCCCAGGGCGAGTCCAGGCAATCAAACCGCTCCAGATCTGCAGGTATCCCGGCTCAGGAAGAGCTTCTATCCAGGGAATGGACCACCCCTTCAGATCATCAGGTGCTGCGGCATTAAAGGCGTGTTCTTGGCCGGGATACTGAAGAGGATCGGACAGAAGGTAACGCGGACCTTCTTCATCCTGGTACCACCAAATGCTGTTATCCTGGCTATCCCATACGACGTAAAAATCCATCGCAGGAAAAACGTAATACCCAAAGGACGATGCGGTCCGCAGTGGATGGCAGAACTGAAACGCTCGGGTCGGTATCATGCCGAAGACGGATCCGTCCGCACGCATTGGCGGACGCGCTTCTTCGATAAGGCGGTAAAACTTCACGAGCTGTTTTGAGGATCTCGCCCGGTTGTTGGCTAGCGCAACTGGGCCAGCCGAGAAGCCGGTCATCCGTGTTGCACCCGGCAAGGTCGACGTGCTCGCCACTGCAGGCGAGGCCGCGCTTAGGGCTTCTTTGCTGCCGATCTTTCAGCGCGGTGACGCTCTGGTCCGGCCGCTCTGTTGGGAAATCGCCGCATCCGATCAGCGAACGACCATTGCAGCGGGGCTGAAGAAAATCACGCAGCCCGCAATGATCGACTTGCTCGCCCAGGCAGCGGATTGGGTCGAATACGATGGGCGCGCCAAGCGCGACGTGCCCTGCGACCCGCCAGAGCTGGTTGCCAAGGTGATACTAAGCCGGTGTGGGTTTTGGACGGTGCCGCCGATCGCTGGTGTGATCACCACACCGACTTTGCGCCGGGATGGCTCGATTCTTGCCGAACCAGGATACGATCCCGCGACCCGGCTTTTCTATATGCCGGATCCCGGTTTGGTGATGCCGGCAGTGGGTGCAAATCCTTCGCGAGCGGATGCGGTGTATGCGCTCGAGCTGCTCCAGGCATTGCTGAGTGAATTCCCATTCGTCGCGGATGTGGATCGCGCGGTGGCGATTTCCGGGATGATTACGGCCGTAACACGCGGGGCATTCTCAGTTGCGCCGTTGCATGCCTTCCGGGCTCCCACCGCAGGCACGGGCAAGTCTTTCTTGGTCGATCTTGCGAGTGCGATCGCGACTGGCCGGATTTGCCCGGTGGCAGCTGCTTCCCCCAAGGAAGAGGAACTGGAAAAGCGGCTCGTCGCCTTGCTGCTCTCAGGTTTCCCATGCATCAGCGTGGATAATGTGAACGGCATTCTGGGCGGCGATTTTCTGTGTCAGGCCATTGAGCGGCCGCTGCTGCGTGTTCGTCCGCTGGGACGATCCGAAATCATCGAGATTGAAAGCAGGGCGACGCTGTTTGCTACCGGGAACGCCTTGCGCGTAGCTGGCGACATGACGCGCCGGACTCTGGTGTGCGACCTCGACGCCAAGATGGAGCACCCCGAGGACCGCACGTTTTCATTCGATCCCGTTCAGCGCGTCTTGGCCGATCGCGGGCAGTATGTCGGCGCCTGCCTCACCATTGTCCGGGCCTATCTCCAGGCTGGCAGTCCCGGCCTGCTGAAGCCGCTCGCATCCTTTGGTGGGTGGAGTGACCTAGTGAGGTCGAGCCTGGTCTGGCTGGGCTGCGCGGATCCCGTCCAGTCCGTTCAGGCCGCACGCGATGATGATCCCGAGCTGGGCGCCCTGCGCCAGGTGCTGATCCTGTGGCAGGCATGCTTCGGGGAGCGGGCTATGACCGCCCGGCAGGTTGCTGATTCTGTCGCTGGGTTTGATCCAAATGGCTTTGGCGGCGCCAGGCTGCTCGATCTGCGCAATGCGCTTGCCGAGGGCAATGTCGCCGGCGTGCGCGGCACTGTGGACGCCACCCGGCTGGGTTACTGGCTGCGCAAGGTGAAGGGCCGCATTGCGAATGGGATCAGATTTACCACCGACGGCATCGATCGTAGCGGAGTGGCGAAATGGAGCGTGGTTAAGGGATAATGCAGGAGATGCAGGGGATTGCAGGGGATGTTTATACCGAGACCCAGAAAATGTCACTCGTTCCATATACGCTACTAATGACATTCTCTAGAAAGCGCCGAAAACATCCCCTGCAATCCCCAGCATCTCCTGCACTCCGGTTGGTTGCCGGGG
>JAFAMM010000211.1 GCA_019233375.1 Acidobacteriaceae bacterium
GCGCTGGTCTATTGCGATGTTGCGTGCGCAATTGCGAATCCGATGTGCGCGAAAGTCGTTCCAGAGAGCATCGGTGCGGTCGCGGGCGCTCTGCTGATTGCGGGCCTGTGGACTCCGATCGCTGGCGCTGTCGTAGCGATTCTTGAGGCGTGCACCGCTTTCATGTCGCCGGCCAATGCTGCTACTTCTCTTTTCCTGGCTGTGCTCGGGGCAACACTGGCGATGATCGGACCCGGAACGTGGTCGATCGATGCCTGGGTGTTCGGCCGGAAGCGCATCGTCCCTCCTGATTTATAGACCGCGAAGGTAGCACCGCCCTATCCCCCAAAGGTGGTAACTGCCGTTCTGATCATCCAGCGAACTCGCCGTTTGACTAAGTAGGGTATCCGCAAAAGCCAACTGCCTTCACAATCGATCCAAGCATGGGTTAAGGAGAAAGGAAGGCTTATGGCAGCGGTGGCAACAGTCTATGGCATTGAAGAGGAGCACAACGAGCGCCGTTTCGTAGAGATCATCGGCAACAGCGCAGCTCTCGAACAGGTGCTCGACGAGGTGGAACTTGTCGGCCCTACGGACGCCACTGTCCTGATTCTTGGAGAGACGGGCACCGGCAAAGAGTTGATCGCGCGGGCGCTTCACAACGCCAGTGAGAGATATGGTCGTCCGTTCATCAAAGTGAACTGTGCCGCTATTCCCTTGGACCTGCTCGAAAGTGAACTGTTTGGCCACGAGAAAGGCGCTTTCACGGGCGCGATCGCACAACGGTTGGGCCGTTTCGAGATGGCCGACAAAGGAACGATTTTTCTGGACGAAATCGGCGATATCCCGCTTGCATTACAAGCCAAACTGCTCAGAGTCTTGCAGGAACAGGAGTTTGAACGCCTCGGAAGCTGCCGCACGCAGAAAGTGGATGTCCGGGTTGTCGCGGCGACGAACCGGGACCTTGGCGAGATGGTGCGGAACAACGAATTCCGCAGCGACCTCTACTACCGCCTGAATGTTTTCCCGCTGCGGCTGCCGCCCTTACGTGAGCGGCGCGAAGATATAGTGCCTTTGGTCAGACACTTCGTTGGAATTTTCTCTGAACGGATGGGCAAAGTCATAGACCATATTCCGGCCGAGACACTCTCGACTCTGAGAGCCTACTGTTGGCCTGGAAACATCCGAGAACTTCAAAATGTGATTGAGCGGGCCGTCGTTCTATCACAAGGCCCGGTGCTAATGGCTGACATCGCCGAACTCGGCGTTGACAATGTTGCGACATGCAGTCACGACGATACCGGAAATCTTGACGATATGCTGCATCAGGCGGAACGAACGCAGATCCTGCGTGCGCTCGAGCTGGCACGCGGCGTCGTTTCGGGCCCGAACGGAGCGGCTGCTCGTTTGAGAATCAAGCGGTCAACACTGCTGAGCCGGATGCAGAGGCTCGGAATTGCAGCGTCGCGCAGTTTTGTTTTTTCCCCTCAGCCCGAAGCCAACGCCTAGATGCGCGGGGTTAGGTGCAGCTTTCAGACCGCAAGTTATAGACTGCGCCTTGCTAACGCTGCCAAACGCTTGGCCGCCACCGGTTATGTTCCGTCGCCGTCAGTTCGAGCCTAAACTAGTAGGATTCAGAGGCCAGCGCGAAACATGAGACCGCAAAGGGCGAGCTCGCGAGTTCTGCGCCGCTATGGCCTCCTGCTACTGTTTGCCGCGGGAATGTTAGCTCTCGTTCTTGCGCTGCTGCACTGGCATTCGCGTTCGAGAGCAATCCCTCAAATCCGCGCCGTTGCTGTGCTCCCGCTGGAAAATCCTGGCGCAGATGCGACTCGTTACCTAGCCGACGGAATTACCGACACGTTGATTTCCGACCTGGGCCGGATCTCGTCCGTGCGCGTCACATCGCGGGCGTCCGCGATGAGTTTGAGGCAGACGAACCGGACCATACCGGAGATTGCCCATGAATTGGGTGTAGACGCCGTGGTCGATGGGTCCGTAATTCGCAACGCCAATCAGATACAAATTACCGCGCAGTTGAGCGACGGTAAGACAGGCCGGCACTTATGGAAGCGTGAGTGCGCCGGGCAAATTTCCAATTCTTTGCAGTTAGCGAGCGACATGGCACACGATCTCGCCGCGCAGTTCAACATGGGAGCGAGCCCGCAGGCCCGGATCAACTCCGCTGGTCCGCGCCAAATAGACTCTGGAGCACAAGACGCCTACTTGCAAGGCGAATACTTTATGAACCGTTCCACCCCTGGCTCTTATCAGGAGGCGATCGGTTACTTCCAAAGTGCCATCGAGAAAGACCCCTCGTTCGCGCCGGCCTACGCTGGCCTGGGCGCTGTCTATTGGAAGCTGGGCGAATATGGATTACTGAAATATTCCACCGCCTACTCAAACGCCCAATGGGCCGCCCGGAAGGCAATTGAACTCGACACTAACATCTCGGAAGCGCACACCGTTCTGGCCCAAACCCTCGCTGACCTCGATTGGGACTGGAAGGCGGCGGAAGTGGAGTTTCGTCGTGCCATTCAACTGAATCCAAGTTCATCTGCAGCGCGCTTCGCATACGCTCATTACCTTGAAAAAACCGGCCGAATACAGGAAGCAATAACTGAGGCCGAAACGGGATCGAGACTGGATCCTATATCGCTGGATGCATATGATCGCGTCGCTCATGTCTATTACTTTTCCCGACAGTATGACCGGGGACTTGAGTCGATTCGAAAGGCAGCGGAGCTATACCGCACCTCTGCTAACCCTTTGCATTGGGACCTTGCCGTGATCTATGTTGAGAAGGGCAACTTACAAAAGGCCATCGACCGGTTTCAGATAATTGGCGATTTGCCCCACGTCCTGGGCCATATGGGAAACGCTTACGCCAGGGCCGGTCAGATTGAAAATGCAAAGCGGATGATCGCCAAACTGCTAGAGCACGTGGCGAAAGATGGACTCGGCACTTACGAAATCGCGCTCATTTACGCAGGCCTCGGCTGCAAAGACGAGGCCTTCGCCTGGCTGGGGAAGTCCTACCAAACGCGCGACAAAGGTCTTACGTTTCTGAAGATTGACCCATGCGTGGATCCGCTGCGCTCTGATCCACGCTTTAAAAACCTGCTGCGTCGAGTGGGTCTGACCGGGTAGGCGGCCCCGTTGCGGGCGAACGCTGTGGACGACACCATCTTGAACTGAGGCGATGGCATGGAAACCGAAACGTTGGCTGGAGAACTGATCGAGCACCAATCAGTCTTGTTTAGGGTCCGGCGGACATGAAATCCGTCGCGGCGATGGCTGTCTTCATCGTCGTGAAGCCCGCGCCAGCAGTGCGACAGCGGCGAGTATGGTGAGAGCCCCGGTCACGCGTGGAGCCTCTTGCCCGTGTACTTCTCGACCGCATCTAGATCGAGAGTGACGCCCAGACCCGGCCGCTCGGAGATCTCCAGATAACCATCCGCATCGAGCTGCCACTTGGTTTCAACGATATCGTCTATGAATGGCGAACCCGTAAGATACTCGACCAGATCGGTGTGTTTACTCGCCGAGGCGAGCTGCAGATCGGCAGCCAGTCCCATCGCAGTATTCCAGCCGTGCGGGATAAAGCGGAGTCCGTTTTCTTCGGCCATCCAGGCGATGTGGCGCTCCTCCGAGATGCCGCCTACCTTGGTCACATCGGGCTGCACAATATCGAACGCGCCCGCTTGCAGCCAGGGCGCAAACGATTGGCGGCGCGTCAGCACCTCGCCGCCTGCGATCGGGACGGGCGAGTTCCTTCTCAGCAGGACATAATCGGACAAGTTGTCGGCCGCGAGCGGCTCTTCAAACCAGTACACGCCGTAATCGTTCAGCATGGCGGCTGTTCGAATGGCCCACTTGTAGCCTTGCCGCCAGAATGCGTCGCTTCCGCCGGCATCGACCATCAGCAACGCGTCAGGCCCCACTGCTTCCCTGGCTGCTCGAACAATCGCCTCGTCCGTCTGGTCGCTTTCGCGTCCGAACGGTCCCCAGCCGATCTTGAACGCGCGAAAGCCTTGCGCGCGTATGGTATGGAGGTGCTCGGATAACGGGCCGGGCTCGCGCATCAGAAGCGAAGCATACGGGCGCACGCGATCGCGGTATCGGCCGCCGAGCAGTCTGCCAGCCGGCTGGCCCGTGGCCTTGCCCAGAATGTCCCAAAGCGCAATATCGATGCCGCTGATCGTGTGCGTCAAGGTTCCTCCGCGGCCCAGCCAGAAAGTATTTGCGTGCAGTTTTTCGCTCACGCGTTCCGGCTCGAGTGCATTTTCTCCCTCATAGAGCGGCCGCATGATATCCAAAGCAGCCTTGACCAATCCGTCGTTCGTGAAGGCCGAACCCCAACCGGTCACGCCTTCATCGGTGTAGACAGCGAGTAGGGTGTGAACGCAATCGCCCGGCTTCAGCTCGTTGGCCCAGCCGCCTTCGGGTGTAGCGCCGCGGAGTCCCGCTGCTTCAATGCGCGCAATCTTCATACGCTGATCGAGGCCTTCGCCAGTATGCTGCCCCCTCATTCTTGTCAATAACGGCGCGTGTGTCGCCACGCGCTGCGCACAATGGAACCGTCGCCCTGCCGATTCCGTTCCCTCCTCCCCTCACAACAATCGTCCGCGGACTCGCGTAACTCAATGCCATACCTCAAGGCAATCTACTATACCGGGTGGTCGTAAGCGCTCAGCGGCTGTGCGAGGATATAGCAACGAGCCGGGGCTATTCTTCATCCGGGATCTCGAAATTCACCAGTGCGCTCTTAAAACCCCGAGTTTTCCAGAATCCGAAACCGACGCCGAGCACCATCCAGATTGCACCCGCGACCTGTGCTGGCCGGCTCAAGTTTAACCACAACAGCAGACAAACGATAAATCCGAGCAGAGGTGGTACAAGGTTCGTCGCTCTCTTGACCTCGTGGCGTACGTAAAAGTGCATCAAGGCCGCTAAATTGACGCCCATGAAGGCGATGAGTGCACCGAAGTTGAGCATTTCAGCACCGAGGTCGAAATTCAGAACGGATGCGCCGGCCAGGGCCAGAGCCCCCACAAAAAGCACGTTATTTCGAGGGATCTTCCGCTTGGGCTCAATCGCACCAAAAAAGCTCTTGGGTAGCGCATTGCTCCGGCCCATGCCGAAAAGCAGACGAGCGGCTCCAATCTGGGCTCCCATTCCTGCCCCGAAATTCGCCACAATCAGCGTAAGTCCCATGATGCCGAAAAGAGGCTTCCACGTCCGCCCGGCAACATACACGAAAGCGGTGGTCTCGTCGGGAAAAGGCTGTGAGGCAGGCCAAACTAACTGGGCAGCGTAAACTTCAGCGGCAGATAGGAAACCTACGACAATGCAGGTCAGGACTGTCGCAATGAGAATATTTCGCCGGGGATTCTCTGCTTCCTCCGACAGCGTCGAGATGCCATCGAACCCAATATAGGTGAGCACGGCGATGGAGGTGCCGCCCAGGACCGCTCCCACACGGAACGTGCTCGGGTCATAAAACGGCCGGGTGAAAAAGGCAAGGCCATCATGTGGATTTCCTAGTATGAAATGCGCCGCCGTGATGAAGAAGATCGCAATGGCGACTCCCATGCCGAGAGCCAGGGTAGTATTGATGCGTGCTGATGTGCGGATGCCAAGAACGTTCAAGCCCGTGAACAGAATGGCGATAAACGCTGCCCAGGCTTCGTAGGGGATCTCCGGGACGAAATTGTGACACTGTAGGCTAATCCAAATAATGCAGATGATGGGGTTCAACATGTAATCCATCACCATGCTCCAGCCGGTTATGTAGCCCACCGCAGGGTTGATTTCCCGACCGACGTAGGTGAAAGCTGAGCCCGCGCTGGGATAAACGCGCGCCATTCTTCCATAGCTGATCGCTGTAAACAGCATCGCGATCATCGCAAGTAGGATTGTCGTAGCGACATGACCATGGCCGCGATCGCTTAGAACGCCAAAGACGGGCATCGGAGCCGTCGGTTGGATCACGATGACACCATAAAGGACGAGATCCCATAAACTCAGCGCTCTGCGGAGCTTCGGAGCGGCAGTTTCGGCCGGCTTGGTTAGATTTCCCATTTACTTCCTGTTACTGCTCGTGGACTCGCTACTGTACTAGCACGTTTGCTCCGACGCCTCGAGTTGAACTGCTGCAATGTTAGAACACCCCGATCACCCGATGAATTCACGCTCGTCACGCGACACGGAACCTGCTCGACAGAAACAGCGTTCGCATAAATAACTGATCCATGGAGAATGGACGTTAAATCGATGAGAAGAGTCTACGGTTTCGGTATAAACAGCAGGTGCGAAGATACTTCTCGTCTTGAAAGAAGCATTCGTCAGTCTGCTAAGCCGGCGGCGGCAAGCAGTATTGGGGCCTCTCAGCCAATCATCCACTTAGGCTGAATCCAGCCTAACGAGATACCGGTCATTACCAGGCCAACGATCATGACCAGCGCGGGAGAGGCGATCGAGATCAATCGGAAGAAGCGAAAACCGCTGGAGCGGGTGCGCTCGGGCAGCAGATTTCTCGCATAGAGAACGAGTATGCCGATAGTCATCAAGACGATAGCCAGTCCCAGGCTGAAGGCGACCAGGAGGATCAAACCAAGTCCCACACGTCCGAGAGCAATCGCGCCAAGTAGGAGGATCAGTCCCGACTCACACGGGACGAGGCCGCCGCTCGCTCCGAGCGCCACCAATCCTCCCCAGGAGATTTCATCGGGAATGTGGGAGTGAGTATGGCCTCCATGATGGTGAGAGTGCGAGTCGTGATCATGAGTGTGTTCGTGACCAGTTGAGCCATGATCGTGAGAGTGATTGTGGGAGTGCGAATGGTGATGATGGTGGACGTGCGAATGCGAGTGGAAGTGACCTGAATGCTTCAGGCGCTTGCGCAACATCCAGGCCCCGACCGCAACGATGGACAGCCCGGAAACGGCGCCAAGTATCAGCGTTATCTTCTCCGGTACGATGTACCGGAAAAGGAAAAGCGTCGCGAGGCCAAGCACGAACACAGCAACAGTGTGAGTGAAAGTAACGATGATGCCGAGGAAAGCCGCATGCCTAAATGTGCCGCGCGAACCCACCAGATAGGCGGCGACGATTGTTTTTCCATGCCCGGGCGTGAGGGCGTGCGCCGCTCCCAATCCGAACGCCGCTAAGATGGCAAGCAATAGGACGGGAAGCGTGAGCTTCCTGCGGTGAAGAACCTGCGATAGATAGTCGCCGCGAACAATGGATCCCGGGGGAGCAGCTTGAGCAGTTTGCAGTGCGGGCGACGAAGCCTTGCCGGCCGGCTTCGGTTGCGCGATGGGCGAAATGACTGCCCTAGGTCCCGTTTCAGCAGACAATGCGGCGTGGCTCTTGGATGATGATGCCAAAACGGCGGGCTTTTCTACCCTCCATTGCAATTCCGCGCGCAAATCCTGCGGAGGAGCAACCGTTGGATCGGGCGGATAGCTCGTCAGCGCTTTGCTCAGATCTTTCCCTGGCTGGCTCGCTCTTACTAGCGACACTCCCGTTGTGGAGTCGATGACAATCTCCTTCCAACCGGCGCGGTCAGGAAAGTTTTGATCTTCCAGTTCCAGCTTGCCGCCGCCCGGGATACCGGCTACGTCAGCGGACATGTCCACTCGGAGAATGGGAAGATTTCCCGCCCCGTCAGCAATAGTCGTCCTCACCGACTCCAATTGAGCCTGCACCGGACGGCCATCAACGAAGATCCGGAGGTGCTTTAGCCACTCGCGGGCTTGTTCGGTTCCATGTATGTCCAACTGCGCTTGAGGAGCGCTACGATCCATTTGCCAGTTGCGCAGGAGTTCGAACGTTGGTATTTCGGCAAGATCGAGAACGTAGCGCAACTGCACTCCCCGGGCAGTCACCTCAAGACGTGTGTAATGATTCACGCTGAAGTTCCCCATAGGGTGAGCGAAGAGGGCAACCGAAAAAAGCAGCAGGGCAGAGATCCGTTTCATGCTGTGTTCACTCCGAACGGATGGAGGCTAGCGCGATGTCGGCTTTAGCGAAATCGAAATGGGGATTCAGCGAAGCGAGCTTCTCGGAGTATTGACGAGCGGCAGCCATATTACCCGCGGCGGCGGCGATTTTGCTCGCATGATAATAGAAAAGCGGTTCGGGTGTACCGAGTTTAAGAGCCTGTGCCGACGCGGCCACCGCTTCGGGCAAACGATTATTCTTCAATAAAACCCATGAGAAAGCGTCGTAAGTATAAACATCGCCCCTAACCGGAATTTCTGCCTCAATGAGCGATAGCGCCAATGGCAAATCGCGGTTATGGTCGGCCAGCACTAAAGCAAGGTTCCGATTGGTCTTTTCGTTTGCGATCTTGCATAAATTCTTTACAGTATCGATCAGTTCCTGCTCGCTCAAGGCCCTGTCCTTCTGCCCTTCGGCGGTGTAAAGATCTTCGAGAGCGGCATCATATTCGACCAAAGGCACAATGGACTGCGCTCGCTCGTACTGTTTGATGGCATTTTCTTTATGGCCCAAGGAAGCTTCGACTCGCCCCAGCCCTGCGTATGCGCGATGAAGACCCGGGAACAAATCAAGCGCCCGGTTGTAGGCGGATGTGGCTTCGGGCACTTTACCCAGCTTGAAGTACATGTCCCCCAACTCAGCCAGGCACCACGCGGTATTCTCAGGAACAGCATCGCCCGCTTCAACAGCGCTGCGCATCAGAGCAATGGCCCCAAGACCGTCGCCGGTTACGAAACGCCAATACGCAAGCCGGTT
>JAFAMM010000484.1 GCA_019233375.1 Acidobacteriaceae bacterium
TGTGCAAGTCCAAGGTGTTGGGGCAGAGCAGGCGCAAGGCGGTCAAGTGCAGTTGAATGCGGGCCGTTTCTTCACGGACGAGGAGAACCGCAGGCGCACGCCGGTGGCGGTAATCGGGCAGGACGTGGAGAATGGGCTGTTTCCGGACGGATATCCAATCGGCAAGCAGATCGTGGTGGATGGACAAGAGTATGAAGTGATCGGTGGCATGAACAAGCCGCCCGCATCGGCATTTGGTCAACCTGACATGCGCGTTCTGGTACCGTACTGGACAATGCAGAAGAACTACCCGTCGGCGCACGAAAATTTTCTGTCCGTAATCGCCAAGCCGGGCATGTTGTCACAAGCAGAGGATCAGACACGCGTCATTCTGCGTGTCGACAGGCGCGTCCCTTACAGGCAGCCCGATAATTTCGCTATGTCGACGGCGGAACAGATGGTCAGCGACTTCCGGCAGATCACCTCGATGGTGGCCCTCACGATGGTGGTGCTAAGCTCCGTCGGTCTGCTGGTGGGCGGCATCGGCGTGATGAACATCATGCTGGTATCGGTCACGGAGCGAACAAAGGAGATCGGTATCCGAAAGGCCATCGGAGCGCGCCGGTCCGATATCGTCCTGCAATTTCTGCTGGAGGCGATCGTGCTCACCGGATTGGGGGGACTCGCCGGAATCACTTTCGGCTGGCTGGTCTCGGTTGTCAGCCGGCTTGTGTTTCCGAGCCTGCCCACTTCGGTGCCGTTGTGGGCGGCAGCGCTAGGCTTAATCGTTTCGGCGGGAACAGGACTGTTCTTCGGAATTTGGCCGGCAACCAAGGCCGCGCGGCTGGATCCGGTTGAAGCCTTGCGTTACGAGTAGGCGAATTCGGGTTACTTCTTCGATTCGTCCAGGTCCATTAACTGTATCCACTCTCTCCGAACCCGGCCCCTTGAAAGGATGAGTTCGCTTACGTCGAGGTGCAGTGCACGGGTCCGTTCGATTTCGAGATAGACCTGAGACAGCTCTGCCGCCATCTCAGAAGTCAGGTCGCGGGTCTCGTTTTCCACGCAATTTAGACCGAGCTAGCTAGGGACTAGAGACATAGGATTATTTCGATGTCATCGGACACCTACCGCGGAGGCAACGATCGTGAATGCTGTAGTGTAATGAGGAGGTTCAAATGAGGTTCAGCAGACACCACGCAGTGTTCGGCGCCGTCGCCGCTACGATAATGACAGCCTGTGCTTTGGGGCAAGGGAACATGCAGAGCCCTCCGGGGACAGCGGAGGTCACCCTAAACGGGAAACAAGTCACGATCACGTATCATCGGCCGTCGGTGCGCGGGCGAAAGATCATGGGCGGGTTGGTGCCTTACGGACAGGTCTGGCGGACGGGTGCGAACGAAGCAACAACTCTGAAAAGCGGCGTCGATTTGGATATCGGTGGAGCGAATGTTCCTGCCGGTACCTACACGCTCTACACGCTACCGTCGGAGGAAACGTGGAAACTGATCATCAACAAACAGACTGGTCAGTGGGGTACGGAGTACAACGAGAGCCAGGACCTGGCGCGCGTCAACATGCAGAAACAGAAGTGCCCGCAAGTGGAGCAATTCACCATCAGTTGGAAAAAGAATGCAGCCAGCTCAGCGGACCTGGTCCTCGAGTGGGAGACCACGCGGCTCAGCGTCCCGGTGCACGCGAAGTGAGGAAACACCCGGGAACGCGCGCGCGGCGCTTGCCGATGTCCCGCCCGTGTTGACGAAGAGCGGCCGGCTGCCAGACTCGCTTTACGTCAGTGGTGCTGCAAACGCCGGCGACGGCGGCCAGTGGTATAGTGCGGAAAGTCCCGTAGCAAGGGAGGCAAACCGGCAGAACAGAAGGCGTTGGAGACGTGGACTCGATGCCGGTTGCGCAGTCACCTGACATGAGTCCTACTGAATTGAACACTTCTACTCCCGCTTGGAAAAGCCTGGAGGGAACCGTACTCGAGGGCGGGTACGAATTGCGCGAGATTCTTGAAGCCGAGGAGAATTCGGCGAGTTTGCGCGTAAGAGTGCTCGGCGACTACTCGCAAAACGCATTCGCGAAATTTTTCGTTGCGGCGGGAGACGTCGAACGAGATCAGATCGCGATTTGGGAAACCCTGCGGAGTTTGGGCGACGACAAGCTCAATGCGCCGGCGGGCGCGGGTGTTGTGATGGTCGGAGACATCGCTGCCGAGTATGTGGTGCTTCCTGTACCGGACGAGACGCTGGCCGGTGTTTTAGAGGAGCGCGCGCTCACAGAGGACGAAGCGGCGCAACTCATGACAAGCCTCGTGAACAGCCTGGAGGCGCTGCACGCGAGCGGTTTTGTGCACGGCCGCCTTGCTCCGGCAGAGGTCGTCTCGACCGGCGCGGCGATACAAGTCAGCACTGTTTGGGCGCGCCGCATCAATACGCTTCCTGCGTTGAACTTTGCACCGGGCAGGTATTTGGCGCCTGAAAGCGTAGAACAGAACACAACGACGGCGGCCGATGTGTGGTGCCTGGGCGCCACACTGCTCGAAGCGCTCAAGCGGACCAGCTACACGATCAACATGGAAATCGCGGCTCTGCAGCTCTCGCCGGGTTTCGAGAGAGTGATCGGAAGATGTCTCTCCGCGGATCCGCATGAGCGGTGTGTCTTGGCCGAGATACCCGAGTTGTACCGCCGTGCGCCGCAGCCCGCGCAGCCGGCTCCGATATCGCCCGGGGTCTCAGGTGAAAAATCGGAGGTGGCCGGCGAACCAAAGCCGGTTGCCATGGCGGCAGTCGCGGCCGCAGGCGACGTCCGCGTACCGGCTCCGCCGATTGAGAGCCCAGCGTTGCCAGCCGCTGAGGCCGGGACGGAGCCGCACACGGCGGGCACGTATGACGGTCCCATCCTCGTACAGCCATCGCGCGCGGCAGCGGAATCAGCCGCGACGCGTGGTATCCCCAAAAGCTGGCTATTTGGCGGAATCGCGGTGGTGCTACTGCTGTTCGCGTTTTTGATCTTCGGAAGCGGGCGGCATGCGGTGAAGCAACCAGCGGTAACGCGCGGCAGCACGGCGCCGGCGGCGGCGAGTACGCCGCAGACCGATTGGCCAACACGGACGCTTGCACCGGATAAAACGGGCAAAAACGAACGTGCCGCTATAAACAAGAGTGTTCGGCCCGCGCCGGTGCAGACTCGCGCCGATGGCTCGGTACACGGCTCAGTGTGGCGGGTTGTGCTCTATACGTATGCGCGCGAGGGAGATGCGCAGAAGAAAGCGCAGTCGCTCAACGACAGACATGTTCATCTGGGAGCGGAGGTATTCTCACCAAACGGCGGTAGCCCCTACCTCGTCGTAGCCGGCGGCAAGATGACGCATGATGAGGCGGTGCGGATGAGGACCAATGCTCTGCGGATGGGTATGCCGCACGATTCGTATATTCAAAACTACAATCAGTGAGAGACGCGATCTCCATGGGTGAGGAGAAGCCGTATCACGAATCGTAGGGACCGGTTACTGGCCCGACGAGTTCCTTCCCGAGAGTAAAATGCGCGGCAGCCTGCCGAAACGCCGCGAGCTGCTTCGACTCCCAGCGCGTGTCATACCCGAGCTCGCGAGCTATCAGCGACGCTACAGTGGGAGCAGCTTCCTGTGCTGCCTTCGAATTCAAGAACAGGGCGCGCGTCCGGCGGCATAAGACGTCTTCGACGGTCCGCGCCATTTCGTAGCGCACCGCCCAGACAACCTCAGCGGCAACGTACGGCAGCGCAGCCGCGAGAGGCCGTCCCAGATCGGGTTCACTGCGTATCAGGTCTTGAATAGCCGGGGCATCGGAGCCATAGAAAGAGAGTTCGCCGAATTTCTGAGCTTGCGGGTGGAAGCCATGAATGTTAAGCCGCCTGGTCACACATTCTCTCTCAGGTAACTTGCCCATGGTGGCGGCGTGGTCCACGCAATCTTCGGCCATGTTCCGATAAGTTGTCCATTTACCACCCGCGATGCTCAACAAACCCGATTCATCTATATGGATCGTGTGATCGCGCGATAGAGCCGCGGTGTTGCTCGCGTTCGCGGCCTTCACCAGCGGGCGAATCCCCGTGAACACGCTCAGGACATCGCTGCGCTGAGGCGCTTTCTGCAGGTATTCGGCGGCCGTGTTCAAGATGAACTCGATCTCCTCTTCTTTCGGAGAAGGATCGAGTGTTGGTTCGGATATCGCGGTGTCGGTGGTGCCAACCAGCGTGTGATTATGCCACGGAATGGCAAACATGACGCGGCCGTCACTCGTATGCGGCACCATAATGGCCGAGTGGCCGGGTAGGAAGGAACGGTCGAAGACCAGGTGAATTCCCTGGCTCGGTGAAATCATGCGCTGGACGGACGGATCCGCGAGCTGCCGAAGCGCGTCCGTGAACGGGCCGGTGGCATTGATGACGATTCTCGATAGGGCCGTGAATTCGTCGCCGCTTTCCTCATCTCGAGCGATGACTCCATTCACGAAATTGTCTTTATCTTTGAGCAGTCCGGTGACAAGGCAATAGTTGATGAGCGTCGCACCCTGTTCGGCCGCCGTCGCCACCATGTTGATGAGCAGGCGAGCGTCATCGAACTGGCCGTCGTAATAAATCACACCGCCGCGCAGGCCATCCCGATTGATAGTCGGCAGCCGCTCAAGAGTCTCTTCCCGGGAAAGAACCTTCGATGGACCGAAGCCATACTTTCCAGAGAGAATGTTGTAAAGCTTCAGCCCCAGGCCGTAAAAGGGCGCTTCCCACCAATCGTAATTCGGTACAACGAATGCGAGATCGCTTACCAGGTGCGGCGCGTTCTGACGCAGAATGCCGCGCTCTTTCAGCGCTTCCATAACCAGCGAGACGTTCCCCTGCTCGAGGTAACGAACTCCCCCATGCACTAGCTTGGTGCTCCGGCTGGATGTGCCTTTGCCGAAGTCGCTGCCTTCGAGCAGGAGCGTGTCGTATCCGCGCGAAGCCGCATCAATAGCGACGCCAACTCCGGTTGCGCCGCCGCCTACGATGATGATGTCCCATTCGGCGGTATGCGAATGGAGCCGGTTGAGCATTTCCGGCCGGGTCATTTCATCCTCTCTTGGACGGTTTCCTGGTCTGTCTGTGCATCATGCGCCGCCGCGGCCCGGCTGACGCTTTGCTCAGGATCGCTCCATCCCTTTGCACGTCCAAGGGCTTGATGCCATCGCGCGCGCAGATCCTCCACCTGCGCGCGCGACATGCGCGGATGGAATTCCTTACCTGCTCCCCAGCACTTCTCAACTTCATCCAGATCCTTCCAGTAATTCACCGCAAGACCGGCCAAGAAGGCTGCGCCCAGCGACGTTGTTTCAGTAATGGCCGGCCGCAAAACGGGCACTCCCAGCAGGTCCGCCTGAAACTGCAGAAGGACGTCGTTCTGAGCTGCTCCGCCATCCACCCGCAAAGCCTGGATAGGAAGTCCCGAGTCGTCTTCCATGGCGTGTATCAGGTCTGCGACCTGATAGGCAATGCTTTCAAGCGAAGCTCGAGCTATGTGAGCAGCTCTTGTCCCCCGAGTGATTCCCACGATTGTGCCGCGAGCGTGCGGATCCCAATGCGGCGCTCCGAGGCCGGTGAACGCTGGAACAACAAAGACGTCTGCGCTGTCCAGGACGCTCAGGGCCAGCGTTTCGACTTCCGCCGAACTGCGAATGATCCCGAGTCCGTCGCGAAGCCATTGCACCACCGAGCCGGCAGCGAATACGCTGCCTTCCATCGCGTAGGCAAGCTTATTGTCTTTCTGCCAGGCGACGGTAGTCAGGAGCCGGTTCTTCGATGGCTTTACCTCCTCGCCGAGGGTCTGCAAAAGAAATGCGCCCGTGCCATAAGTGCATTTAGCCATGCCTGGATGGAAGCACGCTTGACCGAAGAGCGCTGCCTGCTGATCGCCCGCCGCACCCGTAATCGGAACATCAGCCAGCCCGAGCGTGGTGGTCACCTGAGCTTGTACGCCGCTGGAAGAGCGGACCTGCGGAAGCAGACACTCCGGAATCCTCATGGCGGCCAGAAGATCGCGATCCCATTTGCCGTCATGTATGTTGAACAGCATCGTGCGAGAAGCGTTGCTCGCATCAATGGTGTGCAGTGTTCCGCTGGTCAGGTTCCAAATCAACCAGCTGTCGACGGTACCAAACGCCAGTTCTCCCGCTTCGGCCTTCTCGCGTGCTCCTTTCACATTGTCGAGCAGCCACATGATTTTAGTTGCGGAGAAGTAGGGGTCGATCAGCAATCCCGTTTTGCTTCGAACTGCCGTCTCCAGGCCTTGCTCCCAAAGCATCTTGCAGACCGGGGCCGTACGGCGATCCTGCCACACGATGGCGTTATGGATTGGCTTGCCGGTCTTGCGCTCCCAAACGACAGCCGTCTCGCGCTGGTTAGCGATGCCGATGGCGGCAATATCCCGCGGCCTGGCACTCGCGCGACTTAACGCCTCGATCGCAACGCCCATCTGCGATGCCCAAATCTCCTCCGGATCGTGTTCAACCCAGCCCGGAGACGGATAGAGCTGTTGGAACTCCCGCTGTGCGAGGGACCGGATCGTCCCTTGCCTGTCATAAAGAACTGCTCTGGAACTTGTAGTGCCCTGATCGAGTGCAAGTATGTATTCCACGCTAAGTCCTGCGCAGGAGTTTTCTCCGGGACGTCTGTTACAGGGTCAGGCTCAAGGCCGGTACTTCGCAGCTTTGACCGGAGCCGAGGCACCCAACGTCTTCATACGATGATACGGCCCGAATGACCGGCGTAACGCTCCCATCCGAACGTCGACGCGGGTTCGAAAGAGCGAGGACGTGCGCTCATGCGAGAGGACGGGATAGGTTTTCGCTGACGTGTTTTGCCTTGAGCGGGTTACTCGGCGGTTCGTGTGTTGCCGTCAGACGCTCAGCCGCGCGCCTGGCCGACCCTGTCCTCAAGTAACAGCCGCAATAGGGCCTCAAGTTCGCGTATGCGGTCGTTTAACTGCTCGATGTCAGCGCTCTCGGTTTCGCCCGCTTCCGCGACGCGACCATGCTCGAGCGTGCCCAGCGCCTCGGCTCTTGTCCGCACCACCCGGCCCGGAATACCGACCACCGTAGAATTCTCAGACACCGAGTGCACAACGACTGAACCTGCGCCTACCTTCACATCATCGGCAAGCCTGATGTTACCCAGCACCGAAGCGCCCGTGCCCACTACGACGCGATTCCCCAGCGTGGGATGCCGCTTACCGCGCTCGTTACCGGTGCCGCCTAACGTTACGCCCTGATACAGGAGAACATCATCGCCAATCTCGGCCGTCTCGCCAATCACCACTCCCAAACCGTGATCGATAAATAGCCGCCGGCCGATCTTCGCGCCTGGATGGATCTCAATGCCCGTGAGAAATCGCGCCAGGTGCGAAACAAGCCTTGCCAGCACATAACGCCTTCTCAGATAGAGCCAGTGCGAAATCTTGTGAAATAGAACCGCGTGGAGGCCGGGATAGCACAGCAGAATTTCCAGATCGCTCTTGGCTGCGGGATCTTCCCGCTTAATGGTCTGAATCTGTTCGCGAAGAAACAACGGCCTGGTGCCTCCTTCGTTCGATGATCGCTTACATATTCAGGGTGCTACATATCGGAAAGTGAAAACAGAGCGGCTGTACTATATCGATTGTTACTTGACGAATTTCCGTGCGAACGTCACGGATATCCAGGACTCTGGTACGCGGGTTTATCTCGACAAGACAGCATTTTACCCGAATTCCGGCGGCCAGCCGAATGATTTGGGCACTCTCAATAACATACCCATTCTGGATATTGTCGATGAGGAAGATAGAGTTGCTCATGTGCTTTCGGAACCGCTCGCTTCAGCAGAAGAGGTGGAAGGCAGTATCGATTGGGCGCGCCGCTACGATCACATGCAGCAACATACGGGTCAACATCTTCTTTCGGCCATCCTCGTCGAACTCTTCGGCGCTCAGACGGTCAGTTTTCACATGGGCCGCGAGGTCTCGACCATCGAGGTGGATGCTCGCGAGCTTACTGCAAGCCAGCTCGAGAAGGCGGAAGACCTCGCCAGCGTACGGGCAGCCGAAGCTCGGCCCGTCCGTATTCGATTCGAAGACGCAGACGCGGCGGTCACTCTTCGCAAGCCTTCACAGCGCACCGGCACTCTGCGAATCATTGACATTGAAGGCGTTGACTCGAGCGCGTGCGGCGGTACGCACGTCCGTTCAACGGCCGAGGTCGGGCCGCTGCTGATCCGCGGCGCCGAAAAACTGCGGGGGAATATTCGTCTTGAGTTTGTTTGCGGCCGGCGCGCCCTGAATCTCGCGCGAAACGATCTTCGCATTCTGCAGCAACTGTCGCGCCACGCAGCTACCTCAGTCGACAGGTTGCCGGAACACTTTCTTGCCGTTCGCGAACGGCTGAGTGAAGCGGAGAAAACCAGCGAGAAATTGGCGGGCGAACTAGCGCGGCGCGATGGCGAGGCGCTTTACCAATCAACCATGCCTGACATGGACGGTATCCGCAGAGCAGTCGCGTATGTTACTTCGATTGATGCGCCCCTGCGCGCTCAGGCGCAGGCCTATGCAAAGGGCAAACGGGCCATTTTCCTGGCAGCCGGCTCAGAGCCTGCAACCGTTCTGCTGGCGTGTTCGCCTGATTCCGGCGTGAACGCAGGGCAAGTTTTGAAGCAGGTGCTCGCGGCCGCGGGC
>JAFAMM010000274.1 GCA_019233375.1 Acidobacteriaceae bacterium
TCTGTCACGCCGGGGTTCTTTCAAACCATGGGCGTGAGAATCGTCGCGGGACGAAATTTCGATGAACGCGACACGCGCCCACCGGGCGATACAGGCTGGCGTTCGGCGATCGTCAACGAAGCATTCGTCAAGCGCTATTTAGGAGGACAGAGTCCGCTTGGCGTGCGAATCGGTGAGGGTTCGGGACCGGACGCGAAGCCGAACATCGAAATCGTCGGCGTTATGTCGGATTTTAGTTATCGCGGGCTTCGCGAAGAATCGGAGCAGGCATTTTTCCCGTTCTTCGAAGGGGAAGGTGGGAGCGGCACGTTTTATGTGAAGATACGCGGAACGCCGGAATCGTCATTCCGAAGGCTGCGTGCGATCGTTCGCCGCGTGGACCCGGCACTAGCGATGACCAACTTCCGGACCTTAGATGAGCAGCTTAGCCGGTCGCTCAACACCGAGCATATACTGGCGGCATTGTCCGGCAGCTTCGGCGTACTGGCGTTGTTGCTCTCGCTAGTTGGCCTGTACGGGGTCATGTCTTTTGCCGTCACGCAGCGGACGCGCGCGATCGGGATTCGGCTGGCGCTCGGGGCGACGCGGCGGTCCGCGGTCTGGATGGTGCTGCGCGATGCGCTCGCGATGACCTTAGCGGGAATCAGCATCGGGCTGCCTGTTGTATGGGCTTTGGGCCGGTTAATCGAATCGCAGCTGTATGACGTCAGACCGTCCGATCCCGGCATGATGGCGATCGCCATCCTGGTTCTCTGCTCGGCGGGGCTCGCCGCGGCTCTTATTCCGGCGCACCGCGCCTCCAGTGTAGATCCAACAGAGGCGTTGCGGGTGGAGTAGGAAGAGAGCGCTAAAGCCGCACAGGGTAAGCCAAGAGGGCTGAGATCTTCCTCAAATCGAAATACAATATTCGGAGGACTTCACACATGATGCGACATTTCCTTCCGGCTGTTTGTGCGGCAACGCTGTTGACACTGCCTTCGCTCGGTTTGGCTCAGAAGGTTGAGACCGACTACGCGCATGGAACTGATTTTTCGAAATACAAAACCTATAACTGGGTAAAGCTGGATGAGTCACCCAGTGCGAATCAACTGGTGCAGCAACGGATAACTGCGGCGCTCGAAGAGGAGCTGGCGAAGAAGGGATTTACCAAGAACGAAACTAATCCCGATACTCTGGTTGGTTATGAAACAGCGATAACCCAACAGATGCAACTAACCACGTTCAGCAGCTCGATGGGCCCGGGTTGGGGCTATGGACCGCGCTGGGGATACGGGTGGGGAGGCGGCTTTAGCTCAGGAACGTCTACCACCACGAGCAGCACGATTCCGAAGGGTACGCTGTCAATCAGCATGTACGATCCTCAACAAAAGCAGCTCATTTTCCGCGGCGTAGCCCAGGATACGCTGACCGGGAAGGCGGAGAAGGATACCAAGAAGATTCAGAAGGCAGTTACCAAGATCTTCCAGAAGTATCCTCCGAAGGGCTGATTAGAGCATGCTGTCGGCGGCAGCGGTGCCAGCCGGGCGTTAAACTACTTCGAAACTACTTCGAGCTGTTTGGAAGAGCGTAGTAGGAGTATGTGTAGCGCCAGCGAAACGCTTTCCCGGGCTCGATGTTCATCTCGATGAACGGCTCCACGGCAATGACGGAACGTATCGACCAGAGATGCTCGCTTGCAAGCGGGCGGTCTCCGGCGATCGTCATGCCTGCGCCGGCGGCCTTGTTCTCGATGGTGATTCGATAATCCGAAGATGCTTTGCCGAAGCCGGAGAAGTCAGCCGCCACAGTATCGCGGCCCGTGAGCGGCCGAAGATAGCGGAACGTGCTTTCCGCGACTTCGAAGAAGCGAGCATCCGTATGGTCTTCGGCCTTTGCCGCAATTTTGTACGGGACGGTGATCTGAAAATCAGGACCGGTTGTAGCGCCATCGAGCACCAGAAAATTGTGGTCGTAAACGTTTGTGTCGATAGCGCGTCGACCGGTGTTTTGCAGCTCGTGTTCCAACATCATCTCCGGTTTGTTCGGTACGAGACGAACTGTTTTCGTGTAGCGATACGCGTACCCGGAAGCAGGGTCACGCAGTTGCTGCGTGAACTCGATTGAGGCAGGGCCGCGGCGCACGTTCCAATGGCCGGCATCGACGATATCGTACAGGCGATACGGGTTGTAGTCTTGCGCATCCGGGCGGCGCAGCACGCCTACGCCGATCTTGATAAATGTGCCACCTGGTTTGGCGTCGTCGTAGCCAAGCGCTTTTTCGCCAGACACGAATTCCTCGACCGGACCGCTTATAGCGCTGCAGGGACCTGCGACGATGTCCGGACCCCGGAAAACGAAATCGATCACAGAAGGGTCTGTCTTGTTGAACCACGGGCCGTAGTAATTGTGCGCATTGGCGGAGAGACTGTTGATAACGCCTGACCAGTCAAACCTGGTGCCGCGGTAATAGCCGTTCTTCTGGTCCGGCAATGATAAGACGGCGTGTATGACTCCGTTGCTTATTTCGGCTTGCGGCGGGGCCGGATCGCCGCCGGCCGGAGCAGATGCATATGGGAGGGCGAGCAGGATGCCGCATGCAATTTCGAAAGATGCGGCCGGTACGAGCACGCGTTTGAGCAACATGTACGTTCAGGCGGCTCCGGTGCGGCGGGCACACTGAAGAGTATCCAGCAGTTGAGCGGTAGAACGCGCGATCTCACGAACGGCGGTATCGAACGCATGCTGATTTGCTTTGGAAGGCTTGTGGTATCCGCTCACTTTTCGCACGAACTGGAGCGCCGCGGCGGAGATTTCGTCCGGCGTAACGGGCGGTTCGGGGCGGCGAAGCGTTTTGATGCTGCGGCACATGGAAGGCCAGCGTATCACGACGCGGGAACGGGAACTGAAACTTAAACGACGTCTATGGGCTGGTGGATGTCGACTCAGAGATGGCGGCTACCCCCAAGCCCAGACCGGCAAGAGCGCCGACCAACAGCAGGTAGAGCGCGGCATCCTTACGAATGCGATTGTTGTTATTCGGCCGGGCGGTTCCGGAGCCTCCGTTCCCGCCATTGGACTGAAAGGCCGTTGCAGTTCCGCTTCCGATACGCGTGAGGAGAGCGCCCCCGGTGTTGAGCACGTTTACGGAACCGGCCAGGGCTGCAACTTCGACGGACTCTCCATTGAGCCGCACGACGACTTGGGAGGCAGGCTGGCCGCTCACGATGCGGTACTCGCGTGCCTCAACGGCAAAGCCGCTCATGTTATCGATTTTCGCGGCGCCCTGCTCGAGGACCAAGCGATCCCGGTAAATGGTACCTGCCGAATCGATGCCGAGCACGAGCGAAGCTCCGTTCTGCAAGAAGATCTGACTGGACGCCTTGCTTGTCTTGATTTGCGCACCATCAAACAGATTTGCATTTCCCTGGACCTCGGCACTGTTCACGATGAAGGTCCCCAGCGCGGAAGCCACCCCGATAATAGGGGGCAATGCCGCGCATAGGAGCGCCGTAGAGAGGACGGCTGCCCCGAGCTGAAAAAACCTGCGTTTCATCCGTCTGTCTGCGTACTTAGACCCACGAAACCCGCCAACGCTTTCAATTGTATCCGAGGTCTCAATTCCGGTAACGGTTTCGCTGCCGCTCTAGAGCGTCTTCAAAAATGCGATGAGCGCCTGTTTGTCCCCGGCCGATAAATTGAGTCCGAAGGGATGTCCCTTCACTGCATACGTGTTCACTCGATACGGCTTGAATCCGGTCGGAACATAGTCGTCTTGTAGCCGGCCCGGGTCAAACCAGTCCTCGAGGGTTGCGCACCAACCGCTGTGCCCGAACATGCCGCGGTACCACACGCCTTTGAGTGAAGGCACTTTGTAATAGCCGGTGCCGCGCCGTGTTTTGAGGGCGAGATTTGGATCGGTACCGACGGAGATGAACAGGATATTGTAATTTTTGTCAGCGCCCGGCGGTGGCGTGAAACCTTCAGCGAGCGTCAGCTTGTTATTGGTGTAAAGCGGCGGCGTGTGGCAGCGTGCGCAACCTTCGCGCTCGAAGACCTTCTGCCCGCGCGCGGCCACAGCATCAAACTTGTTCGGATTCGGCGGCGGCTTAAGCGAGTAGATGTAGAGTGCCAGGGCATAAAGTTGTTCATCGCTGTAGCGGCCACCGGTGTGGTTGGGATCAGGCCGGGTTTTGAAATTTCCAAAGTCTGCCGGGACGAATCCGTTGTAGCTTGCAAGATCGTCGCCACCCTGGTTCAGTGCCGCATATCGCATTAGATCGACAATCGAGCGCTGCTGCTGTAATCCGGTGCGGTCCAGGTAACGCCGATCCTTGACATCGATGAGGTCCGGCACCTGCGCCGGGAAAAAGGGGCTTGTTCGGTGACGTGCGATTACGCCTGGCGGAATTGTCTCGTGAACGGAAGCTATGTCGCTAAGCGATTCCTGGCCTATATTGGGCGATGCCTCCGAGCTCACCACCCATGGCGCGGCATAGAGCAGGCGTTCGAGAAAGCGCGCGACCTGAACCGGGCCGCCTCCATACCGGTAGTTGTAAGCGAATACGCGATCGAATGGGAAATTCCCCTGGGCCCCCTTCAAAACTGCACCGGCCGGCATAATGCGCGTGTGGCACATGGCGCAGGCAAGAATGCCAACTTGGATCTCTCCTCGCGTTCTGACCACGTACCCATAGAAAGGCACCGTACCGTCTGCTGCTACAGGCGTGCCAGTCTTGCTATAAAACTCGGGCTGCCTGACGTATAAGACCTCGCCGGGAAACCCAGCAAACAGGCCCCCGTAGGCGATCGGAGCATCAAACACCATCTCGCCGGCTTTGATCCAATCGGCCCTGGTCTTGAGCGGGGGAGCGTGACCTTTGGCGTCCCACAGAACCACCGGTTCCTGTTGCTTGAGCCATTCCATGTAGCCGGGTGGCTCGCGTCCCAGTGCGTAGACCGGATACTCCTTGTAGATCGGACGGACCGGGATCTCGTAGTAGTAATCTGCAGGAACGTGCTTGGGCGAGCCAACCGGATCAGCCAGCGGAACCTCGAGCGTGGCTATTGCAGCATCATCCCAGGTCTTCGGAATCTCGGGGAGAAACCCGATGGCGGATTCCTGCGACCATCTACCTCGAGCAAGAGAAACAGCGGTGAGCGTAAAGAGGAGAGATGCAGCAAGCTTGATCCGTACGGTTAACACGCAGCGCCTCTCCGTTAAACCTGAGTTTTAATAGTACGCCGTTACGGATGCACGCGCACGCCGTTGCTGGTGACCATTGCTACGGCGGGTTCCACTACTACGGCCCGAACCTCATGTCCGTCGTTCACCACGACGATGCGCAACGATAGTTTGGGCGAACCTTCGTTTTCCAGCGTCATGGTGCCGTTGCAATCCTCGCCAAGCATGTACGTTCCTTTTCCAGGGCGGTTTTCGGCACTCGCTGGGTAGCCGGAAATCGAGCCGTGAATGTTATCCACCTGCGCTAGAGTTCCATCGCCATTGAACGTCGTCAGAGCCACACCGAGGATCTGTTCAATCGGACCGTGGGGTCCGCTCGGCCTGCTTCCAGCAATGGAGAAACCGTACTCACCTCGAAGCGTAGCCAAACTGCAGCTTTGGTGAACGTTCGCGTCGTCTGCATAGATAGTCGCGGTAGACAGCAAGAGCGTCAAAAAAATCCTTTTCATAACTCGTCCTTTTCAATGGTGACTGGCCGCTTCGGCCTTGGCCATGGACATACAATAGGGCCGGGACACCGCCAAAGGTTCTGAGTTTGCTCTGAAAATTCTCTGAAAGAACGTTATGAGCTTGTATGAATGGGGCAACACCCGCCGCCAAAATCGTTCGACTGGGGCCCTTTAGCCTCGACCTGGCGCACCGGGCATTGTTTCGCGGCGGCGAACTGGTCCCGCTGACACCGAAGGCGCTCGATACTCTGATCGCGCTCGCAGCGGAACCAGGCCGCGTATTCGCCCGGAGGGAATTGATCGCGAAAGTGTGGCCCGATACATTTGTCGCAGAGAATAGCCTCGATCAAAATATTTCGGCGATCAGGAAAGCTCTGGGTGATGAAATCACGATCGAAACAGTGCCGCGGCGAGGTTACCGGCTGCTCGTCGATCAAAAAGTTGTCGAACTACAGCCGTCTTCCCCAGACAAAATTCAAACACACGAAGGCCTAAAGGAAGTTCGAAAACCTCGGCCCTCGTTTAAACCCTGGGTGGCGGCTGCGCTGCTTTTGGCCGTGGCTTGTGTTTTGCTTCTTTGGACCTTCTTGAAGACTTCCCGTACGGCTCAGACTCGATCGCTCGACTCGCTGATTGTCCTGCCATTTGTGAACCTGAGTCCAAGTCCGGAGAACGATTACTTCGCCGACGGACTAACAGAAGAGCTGACTGGCGATTTAGCCCGCATTCAAGGCTTGCGCGTCGTCGCTCGCACCACGGCGTTTCAGTTCCAAGGTAAGCCCCGAGACGTACGGGATATAGGAAAGCAAATAAATGTCGCGGCAGCTCTAGAAGGCAGCGTTCGCTGGCAAGGCAGCCGGGTTAGGGTGGCGGCTCAACTCAACAGCGCGACTGACGGATACCATGTGTGGACGCGCACGTACGAGGGAGACGCGACCGACGTTTTTCGCATTCAAAAACAGATCGCCCAGGATATCGCCGACGCTCTGAGTAGAGAATTGCGCCATTCGGCTCTACCACGGTCGGAAACTGAAAATCTTCAAGCCAGAAACCTGTATCTGGAAGGGACTCACCTGCGGAATACCACTGACGGTCCGGCGGTTCGCAAAGCGGTTTTGAAGTTCCAGCAGGCGTCGCAGCTCGACCCCAACTATTCCGCGCCGCAGGCTGGCTTGGCCGATTGCTACGCAATTCTGGCGTGGGGCGGGGATATGCGCCCGGAAGTCGCATTCAAACTGGCTGAAACGGCTGCGGATCGGGCGCTGTCGCTCGACGACAATCTGTCCACCGCGCATAAAAGCAAGGCCATTGTGGAGCTGGTATTCAATTGGGACTGGCCGAAGGCCGAGCAGGAGTTCCGCCGCGCGATTGAGCTCAACCCCTCCGATGCCGATGCCCATCATTGGTTTTCCCACTATCTGGTAGTTGCGAACAGGTTGGACGATTCGCTTCGAGAGAGCGAACGCGCGCTGGAGCTGGATCCTCTGAATTTTATGGTCAACGCTCACCTAAGCTGGCACTATTTGCAAGCCTGCCAGTTTCAGGCAGCGGTGGATGCGGCGAAAAAGACGCTCGCCTTAGACCCGCACAACACCAACGCCCTTGCTCAAATGGCGGACGCGTATGAGCACCTGGATGACTTTCAGAATGCGGCTGCGACGTGGCGAAAGGCGGACGGCTACGGGCAATATGGACTTCTACCCGATGTTGGTCCAGGCGAGCAAGGAGCGGTTCGGTATTGGAAAGCTCGCCTCGACGGCGAGAAGCGGCGGCCTGCGCATGACGAGTATCACATCGCGCGATTTCTAACGCTCCTCGGCCGCAAAGCAGAGGCGCTGGACTACCTGGAACGCGCCTACGCGAACCGGAACACCAACTTGATCTACATCATGCACGAGCCCTATTTCGATGCTCTGAAGGGCGACGAGCGCTGGACAAGGCTGATCTCGTTTTTGAACCTTAACCCGCGCTAGCGCGTATCGAAATGGGAGGACATGCTACTTGTGCGGGGTGGCTGGGGCTGAAATGCCGAGATTGTGAATGCCCGCGGCTGTAAAGATCCCGCTTTCGGCGAAATTGCCGATGGTAAACGCGGTCCGGAGATCCTTGTGACGGCGGAGCAGGATCTGTGAGATTGAAACCGCGGCAGCAACAGCAGCCTTAATCTCAATGCCGGTATAGGCGAAGTTCCCGTTCGAGGATGCCAGCAGACCATTGCTTTCCCTCTTGCCCCAGGAGGTTCCAGCATCAAAGCTCGTGGCCGCGAGCATCGCGACCATGCTTCCAATCCAAACGCGGCGCCCGACCCGGTCAGGTGCCCGCTCCGCATTGTGAGATATCGGAGCGGCGGGCGGCGGGACCGGTTCGACAGCATCGCTATCGGGCTGCGCGGCCTTCCCGACACCAATCAGGAGCGTGAATAAGAAATAAAAGATGATGGAACGGAGGAAGACGTGAGAGCGACCAGAGCAGAGCATTGATGACTCGAAGCTGAAACCTGGTAGGTTGTGGCGAACGAGTCGGACTCGGCGCCTCAGAAACGCCTGAGTGGTCCTTCGGGATGGCCTGAAGATGCCTTACCTGTCGTCAAGATCAAAGCACGGAGCACGGCGGGTTATTTGCGGATCGCGCGGGATCTGTTTATCGGGGTAACACGCCTGGCGAACGGAATGCCATGGACGTGACCGTTGAACTCTCAGATTGGAGTATGTCCGCAAAACAGCAACGGCGAATCGCAAAAGCATCTGACACCCTTGCTTGCAGAACTCTTAGATATTCCGCGGACCGGGCTGGATGCTGGGTGCAGTTTCACACCACCCCCGGCGGGCAGCTATGTCTGAAATACGTAGGGATACACTGACCGGATGAGCCCGCGGTCGGCCGATCCGGAGCACCTCAAACTTCTACTGCGCTACCGCCCAAACATTCAAAAACTCGCTTTGGCCGCACGCCAGTTGATCCTCATGGAGGGTCCCGATGCTAACGAGTTCGTGTATGAGGTGTACACAATCGCTGACCACTTCACGTTCACGGACCGGCCTAGCGACGCATTCGTCTTCATCACTACGCATGTGCGCATGGCCCGATCCGGCAGAAACCGCGCAGCGCCAAAACGGCGGCAAGCTGAGCTCCGTTGAAGCGAGTGTCTTTGTAGGTTACCGCGTGACTTACTTAGCGCGATTAGCCAGTCAGGCAA
>JAFAMM010000097.1 GCA_019233375.1 Acidobacteriaceae bacterium
TTTTCAGTAGGGGAGGCATGAAAGTTCTTCAGAAAATACGGCTGCAGAACTACAATGTTCTCGAACGGCGGCCGCATATATCGAAAGTGGAAAGACTAGGTATCCTTCTTCAATGTCTTCGGCGACTATTGCCGTTCTGAATCCCGAAGCGGTGGCGGAATCGTACTTGTACTGCCGCCGCGTCGCAAAACAGCGCGCGAAGAACTTTTATTACTCCTTTCTACTGCTCGAAAAGCGGCAGCGTGACGCTATGTGCGCCATTTACGCATTCATGCGTGAGTGTGATGACTTGAGCGATGATCCGGCGACGACCGATCGTTCCGCGCTTCAGCACAGCATCGCACTCTGGCGTCTTGAACTGAATGCCGCTCTCGAAGTCAGGTCCGCGGCTCATCCGGTTTGGCCCGCGTTCGCCGATACCGTTCAGCGCTATTCCATTCCCCATCGCTACTTCCACGAGATGATTGACGGCATTCTGTCTGACGTGGAACCGCGCGAAATGCAGACTTTTGCCGAGCTATACCGCTACTGTTATCACGTCGCGTCCGTTGTCGGTTTGACCATCATTCATATCTTCGGCTTCAGCTCTCCACGGGCCCTGCTTCTCGCCGAAAAATGCGGGGTGGCGTTTCAGTTGACGAACATTCTGCGTGACGTTCGCGAAGACGCCGTTATGGGCCGGGTCTACCTTCCGCTTGCGGATCTAAACCGTTTCGGGGTCAGCGCGGAACAGCTCCGCACAGGTCTTGAAAATGAGAATTTTCGCGAGCTCATGCGCTTTGAGGCGCAGCGTGCCCGGCATTACTACGATCAGTCCGCGCCACTGATCGAGTTGATTGAGCCGAAGAGCCGCCGCTCGCTGTGGGCGCTTAGGGCGATTTACCTCCGGCTCCTCGACAAAATCGAGGAAGCGAACTACGCCGTATTGAGTCGCCGCGTGCGTGTCTCGAAGCTCGCCAAGGTTGGGCTTCTCCTCCGCGCAGCAGTGTGTGAGCGACGACTGTAAACAGCCGGCTAATCGACTCTTAATCCGCCAAGCGGCTCAGGCGCCGTGTATGTTGCGATCCATGTGGACCCGGGCGCGTCTATAACGATCTCGGAATTGTCCGCCGGCACCATCCAGCACTGCCCGGCCTCGACAGCCTGCGCGTCCATCATCCCGGTTCCTGCCACGCAAATCAGCAGCAGATAATACGGCGTACCGGCGCCGATATGCATGCTTCTGCTGGGACGCAGCCTTTCGATGCGGAAATACTCGCTGACTGCGAGTTCTTCCCGCCCTTGTGTAAGCGCCACGGCCTGTGCGGAATACTGATGGGGACCAAGCGACGAAACCTGCACTCCGTCATCAAGATGCAGTTCCCGATCTCTCCCGTAGTCGTACAAGCGGTATGTGACATCCGAGTTTTCCTGAATTTCGCAGATGATCAACCCCGCGCCGATGGCATGCACCGTTCCGGCAGGCACGAACACTACATCGCCGGCTTTCACTTTGCGCCATTCGAGCAGGCTCTCTATTTCGCCAGAGTTCGCCGCGCTTCGCAGCCGTTCGGGGGTCAGCTTCTCTCGGAATCCGACCGCTATTTCTCCGGGAGCCTGGGAATCGATCACGTACCAGGCCTCTGTTTTGCCTAAGCTGTTGTGCCGCTGGCGAGCGTACTCGTCGTCCGGGTGGACCCGTACCGAGAGCCGCTCGGTGGTGAACAGCAGCTTCACGAGCAGTGGGCAGATGCCTGGGTGCCGCGAATCCGCCGCGGAGCCCAGAATATCCGGGCGCGCCGCGAGAACTTCGCCGAGGTGCCCGCCTTCGGAGGTCTCATTGTCATTGAACGTAAACCACACTTCGCCGACAGGATTTTTGCGGAGCGTTCCAGGAAAAAAGGGAGCCAGACTCGTTCGCCCCCATATTCGGTCGCGAAAAATAGGAAGCAGACGGAAGGGCCGCTTCCCGCCAGATGTAGGGATTTGAGAACTCAAGAGTACCTCTGGCCCGCCCGTCTGAAAGACTTCACTCGCCGTCTTCCCGGCCAAGGTAGAGTTCACTGACCAGTTCGCGATGATTTTCCAGCACGCGCCCGCGACGAATCTTCATAGTAGGTGTGAGTTCGCCATGCTCAATGGAGAAATCCCGATCCAGAATTTTGAAACGCCGGATGCGTTCGAAATCGGCAAGTTGCTGGTTCACCCTGGAGACGGCATCGCGGACTGCCTTTGCGACCGACTCCGAATTGACCAATGCTGCGCCCGAATGGCCGTTATTTGGTTCCGCGCCGGCCAGGCTCTGCACGTTATTCATGTTCAATGTCAGGATCGCTGTCACGTACGGCTTCTTGTCGCCGATCAGAACTACCTGGTTGACCACGGGTTCCAGCTTGAAAAGATTTTCTATGCGTGCCGGATAGATCTTCTTGCCGTTTGAAGAAACAATCAGCTCCTTCTTACGTCCGGTGATGTACCAATACCCGTCCTCGTCCACATCGGCCAAATCACCAGTCGAGAACCAGCCGTCCTCACTTAAGACAGACCGCGTCGCTTCGGGATCTTTGAAATATCCCATAAAGATACAAGGTGTCCGTACCTGCAGTTCGCCGTCCTCTGACAGCCGTGCTTCCACCCCAGGCAGCAGCTTCCCGATGCTGCCGGGCTTCGGGCGGTCAATCGGGTTGAAAGAAATGACGCCGGCCTCCGTTAACCCATAGCCTTCGATGAGAGGCATTCCGATCGCGGCAAAAAACTCTGCAAGATCTTTGCCCAAAGGGGCGGCGCCCGAAGCTGCGACCCGTATCCTTCCGCCGAGCCGGTCGCGCACTTTGGAGAATACCAGCCTGTTGGCGACTTTGAGCATCCGCGTCATCCAGACGGGCAGCGGCTTGCCCTGCTCGCGGTAGCGGGCGGCCTCATGACCAAGGCCGAGCGCGCCGTGAAACATTTTACGAGTGACGGTTGGACGCTTTCTGATTTCGTTTTGAATGGTTGCGTAAGTGCGTTCCCAAACTCTCGGGGGGGCGAGGAAAATGGTCGGCCGTATGGATTTCAGCTCAGCGGGCAAGCGCGCGAGGCTCTCTGAAAACCAGACGGGCGTCCCCATGCGCATCGGTACCAGTTCGAGCACAATCCGCTGGGCGATATGAGCGGACGGCAGGAAAACCACCGTGGAATCCTCCGGCCCAATCGGCAGCACCACGGGTCCGTGATCCAGGTTTGCCAGCACGGCGGCGTGACTGGTCAGCCCCATCTTCGGCTCGCCAGTGGCGCCGGATGTGAGATAGAGAATGGCCGCGTCTTCGGGCGAAAGCTCTTGAGCCAGCCGCTCAGTTATGGCCGGATCGCGCTGCTGCAATTCGCGCCCGCGTCCCTGCAAGGCCTCAAGTGAGAGAGCCCCGGCCTGCTCGCCCGTCATCAGGATAATGTTTGGCGGCATCTGCTGGTCTGCAGCGGCCACCGCCGCCGACAACGACGAAAGCGTTTTGGCGTCCTCGACAAAAAGAAACTTCGGTTCCGAGGCCTGAATGTTTTTCGCGAGTTCATCCATGGGGTATGCCGTATACAGCGCTGCCGCCACGCCGCCGGCCCCCATGATCCCGAGATCAACCAGGTAGAACTCGGCCCGGGTTTCAGACAGAATACAGCCGATGTCGCCCTTTGCGAGGCCTAGCGACCGGAGGCCGAGCGCAATCTCGCGCGAAGTGCGCAACCAGTCATTCCATGAATAAGTGCGATATTGCCGCCCTGCTTTGCTGCCAATAGGCTGGTACAAAGCCATGGCATCGCCGTACCGCGCTGTGGTTTCCTCCAGGACTGTGAATACGGTGCGGCCGGCCATTGCCCGAATTTTAGCAACCGCATCCGCGGTGGAAGAGAAGCTCAAGAGATAGGGCCGGCGAGGGGCATCCTTTCCTAGCAAGCACCTCGATCACCTCTTATCGGTTTGTGGTGTGCGGCTGCCGCTGGGTGCGACAATCGACATTTGGCAGTACCGGAAGATCTGGACATATCGCCGAACGGCGAAAACTCGCCCACGCGCCGCCCGGTCGCGTACCGCGAGGAAGCATTCTTGCAAAGCCCCGACTCGCGCCCATTGCGGATTCTGTCGGAATATTTGTGGCCGCTTGCGCACTTCCAAGAGGAAAAGATCCAGGATACGATCGTCTTCTTCGGCTCCGCCCGCATCTACGAAAACGGCCCGCTCGGACGCTACTACGACGAAGCGCGTGAACTCGCACGGCTGGTGACGCAATGGGCCGCCTCCGAGAGTGAACGGGCCGAGCGCTGCTCTGAGCCGCGCCGAAGATTCGTTGTCTGCTCAGGCGGCGGCCCCGGAATCATGGAAGCCGCTAACCGCGGCGCCAGCGAAGCCGGGGGCAAGACGATTGGCCTGAATATCGGACTTCCCTTTGAGCAGCGACCGAATCCGTACATCACCCCAGAACTATCGTTTGAGTTCCATTACTTCTTCATGCGAAAGTTCTGGTTCGCCTACCTGGCGAAGGCGCTAGTAGTGTTCCCCGGCGGATTCGGCACGCTCGATGAACTGTGCGAGATCCTAACCCTCGCTCAAACCCAGAAACTCGAAAGCAAGATTCTCATCGTGCTGTACGGCCCGCAGTTCTGGAATGAAATTTTGAATTTCGACGCACTCGTAAAATACGGCATGATCGCGTCTTCAGACCTGAATCTGTTCCGCTTCGCTGACACACCTCTAGCGGCGCTGCAGATCCTGCAGGAAGGCCTGACGCGCTACTATCTCGAACCGGAGCGATCACTGCAGTTGCTTCCCGAAGAAGCGCCCGAGATTGCCCGCACGCGGACCTCCTGATACGCCTATTTCGGCCTTGCGGCTGACTGCTTCTTTTCGATGCCTGTTTCCTCATCAAACGTACACGTTGGGGCAGGAGCCCGCGCATAGATCGGGTCCACTCTCTCCGGATGAGGGCCCACCCACTTCTCGCTTCGTGGATCGGACTTGCTCTTCTGAACATTCGCCCACTTCAGCGGAATCGAGCACTGTTTCGGCGCGTCCAGTAACGTTAGATCGGGTCGCTGAGGCAAAATTTGAAGTGACGGGGGAGAATGTTGCCCCGGCAGAGAAGCCGTTTGGCCAGCAGCCGCTGCCACCAGCCCAACGGATGCACATAAACGCAGCACGGCACGAAACGGCATGGCCGTCGCCTCCTTCCGGAAGTCAGCGCGTTAGACGAGTGGATTTCGGATTCGTTAGGCTGTCGGCCTTCATTTCTGCCAAAGCTTAATGTTGCCGGATGAATGCTGAAGGCTGGAACACGCGAGATCGTTGGTTAGAGGTTCGCCCGATAAGATGACAAGCATGCGCTTTGTCACGTTTGAATTTGCAGGCCACGCCCGGGCTGGTGTCCTCTCCGGCTACAATTCCGTCGTCGACCTTTCGGCTGCGGGCTTCCAGTCGCTGCTGCACCTGATTCAATCAGGCGAAGCCGGCCAGCAGAAGGTTCGGCAACTGCTGGCTTCGCCGCCCGCGAGTTCTACGCACGCTCTTAGCGCCGTCAAACTGCTCGCTCCCATCCCGCGGCCGCCGAAGCTCATCTGCGTCGGGCTGAACTACCTTGACCATGCGCGCGAAACCGGTGCTGAAATCCCCAAAGTGCCCACCATCTTCAACAAGTTCTCAACGGCCGTCATCGGACCGGGTGACAACATCGTGCTGCCCCGCGTGTCAAAGGCGCCGGATTTCGAAGCTGAGTTCGCCTTTGTCATCGGCACCGGCGGGCGTCACATCCCAGCCGCGGATTGGGCGAAGCATGTCTTCGGCTACACCATCGTGAACGATATCAGTGCGCGCGATTATCAACGGGCAACAACTCAATGGCTGATGGGCAAGACGTTCGATACGTTCGCGCCGATGGGCCCGTGCATTGTCACGCAGGATGAAATCCCGGATCCTCACGACCTCGCAATTCAGCTTGAGATCGAAAGCCCCGGCGCGGAACCGGAAGTCATGCAGGATTCGAATACGCGCGAGTTGATCTTCAAAATTCCGGACTTGATTGCGTTTCTTTCGAGCGTGTTCACTCTCGAGCCCGGTGACATCGTTTCCACAGGCACGCCCGCCGGGGTTGGCTTTGCGCGTAAACCGCCACGCTATCTGCATGCCGGCGAGCAGGTGATCGTCAAAGTCGAAAACATTGGCGAGTTGCGGAACCCGGTAGCTGCTGAAACCTGATCCGGAGTGCTTCATGCCCACCTTTTTGCTCGGGCAACTTGCGGAACGGCTCGGCTGCGAACTCAGCGGCGACGCCCACCTCGCCATAACCGGCGTCGCCACGCTAGAAAAAGCGGGCCCCGGCGAGATCACGTTTCTCGCCAATATGCGTTACGCGCCGAGAGTCAGGTCCACACGCGCCAGCGCCATCATTGCGGCGGCGCCCGCCGAAGGTCTGCCGACGCTCGTCTCGACGAATCCGTACCTCGATTTCGCTCGCGCTCTCGCGCTGTTCTACCAAGCGCCAAGACCAGCGCCCGGAATCCACCCTACTGCGAGTATTGCGCCCGGCGCCATTATCGGTCCCAACCCGTCGATCGGAGCGTATGCTGTTATCGGTGAGCACACCGTCATTGGCGCGCATGCCGTTCTCTATCCACACGCGGTCATCTATGAAGGGTGCACCATCGGAGACGATTTCACCGCTCATTCGCACGTGTCCGTCCGCGAGTACTGCCGCATAGGACATCGCGTGACGCTGCACAATGGGGCGGTCATTGGCGGCGACGGCTTCGGCTTCGCTAAGTCGGGGGATGGCCGACAGAACAAAATCGTTCAGTCCGGCATCACGGTGCTCGAAGATGATGTCGAAGTTCAGACTCTCACTTCGATCGACCGTGCGACGCTGGGCGAAACGCGCGTGAAACGGGGGGCCAAAATTGACAGTCTGTGCCAGATCGGGCACGCCTGTGTAGTGGGCGAGGACAACATCATCTGTGCGCAAACAGGCTTGGCCGGCAGCACAGTGCTCGAAGAAAACGTTATTATGGCGGGACAGACCGGCTCATCGGGTCATCTGACTATTCACAAAAACGCGACCGTCTGGGCGCAATCCGGCGTTGGGCACGACGTTCCGGCCGGCGCCGTCGTGAGCGGTTCGCCCGCCTTTGACTCCAAAGATTGGCTGCGCGCCTCCGCCGCATACAACCGCTTGCCCGAGATGCTTCGTACGATCCGCGCTCTCGAAAGACGTGTTGCCGAGCTTGAGAAAGCTATGCAGAGGTAGTGCCGCGCATGCCATCCTACTGACAATGCGCTATGCCCTGTTTCTCCTTACTCTCGGCGTATCGGCCGCGGCGGAGCTTATGCCGCCTGCCGGCGACCAGCAGCTTGCCCGCGAAATTTACAAACAAATAGTCGAAATCAAGTCCGGGTACAGCAGCGGAGCCACGACGCCCGTTGCTGAAGCTGTTGCTGCGCGCCTCAAGAGCGAAGGCTTTCCGGATAGCGACATCTTTGTGGGAGGCGCGGCTCCCGCCAAAGCCAACCTCGTGGTGCGCTATCACGGGAGCGGCGCGCGCAAGCCTATCCTGCTGCTCGCGCACACAGACGTTGTGGAGGCGAAGCGTGAAGACTGGAGCATGGATCCATTCACGCTGACCGAAAAAGACGGCTACTTCTATGGGCGCGGAAGCTCTGACGACAAAGCGCAGGCCGCCGTTTGGATCGCGAACCTGATTCGCTATAAACGCGAAAATTTCCATCCGGACCGCGACATTATCGTCGCTCTCACCGCCGATGAGGAAGGCGGCGGGCCTTACAACGGCGTGGCGTGGCTTCTAAAGAACCACCGCGAGCTTATCGACGCCGATCTTGCGCTAAATGAAGGCGGCCGCGGCGAAATGCTTCAAGGCAAGCGCATCGCAAACGATGTTCAGGTTGCCGAGAAGTACGTGGTTAACTTCCGCCTCGAGGTACACAACAAAGGCGGGCACAGTTCCTTGCCAGTGCCGGACAATGCCATCTACCATCTTGCCGGCGCACTCGAACGTCTGTCGCATTTCGGTTTTCCACTGAAGAATGACGACGTCACACGCGCGTACTTCGGCCAGCTATCGAAGATCGAAACCGGCTCGATTGCTGCCGAACTCGCGGGCGTGGCGGCAGATTCGCAACCGGCTATGGAGCATGTAGCCGCTGCCTCACCGATGTGGAACTCGATGCTGCGCACTACCTGCGTAGCAACGCAGATCGAAGGCGGTCACGCCAGAAACGCACTTCCTCAGCTAGCCGCCGCGACGATTAATTGCCGTGTACGGCCGGAAGATGCTGTCGAATACGTCCAGGAAGCGCTGGCCAAAGTCTTCAATGATGAACAGGTCAGCATCAAAGTTCTGGACGAAGTGGTTCGCGGCCCCGCGTCGCCCCTCAATGCCCATTTGATGCACACTATTGCTCGCGTCACTGACGATCTTTGGCCGGGCGTTCCAGTTCTTCCCGTCCTCTTGACGGGCGCGACCGACGGGCTGTACCTGCGTAGCGCGGGCATACCTACTTACGGTGTGCAAGGCTTCTTCTATGAGCGCGATGATAACCGCGCACATGGACGGGATGAGCGCATCCTGGTGCGGTCCTTCTATGAAGGGCAGACTTTTCTCTACGATCTCGTGAAAGCGCTCTCTTTACCCGGCGCGTGATCCATCCGAATGAGATCGAAATTCATACTTACTCGCGGGAAACCGTTCGCGACTCGTGCGGTGATGGAGCGTTTTGGTCAACGCACTCGCTGTAAATATCAAGCATAATTAGGTGTGCCATTGCGCAGATTCAGTGTTGTGCTCGCCGCCGGCGTGTCTTTCCTGCTGGTGGCATCTCAAACCCGTAATGAGAACCAAGAAACGTCGAATTACAAACTGCAGGAAGTCATGATTCCGATGCGTGACGGCGTTCGCCTTCAGACCGTTCTCATGACACCACTGAAGCCCGCGGGGCGGCTCGCAATTCTGCTCGAGCGCACGCCTTACGGCGTGCCGGACAAGCCGCCTCCCAATCCGCTTCCGTCCCGTGCTGTTTTAGCGACTTCGAACCAGTATGTTTTTGTGGCCCAAAACTTGCGTGGCCGCTTCAAATCGGAGGGCACATTCAAGCTTTCATCCTGGGTCGATCTCACGGACCCGAACGCCGTGAATGAGACCACGGATGCATATGACACCATCGACTGGCTCGTGAAAAATGTGCGTGGCAACAATGGCCGCGTCGGGATCCGGGGCGTCTCCTACGACGGCCTCACCGCCGCCATGACCCTCCTCCATCCACATCCTGCGCTTAAAGCGATTTCCGAGCAGGCGGCGCCCGTGGACCAGTGGATGAATGACGATATGCACCGCTACGGCGCTCTCCGCGAAAGCTATGCGGTTGAGTACTCGGTGCTCACGCAGGGCGACAAGAATTCAAATAAACATTTCGAGTTCGATACTTATGACACGTATCAATGGTATTTGAATGCGGGTCCGCTCTCCGCAATCAATAATAAGTTCCTGCACGGATCGATTCCTTTCTGGAACCAGATAATCGAGCACCCGAATTACGATGAGTTCTGGCGCAGAGAAGCGTGGGTGAACCAGCTTCACTCGAGTTCCGTTCCAAATCTGAATGTCGCCGGCTTTTGGGATCAGGAGGATCCTTGGGGTCCGTGGCAAATCTTTCGTGCCGCCGAGCAAAACGATCCGGAGAACGACAACTTCATGGTGGCGGGTCCATGGTTTCACGGCCAATGGCAAGCTGCCTCCGCCACCCAAATTGGCATCATCCCGTTCGGAAGTCACGACACAGCGCTCGAATTCCAGCAGAACTTGCAGACGCCGTTCTTCCGGTACTATCTGCAGGGAGAGGGCTCGAAATTCACCTGGAAAGCAACGACATTCCAAACCGGTTCGAACACTTGGCGAAGCTACGGAAGCTGGCCGCCGCCGGGTTCGAAATCGACCGGTTTGTATCTGCACTCAGACGGCACTCTTGATTTCAACGCTCCTGGATCCGCCGGGACCGCGCCCGAATATGTCCAGTACGAGTCCGATCCGGCGAAGCCCGTTCCCTACCGCCGGCGGCCCATCTCGCCCACCTATCCGGGAGGCGATTGGCAAACCTGGGAAGTCGCTGATCAACGCTTTGTCGAAAGCCGCCCGGATGTTGTAACGTTCGTAAGCGCCCCACTCGATCACGACGTTAATGTCAGCGGTCCGCTCTCGGCCGTGTTGTATGCCTCCACGTCGGGCACCGACAGCGATTTCATTGTCAAGCTGATCGACGTCTACCCGGAAAATGCTCAGAAGAATAACTGGAATGCCGAGACTGGACCCAAGCCGGGCGAATATGCGCAATCACTCGACGGCTACGAATTGCCCATCGCCATGGAGGTGCGGCGCGGGCGCTTCAACGAGAGCTATGAAACGCCCCAGCCGCTAGTTGCAAACGAGCCCACGCAGTTCAATATACCGTTGCGCGACCACGACCACGTGTTTCTAAGGGGCCACCGCATGATGGTTCAAATTCAGTCCACGTGGTTTCCGGTCATCGATCGCAACCCTCAGAAATTCGTGCCAAGCATCTATCAGGCAAGCGCAGAGGATTTTCAGGTCGCAACTCAGCGCATTTACTGCTCGCCCAAGTTGCCGTCTCATATCGTCCTGCCAATCGTCAAGTGACGGAAAGTATGGCGCGGCGAGGATGGACGTGCTGCTCAGGAGCGCAAAGGGCGCGGATGCGCGCCGCCAGACAGCAAAGGAACTCTCTGGCTCTTCGGGTGGCGCGCTCAACCCCGCGACCGTTTTGCGCGAGTTCCTCAAAAGAGTGCTTGCGTGGGCGACGCTTTGTTGCTGCTGAACATCGATTCCGAGAATCGAACCACTAGTGACACCTCAAGATTGTTTAAGAACATACCCTTGCGGAAGGTGAGGTTGGGCCAAAGGCTTCCGCGCGGTCGTGTCTTTGGGCGCACGTACGAATCGGCGGCATGACCAGGGGCCAAGTAGTTGCCGCAAGTGCGGGACCGGTCCTCGCTACCTTCCAATGCCGCTTCGATCAAGCAAAAGTATGCGTGTCACACTCCTTCCACGATGCGGAAGTCACGATCAGCCGCCGATCCAAGAGCGCGCCTGGCAGCTTCATAGGCGGCGCTGTTGT
>JAFAMM010000218.1 GCA_019233375.1 Acidobacteriaceae bacterium
ATCGCCTCGACGCAAAACGCAATATGCTCTTCAAGCGGGATGCCGAGTTGCTCTGCGCCGCTGAAGATATCGCCGCGGTTAACGTTGCGCGCGAATGCCTTGTCCTTCAGCTTGCGTTTCACTGAGGGTACATCCACCTCATGGATACTCCGCCCCGGCTTCACATAAGCGCAAGCCGCCAGAAAGCCGCTCAACTCATCGCAGGCGAAGAGTGAACGCTCAAGGAGCGAAACCCGTGGAACACCGCTGTAATTCGCATGCGACAGGATCGCGCGCCGAATCTCTTCATCCACGCCTCGCTCGGCCAAAATCGCCTCGCCCTTCACTGGGTGGTCCGGCGCCGCCGGATGAATTTCCCAGTCGAAATCGTGCAGCAGCGCAGTGACGGCCCACCGTTCGCGGTCCTCGCCGAACTTGTCTGCATAGGACACCATGCAGGCTTCTACACCGAGCATGTGCCGCCGCAGACTATCACTTTGCACGAACTCGCAGACAACCTGCCAAGCCTGATCGCGAGTCATCAATCCCGTTCCTACGACTCCTCGATGCGCACCGACTTCAGCGAATCGCCCTGGCGGATAGAATCGACAATCTCCTGCCCGCTGCGGACCTGGCCAAAGACGGTGTGCTTCCCGTCGAGCCAGTTGGTCACAACATGGGTGATGAAGAACTGGCTGCCGTTCGTGTTGGGGCCCGCATTCGCCATCGACAAAGACCCAACCTGATGCTTGTGCGGATTGCCTTTGGTCTCATCTTCGAAGCGGTAGCCGGGACCGCCGCGACCCGTGCCCGTCGGATCACCGCCCTGCACCATAAAGTCAGCGATCACGCGGTGAAAGGTCGTGCCGTCGTAGAATCCATCGCGCGCCAGAAACACGAAGTTGTTAACGGTCTTGGGCGCATCCTTGGCAAAGAGATCGCACACGATGGGGCCGCGCGAGGTGTCGAGGGTCGCGCGATAGTTTTTCGATATGTCGATCTTCATTTCCGGGGGCGAAGGATATTGTTTGCTCATTGCTATCCCCCAGTGTAGGGCAGCCCCGGAAATGTTCAGAACAGGCGCGGCCTGGCCTGTCGGGCGCCGCGCCTCATAACCTCTCGCAGTGCTGTCCCCTAAACACCTTCTGAACCGTGCAGCTTCACTAATTTGTTGTAGATGCCAAGGGCGAGAAATGTGGGAGCCCAGTGACCGACGAAGGTCGCCTTTTTCTCATCGCCAGTTATCTGGAAAAGAAGCGAGGTGCCGATAGAAGCGAAGGCCGCCCAAAGCCAAAGGTCGGACGGAAGCTTCGCCGTTTGCTGTTCGATGCTGCGGGCTACCGGTCCCTCGCGATGTTCCGGGCGCGCGCCGGCGCGCGGCTCAGTTGTCGTGTACTCTTTAAAATCCATCAATGATCATCCTCCACAGGGTTCGTTGCCGAAGCGCAGATGCGCGCTTCGGCGCCTTTACGATTCACGTCCGTGTACCCCGAATTCCTTTTTTGCGCTCCTGAAACGACCAGAACTTATTCGTACCGGAGCGCATCGGTCGGGTTGAGCTGTGACGCTCTGCGCGCAGGCAGCAAGCCGAAGCCGACGCCGACTGTGAAGGAAACAGCGAACGCGACCAGAATGGAGATGGGCGAAATCGGCACGCTGATCTGACTGGTAAAAAGACGAATGCTCAACGGTAATGCAAGGCCGAGAACGATGCCGACCGCACCGCCGCAAAGGCTGATCAGCAGCGATTCAACAAGAAATTGCACCATTACCTCCTTGCGCGAGGCGCCCACCGCCATTCTCAACCCAATCTCGCGTGTTCGCTCCGTAACCGTGACCAACATGATGTTCATGATGCCGATGCCCGAGATCACAAGCGCAATAGCCGACACAATGATCAGGACGATTGTCAGAACCGTCGCGATCTGCTCGGCAGTCTCCAGAATTGCGGTCAGGTTCTGCACATTGTAGGTGGCGCCGGCCCTGTGCCGGGTCATGAGGATTTCGTTGACTTCCTTCGTGACGGTGGGTACGTCGGCCGCATTGCGGACACGGAGGTAAACAGGCTCGATCCTCTCGAAGGGCACAAAATACTTCATGACCGTGATCGGAATCAGGATTGTTTCATCGGTGATTTCGCCTTCATTGAAGGTGCTGGTCTTCTCGCGGAAAGTGCCGATAACCCGGAACTGCAGCTGGTTGATCTTCATCGTCTGACCAAGCGCAGCATCGAGACTGCCGTACATGCGAATGGCGAGCTTGTCGCTTAACACCGCCACATGCTCGCGCAGCGCCACATCGCTCTGGTCAAAGATCCGCCCGCTGAGCACGACTATGTTACGGACATGCGGATACTGTTCGTCCACACCGTCCAGCGTCACTTCGCGAATCTTCCCGTTCACAACAATCTGCGTGTTGCTGTTGATCACGGGCGCTGCCGCCACAATCTGATTGCCGAGTTGCTGTTCCAATGCGCGGACATCAGAAAGTTTTACGAAATCGGCTTGCACTTGTGCGGCATTCTGACCACCGACCTGATATGAGGCGAATACCAGGTTAGAGCCGAGCCCGCGAATTTGATCGAGAATCAAATCCTTGCCGGCTAGCGAGATGGTGACGACCAGAATGACCGAGGCGTTGCCGATCATGGGCCCCAGCGCGGTAAGGAATGTGCGGACGCGGTTTGCGCCAAGCGCCTGAACACTGAAATTGAACGCCTCGGCGAGATTCATCTCAGTGAGCCTGCGGCGCGCCGGCTAATTGCGTGCCCGCGAGCGGACGATACAGATGCAGAGGATAAAAGCAGGCGCCGGTAAAAAAACCTGACGCCTGCCGGAATTTAAATACCGTTTGCTTCCTTAAGCAGGCGGTATGCTTGCTCGCGCGGTGGATCGTCCGGCG
>JAFAMM010000262.1 GCA_019233375.1 Acidobacteriaceae bacterium
GCTTCCATCCTATTCATTCGCTGGCCGTCTCGGGGTCGGACAGCGGCTGGTGGATTGCAAATCACCACCGTATGGATACTCCGGTGCCCTCCACCACGATCTCTCGATCGCGCCAAGCAGGCGGTGCAAAGGAGTTCCGCGGCAGAGGCCGCGTCTGGCTCTCTTTCAAAATAGAAGCTGATAATTGTATGCCCGAAATTCGTGAACGTCTTATCCATTGTCTCCAGGCTGTGTTTCCGGACCTGAGTGGGAGCGAAGCGGCGCACGCGACGGCACAAGGCGTCGCAGGCTGGGACTCAGTTGCCACGGTCACTCTCACGGCCGTTGTCGAGGAGGAATTCGGGACCCAGTTCGAGCCCGACGACTTTGAAAAGCTGACCTCCTTCGATGCGTTCCTAAGCGCCGTCAATGGCGCCAAGCCGTAAACTGAAAAGTTGAATGTCCGTCAGTAAGTCGAACCCGGCTGCGCAGTCAGCGGCGCCTGCTCCTAAACGGTTTGTATTTGAAGCGCGCCGCGCCAAGGCGCCCCCGCCCGAAGGACTCAGCTGGGAATTGCAGGTGGCAGTGTTCTTGGCCGCGGTGGTTTTGGTGATCTCACGCCGGCCAGATGCGGTACTGAACCCGCAGTTTTTCGGCGAGGATGGCGGAATCTGGTTCCCCGAAGCTTACATGCTCGGTTGGGTGAGCGCGCTTACCCGCCCGGAGCACGGGTACTTTCAAACACTGCCGAAGCTGGTCTCCGCGATTGCGCTTCTCGTTCCGTTCCGGTTTGCGCCGCTGCTGATGAACTTGGTAGGCATCACCGTGCAGGTGCTGCCGGTGAACATGCTTCTTTCCACCCGTTGCAGGAATTGGGCTCCGCTGTTTGTCCGTTCTCTCATGGCGATTCTGTATGTCGGGCTGCCCAACAGCTTTGAGCTGAACGCCGCTATAGTCGAGGGTCAGTGGCATCTTGCACTGCTGGCTTGCCTTGTGGTGCTGGGAACAGTGCCCCCGAACGTATGGTGGAGGATGTTCGATGCCGGCGTTATCCTGTTAAGCGGCGTAACCGGCCCGTTTAGCCTGGTGCTGCTCTGTATCGCCATCGTGTTCTGGTTTCTGAGGCGGGATCGGTGGCGCATGATCATCGTAGGCATAGTAGGGATCGGCGCGCTTATTCAATTGTCTGCCATTGTGCAAAGCGCGGCGGCGACGCGGCCTCGCGTCGGCCTCGGCGCAAGTCCTGAGCTTTTTGTGAGATTGTTAGCGGGACAGGTCTACCTTGGCGCGCTGCTTGGCGGAAGTGCATTCAACAATACCCACTTGTCCTTCAGACTGCTTGCTGCGGTAGCGGTCCTCGGAACGGCGGTTGTCGTTTATTGCATCAGCAAAGCACGTCCGGAGTGGAAGCTTTTCCTTGCTTTCGCGTTCCTCATCTTCGCGGCTGGACTGCGGAACCCCATGATGAGCATGACCATTCCGCAGTGGAAAGTGCTGGTTGATACTCCGGGTATCCGCTACTGGTTTTTTCCCATGGTCGGATTCGTCTGGGCACTTGTCTGGTGTGCGACGACGAGCGGCACGCGGCTGATTCGGATCCTGGCTGGCGCGGCATTGCTCCTCATGCTCTACGGTATCGGGCAGGATTGGGTGTATCCTGCGTATCCCGATCTTGGCTTCCAGCAGTATGCAGCCAAATTCGCTTCGGCCGCGCCGGGAACTGTGGTCACCATCCCGATCGTACCGGCCGGTTGGACCATGCGGCTTACCAAACATACCCCTCTTTGCCGTTCGATGCCCTTTGGCCGCATTGATGAACCGAGTGCGGGCGCTCGAGTGTTGAATGCTGCTGACGCTGCGGGCTGGGTCGCGGCAAAAGCGCCTGTTGAACGTGTCTCGCTGTTCATCGACGGTAAAGGGGTGGGTTCCACCCGGCCATCGATCCTCCGGCCTGACGTCGACACTCTTTACCCGCAGTTTTCGATGAAAGACAAGGGTTGGGGGGCCGTGCTGGATCTCTCCAACGTTCCCCCTGGCCGGCACGAAATTGAGGCGCGTGCCAGCGATGCACACGGCTGCGATGCGGAGTTCGATGCGGTGTCCGTCGAGCGCGTGAAATAATCGGACACAGAAACCGCATGGACCTTACTCGCCGGGAACTAAATGCATTCTGGGCGTTGCTGACCGGTGCGAATCATTCAACAGGTGCCGCACTGCCCTCGCGCTGCTTTTCTTTTCAGGATTTGCCTGTCAGAGTCGATCCAAAGACTCATGCGGAGTTCCGGCAGGTATTCAAGGGTGTGACACATGACGGCGTTCCCATCGACCTGCATATTACGACGATGCCGCCAGGCGAGATGCCTCATCCGCCACACCATCATGTCCACGAAGAAATGATGATGGTGCAGCAGGGGAAACTCGAGGCGACTATCTCTGGAAAAACCAGCACTGCCGGTCCTGGATCAGTTATCTATATTTTGTCGAACGAGGAACATGGGTTGCGCAGTGTCGGAGACACCGCTGCGCAGTATTTCGTGCTTGCGATTGGAGAGCAGACGACGTCATAGCGCATCATGATCGCCCAAACGACAATAGCCTATTCCGAGGCGAGGCGCGTTGTAGAACAGTTGTCGGCCGAGATGATGCGCCGCGGCAAGGCTGGTGTCATCGCCGTGGCCGATGATCACGGCGAACTGATCGCTTTCGCCCGTCTTGACGGAGCGCCGCTTTCGTCCATTGCGATCGCCATGAACAAGGCGTGGAGCGCAGCGCGAGAACGCAAAGCAACGAAAGACATCGGCGAATCCGCGCGTCATCCCGAGAAAGGGTTTGACATCGCTTATTTCGGCGATCCGCGTTTTGTCGGGTGGGGCGGTGGTGTTCCGGTGTGGAAAGATGGAAAAGTGATTGGTTCCGTTGCCGTCAGCGGTCTTCCGCAGATAGAGGACATCGAACTCGCCAATCTAGGCGTTCAGGCGATATTGAACGAAACTGCAGAACTATGAATCGACGTGAATTTGCGCGTTTGAGCAGTTTAGCTGCGCTCTCGCTTTCCGGCGCTTTCGGCTCTGCTGGGCCGTTCGATTATCCCTGGAAGCTTGGCATCATTACGGACGAAGTGGATCCTGATCTGCAGCGAACGCTTTCGACTTTTTTCCCGAAATACGGTCTGAAGTGGGCCGAAATTCGCGACGTGAAGCTTGATGGAAAATCCCGTTACGTTTACAAGGCCGCTACTCCAGCACAGCTGAAGCAGATCAAGAAGGAGTTGGACGATGCGGGCGTGCAGATTTCAGTACTCGATTCAGCGGTCTACAAAGACGCCTTGCCTGGAACCACTCCGATTGACGCATCTGCCCAGGAATTAAATGCCAGCGAGGGGCAGTTTGGCGCGCAATTGGATGAGCTGAAACGGGCGGCGGACGCGGCACATGCCCTCGGAACCGATAAGGTCCGAATCTTTACTTTCTTGCGGGTCGCAAGGCCCGACTCGGTGTTCCCCCAGATCATTGAAAATCTGCAAAAGGCGCTGGATGTTGCAGAGCAGATGAGGATCATTCTGCTGGTCGAAAACGAGTTCAGCTGCAACGTTGCAACGGGAACTGAAAGCAGCCAGCTCCTGAAGGCCATTCCAGAAAAGCTGCTCCAGCTCAACTGGGATCCCGGCAATTGCTTTGTGGCGGGCGAGCAGCCCTTCCCAAAAGGATGGGATGCGTTCGATCACAGCCGGATCGGCCACATTCATCTCAAAGACGCGATGGGGAAGACATGGCGGCCTGTCGGCGGCGGGGACATTGATTTCCTTGGCCAGTTTCGCGCGCTGAAGAAGATGAACTATTCGCAAACCATGTCTCTTGAAACGCACTATAAGAACGCGCAGCACGATCCGTATCAATCGAGCGTAGAGTCCATGGATGGACTGTTCAAAGTTCTGAAGGAAGTCTGATTTGGCGACCGCCACAGGTGTGCAAAATGATAAGACAATAGAGGGGCGGAGACAGGCGTTGGCAATGCACCTGCCGGATCTGGGCAATCTGTTGCTGGGGATTGCTGTCACCTTCGCCGTACTGATCGTCGGATTTGAATGGGTAGAACGCCGCCGCGAAAGCAAGCGGGAGCGTCTGGTTTTGGATGCTATCGAGCGCGAATACGAGCTTTTCTTGCGCACCGGGCGTCTCTAACCCGAACGTCACTGCTGTTGCTGCTGTTGGGCGCGTAGCTCAGCCTCATGGTCCGTTGCGAGAAATTGCGACCACTCTTCGTCTGCCGCGAATTCCTGGTCGGGGGGGAGCACCGCCTCCGATTGGCTGACCCGCACGCGCACCTGCAGATCGGTTTTTGCCCGGCCTTTCATGATTCCTTTTGTCGGAGGGACATCCGCGTAATCGCGGCCAATCGCTGTCCGGATGTGCCGTTCGCCGGCCAGCAGATTGTTGGTCGGATCGAAGCCTATCCAGCCCAAGCCTGGCAGCAGCGCCTCCACCCAGGCATGCGTCGCCCCTTCGGCGGAGCGGTCGACATGTTCAGAATCGTGATGCAGATATCCGCTCACATATCGGGAAGGTATACGGAGGTTCCGGACCAGCGCAATCATGATATGAGCGAAATCCTGGCAAACGCCCTGACGAGCGGTCAGCGCATCTTCTATGGGCGAATCCACCGATGTGCTTGCCTTCACGTACTCAAAACTTCGGTACAGATCCGAATTGAGCTGGCGGAGAAGTTCCAGCGGATCGCGGCCGTCGCGGTTGCTCACTCCGATCTCGCGCCCGAATGCCTCAAGTTCCGGGGAAGTCCTGGCGAAATGGCTGGGCATGAGCATATCCCAGTAGTCCTCTCGCTCGATCAACTCATCCAATTCCTTCCAGCTATGTTCTCCCAGTGAGTCTGGAAGAGGCGCTGGCGAATCTACATCCACCAGGGCATCGGCGATAATGGTCAGCTGTTCATGCTGCTCCGGTATATCGAAATGATGGATGATATTTCCGAGATGGTCAGTGTGCGAGAAGATCCGTGCACGCGGGCTGACTGATAACTGGAAAGTGAAGCAGCGCTGCGAGTTTTCGCTGCGCGGGTGCATCCGCACTTCCATGACGCTCTGCCACACCGGCCTGCTGTAACGGTAACGAGTGAAATGGCGGATAGCGTAGAACATTAGGCCTCAAATGCCGATTCGATCGGATACTCGATATACAATTCGTGTGCCGCCACATGCAGGCTGTGGCACTGCTCAATGATGCTGTTCAGGAAACGATGAAAATCGCGCGAGATGATGTCGTCGATTTGTGCGTATGCAAGCGAAGAGCGCAGCCGTCCCACGATGCGTTCCATCTGGCCTGCTTTTCGAACGGATACCATGCGCGCGATGGAATCAAGCGCCGCGTGCATCTGCTCGATCGCGTAGCGAACGGTGTATGGGAACTCGGAATGCAGTAGCAGGAATTCGGCCACACGCTCCGGCTTCAGATCAGCAGTGTAGACTTTGCAATACGCCTCAAAAGCGGAACAGCTTGCCAGCAAGCCGACCCAATCGAGATCGTCAGCGCCGCTCGCCAATGAAAATACGGCATCCAGCAGCGCCGGTAACGCGCAGCCACGCTCCATATACTTTCCGAACTGAACGAACTGCCATGCTTCGCCGTGGTTCATAGTGGCGTCTGTGACGCCATTGAATTGGTACGAGCCCTCGCGAATGACAGCGAACAGCCGCAGCGGTTCCGCATCTCTCTCCATAGATGCAGCGGCGTGCGTGACTTCATGATAAAGCTGATTCAGCTTCTCCCACATTTCGGAGCTGATCTGCTCTCTCACCTGGCTCGCGTTTTCACGCGCGCTCGCGATGCACGAGACAATGGAAGACCGGTTGGTTACGTCGCACAGCAGCCTAACCATCGCGGTTTGCGGGTCGAGATCCATGGTTTCATTGCCGAGCCCCAATCTCGCTGTGATTCTCTGCCAGCGCTGATCGGTGGTTGGTTTCGACGGATTCAGCATCAAGTTGTACGTCGCGTCCAGTACCCGGGCGCAGTGGTCTGCACGTTCGAAATACCGGCTCATCCAGTAAACGCTATCCGCGACACGCGAAAGCAAAGTGTCCGCTCCTCAGCTCTGCAGGACCCAGGTATCTTTAGAACCGCCGCCTTGAGAGGAATTCACTACCAGTGATCCCTTCTGCAGCGCGACGCGCGTCAGTCCTCCGGGAACGATCGTGACTTTCTCCCCGAAAAGCACGTACGGACGCAGGTCGACATGCCTGGGCTCTATGCGGCCGTTATCGACGAAGCAAGGCGCTGTCGAGAGGTTAAGCGTCGGCTGTGCGATATAGTTGCGCGGTTCGCGCTCGATGCGCGCGCGGAACTCCTCGCGTAGAGCGGCTGTACTGTGCGGTCCGATCAGCATGCCGTAGCCGCCGGATTCACCGACGGCTTTCACCACGTAACGTTGCAGATTCTGGCAAACGTGCTGCCGCGCTGACTCATCCGTCATGAGCAGCGTCTCGACGTTATTAAGGATCGGCTCCTGGTCGAGGTAATATTTGATGATTTTCGGGACATACGCGTAGATCGCTTTGTCGTCTGCAACGCCCGTGCCCATGGCGTTCGCCAGGACCACATTTCCCGCGCGGTACGCGCTGAAGAGGCCCGCCGCGCCCAGCGAAGAATCAGGACGAAACGCCAGCGGATCCAGGAAATCATCATCCACGCGGCGGTAAATCACATCGACCCGTTGCAGACCGGAGGTGGTGCGCATGTAGACCATATCCTCATGCACGACCAGGTCTCTCCCTTCGACGAGTTCGATGCCCATTTGCCGCGCAAGGTAGGCATGCTCGAAATAGGCAGAGTTGTACACGCCCGGGGTTAGCAGCACGATCGTTGTATTGGAGCGGCCTTCCGGCGCCAATGATCTCAGGGTGGACAGCAACGCCTGGCTGTAGTGCTCGATGGGGCGCACGCCGCATTTCCGAAACATCAAAGGGAAAATCTGCTTCATCACCTTCCGGCTGGTGAGCATGTACGAAACGCCGCTCGGTACGCGCAGGTTGTCTTCGAGCACGACAAAGGAGCCGTCCGGCAGACGTATCAAGTCGGTGCCGCAAACGCTGACGTAGACGTCCCGCGGAACCTTCACGCCGCGCATCTGCCGCCTGAAGTGTTTGCAGGTATAAATAATTTCCCCGGGTATGCAGCCGTCCTTCAGAATCTTTCTTTCGTGATAGATATCTTTCAGGAACGCGTTCAATGCGGTGATGCGCTGTGTTAAGCCACGCTCGACCCTTTCCCATTCACTGTTCGGAATAATGCGCGGCAGCAGATCGTGCGGAAAAATGCGCTCGGTTCCCTCCTCGCGTCCGTATACGGTAAAGGTGATTCCCTGATTGAAGAATGAAAGATCCGCCTCCTGCTTGTGGCGCCGCAGTTCTTCACGCGGAAGGCTCAAAAGCCGGGAATACAGAGCGCGATAATGCGGTCGCGGGCGCCCGTTTGCCCGGAACATCTCGTCATAAGCCTCACCCAGCTGGTAACCTCCGAAAACGCCTGGGTTCGTTTGTTCCGTCAGAGAGGTGGATGTAGCCATATCCCGTTTCTGTTGCGAAGTCCGGAAACTCATCAACTTGGAATCGGCCCGGGAATGGCTTCAGTATATCTCCCAACCACGAGATCGTCTTAGCATGGGCCACGGCATTGGGAGCTGCTACAGCAACTGCTTGCCGGTTTCAGCGGTTTCGTATCCGGCAAGTTCGCCTAATTGCCGCCTCAGTTCGAGCTTGTTCAATGTGTCAAGCAGTCTTTTCCCCGTGACGGAGGCCGCGAACGTACGCAGGAATACAAGGTCGAAGCGCTCCTGCCGCAACGGAACGAAATTCAGTGCGTAGCAGCGCGCTACAGAACTCGTAGCCACGCAGGCATCGGCATGGCCGCTCGCGACGGCAAACGCGGCCGCCATGTGTCCGGACACGACGCGACTATAGCCAGGAATCCGTTTTGCCTGGATGTGGGCGCGCCGTAAGCTCTCGTCGAGCAATGCGCGGCTGCCGGATCCAGGTTCCCTGTTTACAATTTGGAAGTCGGCCGTTCCCAGGTCCGCGACCGCGCGCGGGAACTTCCTCACGTTTTTGCGAGTCAACATACCCGCCTGCCAGGAGGCAAAGTGAACAATACCGGTTGCACCGTGCTCGAAGGTTCGTTTCACAATCGGAACGTTGTATTCGCCGCTTGCGGCATCGAACAAATGAGATCCAGCTATATCGACCGTTCCGCGCCGCAACAGCTCAAGCGCTTTGCGGCTGCCGCAGCTTATCAGGCCGATCCGCAACCCGGCTGCTTCCGCTTGCTCTTCGAGGATTGAGAGAGCCGGGTCACAGCCCGCAATGATAACGGACGGTCTTCCGTTCCTGCTACCGGCATTCAGCTTGATGCTGACTCTTCTGCCTGATCGCCGCTGAATGACGCCGTCAACATGCGGTAGGAAGCTCGAGTTTGGCTGCGCAGGCACGGCAAAAAGCCGCTTTTCCCGCTCGAAGATCTGAACGAGTTGACTCTCCAGACCAGGCTTGCGGGTGTTAAAAGCCAACTCAGCCTCCACCGTATGGCAAGGACCGGCCTGTTCGATTGAGAAGATCTCTTCGACACTGCTGTCTAGCGCCCGCGCCAGCGCGACTGCAATCAAAGTATTGGGAATGTATATGCCGTCTTCTATCGCATAGATCGTCTGCCGGCGAACGCCGCACTTGCTTGCCAAATCAGCCGCCGTCAACCCGCGCGCCTGTCGAAGCTCCTTCAAACGTGTCCGCATTGCTTCCGATGATCGAGCCTGCTTCTGCTTCAAAGAATCGGTGTCCTTTATCCTGGACAATAGTCTTGCATAAATGACAATACGGGAGCGCCCCATGACCGGCCCAAGCAGGTTCTGCGTTCTTCTTTTGTGTTTTACTCTGGCCGCATACGCCCAGGAGACATCGGCGATTTCCGGCACAATCCTGGATTCCACCGGCGCCACAGTCGGCAATGCGTCCGTGACGCTGACGGATACGGAGAATGGTGCTTCGCGGCGTGCCGAGAGTAATTCGAACGGCTATTACGCCTTCGTGCAGCTCCCGGCCGGGACGTACGAGCTTAACGTCCAGAAAAGCGGATTCAAAGCTGCGGGGCGAAAGGGCATCGGTCTCGAAGTGAATCAAGCGGTGGTGGTGGATATGCCGCTCGAGCTTGGGAACCGCTCCGAGCAAGTCACCGTTACTGAAGCGCCGGCTCTCATTTCGCCCGCCGTCGACCAAACGTCCGGCCTGGTTTCCGGTATGCAAATTCGTGAGCTTCCGTTAAACGGCCGTAGCTATGACCAATTACTCACGCTCAATCCGGAGATCGTCAATTTTACAAACGAGAAGAACAATGCGACGCCGGGCATTTCCAATTCGGCGGTGGGCAACATGTTTGCGGCCGCCGGGCGGCGCCCGCAGGAGAATCTCTTCCTGCTTGACGGTGTCGAGTACACAGGCTCTGCCGAAATCAATATGACACCCGGCGGCACCAGCGGTGAGTTGCTGGGCGTTGATGCCATCCGGGAGTTCAACGTTCTAATCGATTTCTATGGTGCGCAATACGGCAAGCGCCCTGGAGCACAGGTTCTGATTGTCGACCGATCCGGCACCAATGAGTTTCACGGCTCAGCTTACGAGTTCCTGCGAAACAGTTACTTCGACGCCCGTAATTTCTTCGATCAGGGCTCGGTTCCCGGCTTTCAGCGGAATCAATTCGGCGCTTCGGCGGGCGGTCCGCTCGTCCACAACCGTTCTTTTCTCTTTGCAAACTATGAAGGATTTCGCCAGAACCTGCATATCAGCACCGTGACGCTCGTACCGGACAACAACGCACGGAAGGGAATTCTTCCGGGAGGCGTTGTGGTTCCGGTTTCACCGAAATCGGCGCAACTCCTCTCTTTATGGCCGGTGCAGAGCCCGAACTCGCCACTCGACAGTGGAGGTATCGCGGAAGCTTTCAGCTCGCCGCTGCAGACTGTTCGCGAGAATTTCGGCACAGCTCGTTTCGATCAGGTCTTCTCTGAACGCGACACGCTTTCGGCGAGCTATACCGGCGATAACAGTTATGACTATACGCCTACCGCTAATCCTCTGTCGCTGGATATCGAGACGTTATTCAACCAGGTGGCAACGCTTCGCGAAACGCACGTCTTCTCACCTTCTCTGGTCAATACGGCAACAGCGGGGTACTCTCGCGCGAGTTACTTCTACACGGGGAAGCCAACCGTTTCCGGTGTTCCAGGCTTTATTGATGATGATCAAGTTGGCGCGGTGGTCGTGGGCGGCAGTGCCACACCGAACACGGCGAGTTCCATCACACTGGCCGGCAGTAACAACGGGAGCCACCTCTTTGCGACGCGCAATCTCTTTACATATGACGATCAGCTATCCATTGTGCGCGGCATTCATCAGATTAGCGTGGGCGCATGGTTTCAACGCGTGCAGTCGAACGACGAGTTGGCGCTCGGACAATACGGGCAGGCGACATTTTCGAATCTCACGACATTTCTTCTGGGAGTAGTTACAACTTTCACCGCCGTGCCTTCTCCTACGCCGCTCGGCTGGAGGTCGTTGGAAGGGGCGGGTTTCATCCAGGATCAGATTCGTCTGTCACCGCGGCTTACGGTCTCGCTTGGCTTCCGGGGCGAGTTCACGAACGGTTGGAACGAAGTGAGTGGGCGTGCTTCGAATTTCGTGACCGGACCGAACGGTGTTCTTCAAACGCAGCCGCGGATTGCTTCGTCGGCGTTCACGATCAACCGCGCGAAATTTCTCCCGCAACCGCGTATCGGCTTCGCATGGAATCCGTTCGGGAACGGCAAAACCATCGTTCGAGGGGGCTTTGGCCTCTATAACGATCTTCAGGACGCCCTTAGCTACCGGCTTGACCAAAATGCCCCGTTCAATACGGGCATAACGGTGAGCAACATCCCGCTTTCCAGTTTGCCGCTCATCCCCGGTCAGATTACTGCCAAATACAAAGTCGCGCCCGCCGGTGTTCAACAGGATCTCTACACGCCGACTGTGATCTCTTACAATTTCCGGGTTGAGCAGCAACTCACGCCGAATACGGCCCTTTCCGCGGGCTATGCCGGTTCGCACGGCTACCATGAAACGCTGAGCGCTGATCTGAACCAGGCCTTGCCGGTCACATGCCCTGCTGCTCCCTGTCCAGCGTCTTATCCGCCCAGCACGACGTATTACAGACCGGGCTCTCCGCTTGCGAATGCGGCGCTCGGCAGCAGTTGGGCGTGGATTTCATCGGCAGATAGCAACTACAATGCACTCCTCGTTGATCTCCGGCACCGGTTCGCCTCCGGTTTCGAGTTCCGAACCGCATACACCTGGTCGAAATCGCTGGACGACGGCGACACTCTGAACGCGAGTGCAGCGGCGAACGCACCCGGGCTTGCGATGAATACTCTGGACATCCGGCGGGACTGGGGGCCTTCGACCTACGACGTCCGGCAGATTGTGGCGATAAACGGAATTTACGACGTGCCTTTCGGCAAGAACGCTTCGGGATTTGCCAAGGTGCTCGCGCAAGGATGGTCTCTGAGCGGCATCTTCAGTTACAACACCGGTTTCCCTTTCACGCCGCAGTTGAGTTTCAATCCTTCAAACAATGGGAACACCACGAATCCGGTTCGCCCGTCTGTGAATCCGGCTTTCAGCGGGCCCGTCATTCTCGGGAGCCCCAACGAGTACTTCAACCCGCACGCCTTCATCGTGCCGCCGAACGGAACCTACGGCAATCTTGGGCGCGACCCCTTCACTGGTCCTGGAATCACAGAGCTGGATGTTTCGCTATTGAAGAATACGCGCCTGACCGAGCGACTTACTTTGCAGCTACGGGGCGATGCATTCAATATTGCGAATCACTCAAACTTCAGTACGCCGAATCTGGTGGTGTTCAACTCTGCCGTGGCTCCTCCTTCAGGCTCTGCGGGAGTGATTACGAGCACGTCGACCAGTTCCCGCCAGCTGCAGATTGCTGCGAAGCTCATCTGGTGAGGAAGCACTCATTTGCCCGGAACCGGCAGCCATCCACGGCTGATGTAGTCCCCCAGCGTCAGAGTAATCATGAAAAAAAACCAGATGATGCCGCCGGAAACGATAATCCGGATCAACAAACTTTCGTAGAGTGCGTGCATCATGATGCCGGCGACGATAGACGCCATCACGGTTGCGATGCCGATCGCGATTACGGTGCTCCATACTCCGAGATTCAGATAGGCAATAAGTGTCGTGATGAGGGTCAGAGCCAGCAGCGCGAGATATGCAAAAACGTAAGTTCTTCTGCTGAGTCGGGGTGCGGTCATCGGTGAAGCCCCGGAAGATAGAAGATAGCGTAGAGAAAAATCCAGACAATGTCCACAAAGTGCCAGTAAAGGCCGCCAATGACTATGGGCGTGTGATACTGTGCCGAGAAGCTCCCCACCCAGGTTCGAAACAAGAGAAACGCCATGATCCCGATGCCGATAATCATGTGCACGGCATGCAGGCCGGTCATGATGAAGTAGAAGACAAAAAATAGCTGAACGTTGTTTGCATACGGCGAACTGTCTTCGAACCAGAATCCCGGCGCTTTGTGTTCGTGATAGTGTTCGATGTACTCGCTGAACTTAACATACAGAAAGACGGCGCCAAGCAGCATCACCGCAATCAGGCAAATAGCCAGCCAGCGTTCATTTCCCTCCTGCGCATTGCTTTCAGCAAAGGCCATCATCAGGCTCGTAGTAAGCAGAATGGCGGTGTTGATCGAGCCTAGCAGAATATCCATCTCAGAACTCCCTAGCGCAAACCCTTGCGGATGAAGAATCCGGTACACGGTGTACGCGGAAAACAGTGCGCCGAACATCAGCACCTCTGTCATGAGGAAGATCCACATGCCGGCGCTGGCGGTCTCGCGCTGCTGCTCGGGCGTCGCGAATTGTTCCCGAAGTTCTAGAGCGACCGGATCAGACAAGGTCGAGCTCCTCCTTCATGGCTTCATAATCGTAAGGCCGCGTATTCACGACAGGGGTCGATTCGAAGTTATGGGCCGGCGGCGGGGAGGGCGTCTTCCATTCGAGTCCCGTTGCTCGCCAGGGATTCGAGGTCGCCGGTTTAGCGTATTTCCAGGCCCACAGGAGGTACAGAAGAGGGGCTACGTACCCAACGCCAAGGATAGTCGCGCCCGCCGTTGAGAGAATGTGAAGGAACTGAAATTCCTCCGGGTACGCGGCGTACCGTCGCGGCATTCCGAGGTACCCCAACACAAACTGCGGGAAGAAAGTCAGGTTGAAGCCCAGGAAGACCACGATCGCACAGACACGGGCGAGCCCTTCAGGGTACATCTTTCCGCTGATTTTAGGCCACCAGTAATGAACGCCGCCAAGAAAAGCCATCACTGTTCCGCCCACCATGATGTAGTGGAAGTGGGCAACGACGAAGTAAGTATCTTGTACGTGAACGTCGAATCCCAGCGCCGCCAGAAAGAGCCCCGTCATTCCCCCGATCGTGAATAATCCAACAAATCCGATGGCGTACAGCATCGGCGTGTCCCAGGAAATCGAACCTTTGTAAATTGTCGCCGCCCAGTTGAAGACTTTTATCGCCGACGGTACAGCGATGCAATAGCTAAGGAACGAAAACACCATGGCCGAGTACACCGACGTTCCGGCCGTAAACATATGATGGCCCCATACAAGAAATCCCAGCGTAGCGATCGCGATACTCGACCACGCGACCGCCTTATAACCGAACAGTGGCTTGCGCGCAAAGGCAGGGATGATTTCACTTACTACGGCCATTGCCGGCAGAACCATAATGTAAACCGCCGGATGCGAGTAGAACCAGAACATGTGCTGGAACAGAACCGGATCTCCGCCCAGAGCGGGATCGAAGATTCCTACCTGGAAAATCCGTTCTACGGCGACCATGAGCAGCGTAATGGCGAGCACCGGCGTAGCCAGCACGAGAATCAGGCTTGTCGCATACATGGACCATACAAAAATCGGCAGGCGATACCAGGTCAGCCCCGGCGCGCGCATCTTGTGAGTAGTCGCAATGAAGTTCAAGCCGGTAAGGATAGACGAGAACCCGGAAATGAAAATACCGACCGCCGCCGCGACGACGTAGGTGGTGGAATAAGATGTGCTGAACGGTGTGTAAAAGGTCCACCCCGTGTCCACGCCCCCGCGAAAAAGCGCGTAAACCGTCACCGCAGCCGCGAACATAAAAACGTACCAGCTCAACAAATTGAGCTTTGGAAACGCAAGATCCTTCGCGCCCAGTGCCATTGGCATGACGAAATTGCCCAGTGTGTTCGGGATAGAAGGAATGAGGAAAAACCACACCATGATGATGCCGTGCATGGTGAATAGCTTGTTGTAAGTCTCGGCGCTGACCAGCCAGTTACGCGGCGACAGTAACTCAAGCCGCATCATGAGCGCGAAGAAGCCGCCCAGGAAGAACAGCGCCGTCACAGCCACGGTGTAGAGAATCGCGATTCGCTTATGGTCAGTGGTCAGAAACCAAGAGAGCACACCCTGCTTTTCGGTGAGGTAATTCTTTTCGACTTCGACGGGAACGGCTTCTATCATGTCAACGCTCCTGTACCTCGGACCCCGAAATCGAAGTGGCCCCAGGACCCGCGAGCCCCTTCTGTGCTCCATAAGTCGAAGGCGCAGTGCCGGGATTCGAAGGCTCCTGTGCCCCGGGCTGCGGACCGAGAGCCTTGATGTAGGCGATAATTTCCGCAACCTGTTCCGGCTGGATCACTCCGGTGAAATTGGGCATGATGTTGGCGTGAAAGCCGTAAACAATCTTCGCGTTTGGATCGTAGATGGATTCCCGGAGATAGTTATCATCGGCGATGATAGTTTCGCCTGTTGATATCTGTACCGGGCGCATATACAGGTTCCTAAGATCGGGGCAGCGCCCCTGATTATTGAAATGGTGGCAATTCGCGCACCCGAACTGATGAAAGTACTTTTCGCCCATAGACGCCATCGACCCTTCGGCCGCGCCTTGAGTCAGCCAGGTCTGATAGTCTTTCCGCGGCATGGCGTAGATCCAGCCGATCATGCCCGAATGCTTTGTGCCGCAGTACTCGGCGCAGAACAGGTGATACTTGCCCGCCTTACTGGCTTCGAACCAAGTTGTCGTGTAGCGCCCTGGCAAGACGTCTTGTTTGGTTCGGAACGCGGGAACAAAGAAGCTGTGAATGACGTCTTCGGACGTCATGGTTAGCTTTACTGGCTGGCCGATCGGGATGTGCAGTGTATTGATCTCGCGCTGGCCTTCCGGGTGCTGTATCTTCCACATCCATTGCTTCCCGACCACATACATGCTGATTGCATTGTCGGGCGGCCGCTCGATATCAAAGTACATTCTCGCACCCCACACAAACATGCCGACAAAAAGCACAAACGGCACGACGGTCCAGGTTACTTCCAGCGGTACGTTGTATCTGCGCTGGTCGCCTATGGCCCGCTCGTGTGCGCGGTGGTATCGCAGGCAGGAGTATATGATGAGTGCCGCAATTCCGATTGCCATCAAGCTGCACAGGATCAACATGCAGATGAAGAATCCGTTGACTTCGCCTGAAACGGTCGAAGCCGAATCCGGGAATAATCGGAAGCTTGGGATCATACAGGCGGCGCCGCCCTCCAGACGCGTGCATGTATTCGGCGATCGCGCCGCAAGAGCAGGAAAAGAGCCGCCGCCATCGCCAGGACTGTTAAAGCTCCGGTGATGCGGAGTATGTTGATTACCGTGGCTCCATACCTGCCGGTGGTTGGATCATAGTGGAAACATAAGAGCAGGATCTGGTCGACAGGCGAGCTGATGCGCCCGCCGGATGATTCCACCAACCCGAGCTTTAAGTCCTTCGGCTCAAACTCGACGCCATAGAAGTAGCGGGAAACGCGCCCATTCGGCGTCAAGACCATCACTCCGCTCGCGTGGATGAACATTTTGTTCTGCGGGTCCCGACGGTAGTGGAAACCGATGGCGTCCATCACTGCCCGAATAGACGCTTCCGAACCCACTAGAAAGTGCCAGCCGCGTGTGTCCGAGCCGGGAAGATACCGTCGCACATACTCGGCGCGTTTCTGAGCGGCGTCATGAGGCGAATCAGCGGGGTCAAAGCTGATGGCGATTACTTCGAAGTCGCGCCCGGGAATGAGACTAAGCGGCCGGAGGGCGCGCACGACTCCGCTCAGAATCTGCGGACACAGCAGCGGGCAGCGGAAGTAAACGGGGACGAGCAGAACAGGCTTTTTCCCAAAGTATGTTCCGAGCGGCACGTTTGCGCCTGTCTCATCCCGGAACACCGCATCCAGCGGTACCTGAGAGTTCAGCTTTTGATCGATGCCGATCCCATTCAGCTGCTTCGCAAGATATGCGGGCGTGCCGGCCGCCGCCATGCCCGCTGTAATGGCCGCGGCAACGCTGAGCAATAAGATGCACCTCTTCATCGTGGCTCCGGCTCTACTTTCCCTTCAAAGCCGGTCTCTCGTGTTCCGGCCTGCGGAGGGGCAAGCACCTCGTTAGCAGGCCCTTTCTCCGGTGATATGCCTCGTTGAGCAATAATTTGCATCGCTCTCTCGATTGGAAGAGAAACGATGCCTTTCTCCTTGTCTACCCAGCCGTAATGGTTCAGTTGCCAGTCCGCGGCAATGCGCATACTTTTCAGGTCAGCCGAAGGCGACCTTTGCAGACGCGGTTCCGGCGGCGGCGGATTGCCATGGGCGCTAATCGGCAAGGCAGGCGGGCTTTCTACTGCCCTGAGATGCTTCAGCCAGACGAAGTATCCGAATACGATACCGATCACAACCCAAACGCCGAGCAAAACCGAAACGATCACCATGAACACGCCGCGATAACCGATATCACCGTGCTCAAAATGAACTTCGTCGTTCCGCCGCGCCGCCGTCTCGTCGTCGCGACGGACGGTTTCACTGGCCTTCATGTAGCAAAGCCCTCGTTAGATTCGGCGGTTGTAACGGCAACAGCGGGCGCTTCCTCAATTCCCAAACAAAGACTGCGACCCACAGGCTCGACATGGCAAGCGGAACCGCGAAATCGAGCCACGTTACACGGAAGCCTTCGTGATAGTACTCAGGGAAAACGATCCACGCGAGGTCAATCCACCGCATGACGATGATGATTCCCACCACGCCGCACAGCGCATAGGCGTTTCTCTTCAGCGGTCGGGAAAGTAATAAAAGGAATGGGACGATGAACTCGAATATGATCAGCAAAACGCCCAGCACGCCCCATGATGTGGCAAAACGCCGTAGATACCAGGGGATTTCGTCCGTTAAGTTCCCTGACCAGACAATGACCAGTTGCGAAAAGGCGAAGTACGCCCAAACCATGACGAACGTCAGGAGCAACTTACCTAAGTCATGTATGTGCGAGGTCTTCAGCTTACTTAATAGCGGTTCCCGCCGGGCCAACAGCGTCAGCACGATAATGACAAAGGCAAACGCAGTCAGACCCTGTCTTGCCACGAAGAGAAAGCCCCACATTGTGGAGTACCAATCAGTTTCGAGCGACTCTGCCCAGTCTACGGATGAAAAAGTAACTGTGAAGACATAAAGGATCAGGCCGGGAGCGCTGATAGCGGCCAGCCGCTTCTCAATCCGGTTCTTGTCGGCCCCATCCTCATCCTGATCCGCAGACCACTTATTTAAGAGGTAAGTGAAAACAAGCCAAATGGCGAAATACGCGATCGCGCGCAGAATGAACATGGTCGTGTTCATGTACCCGGCGCGATGAGCGAGCGCGTATTCCTTGTGCACAAGATCCGCGTGCGCCCAGTCATACAGCACGGGCGTGGCGCAGGCGATGGGAATAAACAGGAGCGCCAGAAATGGGAGGGTGCGGGTCGCTGATTCGAACGTCCGTCGCGTCAGTACGCCCCATGCTCCTGAAGTGAGATATTGCATCATCACTACCGCTAGTGAACCCAGCGCCAGCCCCAGCCAGAACAGATAGCTCATGAGATAGGAGCGAAAGAAATCGCCGGGATCGAGGATTCCTCCTATCATGGAGACGATCGCGAGCAGAATTCCCAGCCCCAGCGCAGGCCGCATCACGCGGCGCAAGTCGGTCAAGAGTTCCGGCGATGCATTGAATTCGCTTGTCACTGCCGTCCTCCCATAGTGCTGGATCCGGTCAACTCCGCTCGTTGATCGTCTGGGACATCGGAAAGCGGTGCGCCGCGGCTCAATTGCAGCGCTTTTATATATGCCACGATGGCCCAACGGTCTCGAACGTCCTGAATCTGATCGGCGTAGTCGCCCATCGCTCCGTATCCGTTACTGATGACCTGATAGACATAGCCTGGCGGAAGTTCGCGCGACCTCTGATCCATAAGATTTGCTGGCGCTCGCAATCCACGGCGCGCCACCATCCCGTTCCCATCCCCTAGCCATCCGTGACACGGACTGCAGAAAATGTCGAAACGGTCTCTTCCTCGCTCGAGTAGGCTCATGTTTACCGGTAGCGGAATAGTGTCGAGGAACGCTCCATTCGCTTGGCCTGTATGGGTCGGGTCGTCAGCATTCAACTCGTCAACCGCAATAGTTCCCGCTGGAATCGGCCGCGAATCGCGCCCGTCAGCCCAGAACCGGTTCTGTCCCAGCGGCTTGTATTTCGGCTGATCCTGCATGTCGTGCCGGCACCCAATGGTGATGGCACAGGCGACAACGACAAGCACGCAGATGCTATGTGTCTTCAACTTCCCAGACTCCTATCGCCTCCAGTTCCTCCAGAAACTCTGCTGTGTAGCGCCGGTCGAACATCGGGTCGCGGCTTTCAATGCAAAGAAAAAAGCGGCTGCTCGAAGCATGCGCAAACTGTGGAACATTAAACATTGGATGATGCGGGCGAGGGAAACCGCACAGCGCCAGCGCGCTAAAAAAAGCAAACGTTCCGGCGCACAACACCGTGAGCTCGAACAGAATAGGAATGAATGCGGGCCAGCTATAAAGCGGACGCCCTCCGACGTTGATCGGATAATCGATCGCCGCGATCCCGTACTCCATGATCCATGCCGTCGCCGCTCCCAGCAGGCCGCCAATAAGGCAGATGGCGGGCACAAAGTTCAATACCGGAATGAGTTCATGGACATCTTCGATCGCGTAGGGCGAATAAGTCTCTATGTGGCGGAACCCGGCTTCCCGGGCGGCTTTGGTCGCCTCCACCAGCGCGGTCGGGTTGTCGAACTCGGCCGCGACGCCGTGGATCTCGATTTCACCCGCTTCTTCGAATGCACTCACATCAAGGTTCCTCCGCCCGGCTTTGAGAACGGCAGCAGTTCCCGCACTTCCGCCATCGAAATCATCGGAAGGAAGCGCACGAACAACATGAAGCACGCGATGAAAAATCCGACCGTGCCGTAGAGCGTCAGGTTGTCCCAAACCGTGGCTACGAAATTTGACCAGGACGACGGCAGGAAATCACGGTCAAGGCTTGTGATGATGATCATGTAACGCTCCAGCCACATGCCGTACAGGATGACGGCGGAAACGATGAACAGCGGCACCGGCCGTACGCGCACCTTGTAAAACCAGAGCGACTGCGGGATGATCACGTTGCACAAAATGACCACCCAGAACGTCCAGCTCTGTGGCCCGAACGCCCGGTTATGAACAAGTGCCATCTCAAATTTATTGCCGCCATACCATGCGGTGAACGGCTCAATGGCGTAGGTGTAAGCGAGAATGAGCCCCGTCGCCAGCATCAGCTTCGCGCAGTTGTTCAGGTGCCGCTCCGTTATCAGATTGTGCAGGCCATACACCGCGCGAAGAGGAATGCAGAGCATGAGAACCATGGCAAAGCCTGAATAAATTGCGCCCGCGACGAAATAGGGCGGGAAGATCGTCGAGTGCCATCCCGGCACGATGGCTATCGTGAAATCGAAGCTCACCACCGTATGTACTGACAGCACCAGAGGTGTCGCGAGCGCGGCAAGCAGCATCGACGCGCTTTTGTGGAGCTTCCATTCATGCGAGGAGCCCGTCCAGCCGAACGAGAGCACGCAGTAGAACCTCTGTTTCAACCTGGTTGGCGCCCGGTCGCGCAGGGTCGCAAGATCTGGAATCATCCCGAGATACCAGAACACGAGCGAGATGGTGAAGTAGGTTGATACCGCGAAGACGTCCCACACCAGAGGGCTTCGAAAGTTTGGCTGCACGTGCATTGTGTTGGGATATGGCAGGATCCAGTAAAAGATCCAACTGCGTCCCAAGTGCAGCAACGGAAACATCCCCGCGCACATAACCGCAAAGATCGTCATCGCCTCTGCAAAGCGGTTAATCGAATTACGCCACGATTGATGCAGTAACAGAAGAATGGCGGAAATCAGCGTACCAGCATGGCCGATTCCGATCCACCACACAAAATTCGTAATGGCGAATCCCCATGCTACGGGTATCTCGATCCCCCAGACGCCTACCCCCACGAACAAAATCATGTACAGGGCAATTACGAAGACGATGACCCACGCTACTCCAAACGAAAACGCGGCCCACCAGAACAGCGGGGTCTTGCGAGTCAGGACAATAGAGCTGATCTGCGCGCTAACGGTCTCAAAGCTGGTGCCTGGGGCGATGACCGCCAGAGAGTTGTTGGGATCAAGCTCGCGAGCCGCGTGCCGCTGCCGTTCTTCGACCGGGAATTCGTGAGCTGTTTTCACGCCGAACTCCCTTCTTTCAGACCCGGGTTCGGATTTCGCAACTCAGCCAGATACGTCGTCCGCGGCCTGGTGTTCAGCTCCGCGTACAAAGCATAGTTCAGCTTTTCTGCTCTCTGCTTGGCGACGGCGTTGTTCGGGTTATTCTTGTCGCCGAATGTGATCGCCTGCGTCGGGCAAGCCTGTTGGCAGGCCGTCTTCACTTCGCCGTCACGGATAAACCGGTTTTCATTTCTGGACGTGATCTCGGCTTCCCGGATTCTCTGCACGCAATATGTGCACTTCTCCATCACGCCGCGGCTGCGCACTGTCACATCCGGGTTTCTTTGCATCTTCCAGCTCTCGGTCGTCCAGTCGGAGAACAAAAGGAAATTAAATCGCCGGACCTTGTAGGGGCAATTATTGGAGCAGAACCGCGTACCCACGCAGCGGTTGTAGACCATATCGTTCAGCCCGTCGCGGCTGTGATTTGTCGCTTGAACGGGACACACAAGCTCGCAGGGCGCGTTCTCGCATTGCATACAGGGAATCGGTATGTAATAGGCGGTTGGTAGCTCGTATCCTCCTTCGTAGTAAGTGTCGATGCGCAGCCAGTGCATAGCTCGCCGAGCCAGCACCTGCTCTTTCCCCACCACGGCGATGTTGTTTTCCGCCTGGCAAGCGACCACACACGCCTGACAGTTCACGCAGGCAGTGAGATCAATCGCCATGGCCCATGCATAGCCCCGGTAATCCCAGTGTGGATAGAGCGTCAGGTTGTCCGGCGGCGCGTGCTCGATCGCTTTGGCGAAATTCGGATCTCGTTTATAGCCATGGACCGTGTTGTGGATTACCACATCGCGATGCTCCATCGATTGCTGCATCTGCGTGGTCGCGAGCGGATACGCGACATTCAGTTTGTGAAGCGTCGCTCCAGAGCTGCGCCACAGTTCGTTTGAGCTGCGCAATAAATAGGCGTTGAACCCGGCTCCGTTTCCCGCCCTGCCGGAATGCGTGCGGCCCCACCCCAGATCCAGCGTGATCGTTTCGTTGGGATGCCCGGGCAGAATCCAAACCGAACCCTTCACGGAGCGCCCATGAAGCTGCAACTCCACATGCTGCTGGTTCGCGATCTGCAGGCGCCGCGCGGTCGCCGGTGAGAGGAAAATTGCGTTATCCCAGGTCAGCTTGGTCATGGGATGCGGCAGTTCCTGCAGCCACACGTTATTGGCGTAACGGCCGTCGTATAAATATGTGTCGGGGCGAAATACCACCTCTAGTTCGTCGTCCATCGGACCGGCCTCCGCGGGCAGGGCTCCTTTACGCGGTGTCACCGGGAGCGGCGGAAGCGCCGAGTTTGCAATTAGGCCATCGTGCACGGATTTGCGCCACCAAGCTTCAAAATCGCTGGCACCGCTCTTCTCGCGCCAGTACGCCCGCACAATCTCATACGATGAGCGGCCCGGGAATTGCAAAATCGAATCCAGCAGTTTCAGTTGAGAATGCGAATCGTAGAGAGGAGCGATCAATGGCTGAAGGATCGAAATCGTGCCATCATAGGCCCGCGCGTCACCCCAATCTTCCAGAAAGTGAGGCGCGGGGATATGCCAGGTCGTTCTCCGCGAAGTCTCATCGAAGTGCAGCCCCGAGTGGATCGATATTTTCGTCTTTGCCAGTGCTTGCGCGAAGCCAAAATCAACGGGCGCGTTGTACGCGGGATTGCCGCCCAGAATCAGCAGCAGTTCCACCCGGCCCGCGTTCATGTCATTGGTGAGCTGTCTCAGCGATTCGAGCTGATCTTCCGGATTCACTTCGAGTGGATCCGTGTAAATGATGGTCTTTCCCACGTTCCCCAGCGCCGCATTCATCAAATGCGCCAGCGCGTGCACGTTCGGGGATTGGTGCTCGCCTGGGATTACAATGCACGCGCCTTTGTGCGCCTGAAGATCCATTGCCAGCGCCTGTAGCCACCCCGCATGCGCGCTATTGGCTGTGCTTTGCGCTCCAGCCACGCCGATCAAACCTGCAAGCGCGCGTTCTGCCCTTTCGACATCCGCATAGCGCATAGCCAGCCGGTGATCCGCTTTGCCTCCGGTCGCTGTCATGGTGCTCTCGATGACGTACAGCCGGTTCATATCCAGCCGGTCACCCTGCCTGCGCCGCGCGGCGAAATCGCGTGCATAACGAGTCGAGCCGGCCCCGGTCGCGAGAAAGTCCGAGTCAAGCGAGAGCACCACATCGGCTGCGTCAAGCTTGTAATAGGTATTCACCGGCCGGCCGAATACCATGGCTGCCGCGGCGCGCGCCGAATGCGGCCCTGCGGGATCGTACTGATGCCACTTCGCGGCCGGATACTTCTTCAGGACCGCTTGAACCTGCGCCGCCAAGGTAGGCGAAATGAAACTCTCCGAGAGAATGCGAAACCCGTCCCCCTGTCGCGCTTCAAGGGGCGCGATCGCTTTCATCCACTCCACTTGAAACGACTCAAAGTCGCGCGGTACGCCTAAGTAATTGATATCGCGCGAGCGGTCGGGATCATATAGATCCATGAGGCACGCTTGCGAGAGCACGCACGTTGATCCCAGGCTTGCTGGATGATCGGGATTGCCCTCTACTTTCGTGGGCCGGCCTGCATGGCTCTCTACGATCACACCCTCAGCGACGCCGTTCACCGGCACCGCTGTCGCGTACCACTTCGGTATACCGGGAATCGCATTCTCCGGCGGATCCACGTATGGCATGATCGTCTCGACCGGCTGCCTGGTACAGCCCGTCACTCCTGCCAACGCCAGTGACCCGGCCATTAGCGCCATGAACCGCCGCCGGCCGGCATCCGATATTTCGACGCCATCTTCACTGAATTGCTCTTCGCCCGGCAGCGGCATGCCTTCGTACTCGTCTATGCTTCTCCACTGCTGCTTCTTGCGAAGAAGGTCCTCAACAGGCACGAATCCGAATTGGGTCGTATCGCTCATCTATGGCACGTAGAACAGCTAGTCAAGCTCTGGATGTGATATTGCTTTACTAGCTTCGCCCCTAACTGCAGTTGATTCGGCGGCGGCGTGTAAGTCATGCTGAAGACTTGATCCAGCGGGCGTACATACTGCTCGGGATGCCAGTGGCAGTTCAAACACCATTCCATCGTTAGCGGCTGCGCTTGCCAGGTGAGCGGCATCTTATCCACGCGCCCATGGCAGGTTGAACAGCCGATCCCGTGATGCACATGTATTGCGTGATTGAAATACACGAACTCCGGTAAATCGTGTACACGCGTCCATTCGATCGATCTACCCGTCCTATAACTTTCACGTACCGGCTCCAGCATTGGGCTAGTGGCCCACATCTGCGAGTGGCAGTTCATGCAAACCTTTGTGGCTGGAATGTTTGCGAACGCAGACTTCTCGACGCTGGTGTGGCAGTAACGGCAGTCAATTCCCAAGCCTCCGACGTGATGCTCATGGCTGAATGGGACCGGCTGCTCGCGCGGGACGTTTTGCATCATCTCGTACGGCGACCGTACTATCAGAAATCCTGCCCAACATACGAGGCCAAGGCCCGAAACGAGCGCAAGAATCGTCATGCGCGCGAAGGTGTTTGCACTCCGCGAGAAGTATTGGGGCATTCGCGCAGCCTGCTTGCGTTGGGCGGCTGTTGACACCGCCGCCGCGGCGTACTTACCGTGCGAACTGGTGACTTACGCCGAACTCGGAAGGTTTCTCTTGTTGGTAGCTGTAAGAACTGCTTATACGCTGGTGCGTTCCAGTTACGTTCGAGTTACGCGGAGCGCGCTTTTGTAATTTCAGCCGCTCCATAACCCGCACGTTGCTGGTGGAACGATGCACGCGCATCACGCGCCGATGCGGTGCCGATCTTCTCTATGCTCATGCGCATCAGCGCCGACCCCAGAGTACCCAAGGCCGCCACGATGATGCGCCTCTTCCGCGTGCGATTCGGGATGAGCGCCGATGCCATCGTCCCGATTGTCAAGACGGCTGCTGTTCTCCAAAGAAAGCCGCTCAGTCCACGCTTGAACGGGCGGCCGACGCGCGGTACGACTGAGGCTTGCTTCTCCATGACGATGGCGGCAATGATCTCGGTCCCCTGGCCCACGGCTCCGAAGATGTTCGTAATTCTGCGTTCTTCCGGATTCCTACTGAAAATCTCGAAGAATGCGCCTGCGCTGGACATCGCGGAAGCGCCAAACAGGAGCGGGAGTATCTTGCGCGACGCCTGCCAGATGGGTACCGCACTACCGCTGACCAGCACGCCTGTATACGTAGCGAGCCCCGCTCCAAAAATACCGGCCAGATATCCGCAAAATTCGCCGAGCA
>JAFAMM010000268.1 GCA_019233375.1 Acidobacteriaceae bacterium
ACCGTGAGGCTGCGGAACTCGTTGAAGAAGTACACCCAGGGATGGTCCTCCGCAGCGGCTTTCTTCGGATACGCGATCCGATCCAGCAGTTTTTGCTGCTGATCCGGCGCCGCCTCGGCGAACGGTTTATCGAACTGCGCAAGGGACTCGCGATCAAGCCACATCAGGCCGCCGAAGATCTGCGCTTTCAAGTTTTCATTGCCGTCCTGTTCGGCACGGAAGGCAATCCAGTCATCCAGGAACTCCGGGACGCCCGCCTGGGTGGCGCTGCCACTGTGCTCGTCAGCGGGAACAATGAGATCGCACAGCACCTGGACCGTGTGCCACTGGCGATCATCGAAGACTTGGCGTTTGTAGGAGCTGCCGGCTGACTCCTGAGCCGCCATCGCAGCGTGATTGTGCGTCCCGGCAGCAGCCGGACCCGCCGTGATGGCCGCCACCGCCGGGACCGAACCCAGAATCTGCAATAGATCGCGGCGGCTGACAGGCTCTCGCGCTTCCGTATCGGTTTTTTTGTTTTGCGGATCAGACATGATTGCCTTTGCCTCGCTACACCTTCACGTTCAGTTTCTTCACCTGATCGACGACATACTCCGAAGTGCGCCAGCCGAGCGCCGAAATGGTAAGCGTCGGATTCTTATCTGCGTTGCTGGCAAAGGGGGCCGCGTCCGTGATGAACAGGTTTTTCACATCCCACGCCTGGCAGTACTTGTTTAAGACAGACGTTTTGGGGTTGTCGCCCATCTTTGTCGAACCGACTTCGTGAATGATTTCGCCGCCGCGGGAAATGCCCCAGTTCTCCTCTTTCCCTTTCTTTTCGGTGACGATGCCGCCCATGGTTTCGATGATTTCCTGGAAAGTTTCCTGCATGTGCTTCGCCTGCAGGATTTCGTCGTCGCTCCATTTGAAATGGAACCGCAGGACGGGGATGCCCCACTCGTCGACCACGTTCGGATCAATTTCGCAGTAGCTGTCGTTATTCGGGATCATTTCGCCGCGGCCGGAGAACGAGACTCCGCAGCCGTAGAGCTTGCGAAGATTCTGCTTCATCTCGACGCCATAACCGCCGCCGAGAAAGCCCTCGGCATAGCCGCCGAGGGCGCCGACTCCGGGTTGTTCGCGGCCGCCGCCGATTTCGATGTGATAGCCGCGCGCGAACGGCAGTTTGTTGGCCAACTGCTGCTTGTAAAGCCACCAGGGCATGTAGAGGTGCATGCCGCCGACACCATCTTCGTTTTGCGGCGGGAGGTCTTGCAGGATGGGCAGGAACCCGTCAACGGCAGAGCCCACCGTATCCATAATGTAACGGCCGACGAGACCGGATGAGTTCGCGATGCCGTTCGGGAACTGGCTGCTTTTGGAATTGAGCATGATGCGGGCAGTCTCGCAGCAACTCGCGGCCAGGATCACAATCCTGCCTCGCACCTGAACGTCGTTGCGGGTTTTCTTGTCGACGTAGGAAACACCACTCGCCAGACCATCCGGCCCGACCAGAACTTCGCGCACCATCGCGCTGGTCCGGATTTCCAGGTTGCCGGTCTTCTGTGCAGGAAAGAGATGGACACCCGGCGAATTGAAATTCGCGTTTACCCCGCAGGACCTGCCGCACTGGGCACAGTAGTGGCAGGCCGGGCGGCCGTTGAGAGGGCGCGTGAGGATGGCGAGCCGCGACGGAATGCACGGGATGTTCAGCTTGTCGCACGCGATTTTGATCAGCCGTTCATAGCCTCGAGGAGCAGGCGCCGGCAGAAATTTACCGTCGGGCGTGTTTTCCAGGTTTTCCGCCGAGCCGAATACGCCAATCAGTTGCTCAGCTTTGTCGTAATAAGGAGCGAGTTCTTCATACGTGATGGGCCAGTCGAAGCCTTTTCCATCGCGGCTGTAAGGCTTGAAATCATAGGGACCCATGCGGAGAGAAATCCGGCCGTAGTGATTGGTTCGGCCGCCCAGCATGCGAGCGCGCCACCAGATCCAATCCGAGCCGGCAGCATTGGTATACGGCTCGCCCGGTACCTGCCAGCCGCCGACGGTCGTTGCATCAAAAGCGCCCCAGGGTTTGTACTTAGTTCCTGCGCCGCGATGCGGAACCTGATAAGGCCAGCCGAACATTTTCGAGTCGTGAGTGCAGTCAAACCACTCGCCTGCTTCGAGCAGGCAGATCTTCGCGCCGGCGTTGGCCAGCACCTGCGCGGCGACGCCACCGCCGGCGCCAGAGCCGACAATCACGACGTCGTACGTTTTGGAATTCGCCTTAACCTGGGCCATTTTCTTTTATGTTTACACCCGGCCCGTTTCAGGCCGGCCGTTCGGCGCCGTTCGGGTGTACATCCCACGGTACGTACTGCGTCAGATAGCGTTTGGCCATGATGAAGCCGACTTTGAAATCATCACTGAAATCAGGTCCCGGGTTATTGTCCGCGCCGTACAGCGGATCTTCCTGCTCAATGCTCATAGCGCCGCGATAGCCCGCGTTTTCGAGCACATTGAAGAATTCGCGCCAGCTAATAGAGCCCGAGCCCGGGATGCGATAGCGCCACCACTCAGCTCCATTCACAGGATTGATCCCGCCTGCGCGCAGAACAGGCCACAGGATTTCGGTGTCCTTCAGGTGAACGTCGTAGATCTTGTCGACGAAATCACGCGCCGTTTGGATGGGGTCCATAAACTGGCGGACGAGATGAGATGGATCGTACTGGAGACCGACATACGGCGAATCGCCAAAGCCCTTGAAGAGAGCGTCAAACCCGACCGGACTGGTGGCAAGGTTGGGGCCTTCCGGCCACGGCTCCCATAAGATGCGCACATGGTTGCGTTCGCAAGCCGGGAAATATTTTTCTTTGTACAGATTGACGATATCGGCAACCTGCTGCAGAAACGGCTTGGACGGATCCTTACCGGACGCAGTGCCGATGTAAGGGACGCCAAGCTTCCCCGCGGTGTCAATCGCTTCGACGAACAGTTCGTTGATGCGCGCGCGTTTCCGCGAATCGGGATCGATGTGATTGACAGTGATCTGGAAAGCCGATACGTGCATGTGATGCTGCGCCAGCGTATTCTTCACATCGGCAATTTGTTCGTCTGTTGGCGCCTGGTCATGCGAGTGAACGCCGCCATCGAGGATCATGTTGTTAAACCCCTCAGAACTGGCCCAGGCCACATTGGCAGGCGTGTACCGCCCAAGCACACCAAGGTATGGTTTCCATTCACGGGGTTTCTGCTTCTCGGGCGCAGGCGCTGCGGAGGCTTGAGACTTGAGGGCTGCGGCGACGGCAAGCGAACCGACCAGAGTGCGTCGAGTCATGATCGATCAGTTTATATCCTGACCGTGAATTGCTATACGGGCCGGCTAAGCTTCGCGACCTTCCGCGCCACCTGTCGCCCTCAACTTCTCTCCGCGACGGACGATTTCTATGCAGACTATGCGCCATATGTAGATGAATCAACATCATTTTTCACTTGATCGGATGCAAAGATTGATGAGGATGAGTTTGCGGAAAAGCTTTCCTTCGCGCTATTAAGCTTGAATACAGCACATTGCTCACGGCCTCAAGCGTACCCTGGCGGCGCGCTGCCGCGCGGCCTTGACCCCGCTCGCAATCTGCCCGGAGCGACTAACAATAGCGCGAAGCAAAGCTACGAACGAAACTGAGGATGATGGAAACTCTCAGCCAACTGCTGGTACTTAAATCGGGGTGAGGTCACCGGATCTCCCAGAAACAGCGCTTCTTCCGGCAGAGAGAACGTAAGCATGGGCGCCGATAAGAACCTTTTCTTGTTCACAGAAAGTTATAGAAGCCTACATCCCGCTCGTTGATCAGAACGACAGCGCCTTTGTAAGGGCCGCTGTCAATTCTTACCTTTATTATTCCCTGCTTGCGCGGTTCTACTGCCTGAAGGTCGAAGTACACTTGGGCTCTTCGCACCGTGTTTGACACAAGCTGGATCACACCTGGGCGGTACCAGACGCGAGTGCGAGCCTCCAACGGAATAATCCGGCCAGCGCTATTAGTTGATAAGGCTGTAAGATCGGTGTTCCGGGTCTCTTTCGCCCGTTCCAATACCTGGAAGGACTGCTTATCTCTGGCGGCATAAGTCGCTACCTTCACTATACCCGTGGTAGGAAGTAAACCATAGATCACGGGCAGACTCACTACAAAGAGGGCGCAAAGGATGACACTCCCGATCGTTATGAGCGAGAGCGTCAAAAGCCACTTATCTCTTCGATTTAACTGCATTTACAAGTCAATTCGTATCGCCTGGAGCTATCGGGGTAAACGTGATGTGCGAGCCAGGAAATCCAGGGGCATTCGGAGGAATGCTATTGGGCCAATCATACAAGGCGGAAGCACCAGCATAGCTGATGATATACCATGCAAGCCAGTTGCTGTTGTGCCCAGGACCGACCGGGTCGAGTGGGTTATAGCTTATCGTGGAGGGTGTTAAGCTTACAATGCCTTCCTGTAATTTGTAGTATACCGGGCAACCTAGATTATCATTAGTTTCGTTGTAGGTGCCCGCCGTTGGATCTGTAGCAGGGTTATCCTTCTTGTCTGCCGGTACGAAGGGCAATAAG
>JAFAMM010000321.1 GCA_019233375.1 Acidobacteriaceae bacterium
GCAGCGCGTTCTTGCGCTAATGGCGGCGAGCAGTAGTCTTCCTCTTCCCATACCGCGGTCCCATCCGCGTGGATACGCGCCTCATTCAGTGAGTACGTAAGAGCCTTGCCGAAAGGGCGGAGATTGACGAAGGCATTTTCCCCTAACCGGGCATGCAGTTCAGCCAGCCGCTCCGGTTTGGGTCTCGCGCGAACGAGGTAGTGAGCCATTCTGATAGCGTATCGCTGATCCACGCCACGACTCGACGGGACTACTTCGGGATGTGAGGCACGGGGGCAGCGCTCATGGCCGCGCAAGCGTCCTTGACTGCGGTGCTGAGAATCCGGGTGGAGTTGCTATACAGCAGGTCTTCGTTCCTATCGAACACAGCGACTTTGTTTCCGTGGGTAAAGGGCGTTGTCGGATTAGCGGCCTCGTGGTCCAACCGCACGAGGTAATCCGCCCTATCGCGATTGGCAGTCACGATCACCGCAGGACAGTAACGGACGAACGCCTTCATCACCTCGACGCTTTGCGGACTAGAACCTCCAGTGAAGGCCAGCGATCCTTTGGCATCACCTGCCTGGGCATCCCCGGAGGCCAGAGCGGCGATACTCTCGGTAATAAAGACACGGATTTTAGGGGTTGGCGCGGTTTGAGCTGCAACGGCGGCGCCAAGCAGCACGGAGCAGACTCGAATTCTGTTCATGGTGTCCTCCAAAGCGGGCGAGGCAAGTGGACCGCCACATACGGGGTCATGCTGAGGCCTTGCCCGCGCATTCAGACGCCTGCGGCGAGCCGCCCGTTACGCGACCGTCAAAGAGTAGAGCGTGCGCTCTTTCGATCAGCAAGGATACTTGAAGAGTTGGTAGCCCCGGCAGGACTCGAACCTGCTACCCCGTGCTTAGAAGGCACGTGCTCTATCCAGATGAGCTACGGGGCCGTGATCGAAAGAGCCTCACATCACCGAACATGCGGGCTCTCTCATTTTATATTGATTCGTCTAACTGCTAGTCTGTCGCGGGGTCAATCGTCAGCAGCAGGTCGCGGCTTTCAACGGTGTCGCGCTGTTTCACTTGTATGGAAGAGACAGTGCCGGGAACGGGTGCGTAGACCGTAGTCTGCATTTTCATGGCTTCGAGAACAACAAGGCGCTCGCCTTTTTCAACCGTTGCGCCGGGCGCGACGTGCAGGACGGTTACGGCTCCGGGGATCGGCGCGCCGACTTCGCCGGGTCTTGACGGGTCCGCTTTCCGCTTGGCGGCGGCCACCTCGCGAATCGACGTATCCTTTACTTCCACTTCCCGGGGCTGGCCATTCAATTCGAAGAAGACGGTTCGCATGCCGTCGGCGCGGGCTTCGCCTATGGTCAGCAGGCGGATGATGAGCGTTTTGCCTGGCTCGAGTTCGACGACCACTTCGCCGCGCTCCGGCAGGCCGTAAAAGAACGGCGGCGTGGGAAGGACTTCCAGATCGCCGAAGCGCTTGCGAGCGTCAGCGAATTTTCGAAAGACGTCCGGGTACATAAGATAACTCAGGACGTCGGTACGCGTTGCGGATCCCACGATGGATTCGACCTCGAGGGTGGCGGCGTCGAGACCGGCAGGCGGCAGGTTTGCGCCGGGGCGGCCCTCGATGGGTTTGCGGCCGCGCAAAATAATCTGCTGCAGATGCGGCGGCCATCCGCCTTCGGGCTGTCCGAGAGAACCCAGGAACATGTCGACCACTGAGTTAGGCACCGTGATGTTGCTTTGCTTTTCGAGATCCGCCAGCGACATGTCATGGCTGATGAGATAGAGCGCGAGATCGCCGACCACTTTGCTGGAAGGAGTGACCTTGACGATATCGCCGAAGGCCATGTTGACGGCGGCATACATGCGGGCGATATCGGGCCAGCGCGCGCCGAGCCCCATGGATTCAGCCTGCGCTTTGAGGTTGGTGTACTGCCCCCCGGGCATTTCGTGAAGGTAGACGTCGGCGCTGCCGGATTTCGGCGCTTCGTCGAAGGGAGTGTAGTAGGTGCGAACCGTTTCCCAGTAATCCGAGCAGCGGTTCAGCGCATCAAAGTTCAAGCCGGTATCGCGCCCGGTGTGAGCGAGCGCGGCCACGATTGAGTTCAGGTTCGGCTGGCTGGTGGTGCCGCTCATCGATGAGATGGCGGCATCGGCGACGTGCACGCCGGCATCGGCAGCTTTGAGGATGGTGGCGGCGTTTATGCCGCTCGTATCGTGCGTGTGCAGGTGAACAGGCACACCGACCTCCTCGCGAAGGGTCTTCACGAGCTTGTATGCAGCGTAAGGGCGCAGCAGGCCGGCCATGTCTTTGATGCCGAGGATGTGCGTGCCCATGCGCTCGAGCTCTTTAGCGAGACGGACGTAATACTGCAGCGAGTATTTTTCGCGAGCCGGATCGAGGATATCGCCGGTGTAACAGATAGCGGCTTCGCAGAGGCGGCCTGTTTTGAGCGTTTCTTCCACAGCCACCTGCATGTTCGGCATCCAGTTCAGCGAATCAAAGATGCGAAAGATGTCGATTCCCTGCGCGGCGGCTTCCGAGATGAATTCCTGGACGACGTTGTCGGGATAGGCTGTATAGCCGACGGCGTTCGAGGCACGCAGCAGCATCTGAAAGCAGATGTTCGGTATAGCCTGACGCAGCAGTTGAAGGCGCTTCCAAGGATCTTCGAGAAGGAACCGCATGGATACATCAAACGTCGCGCCTCCCCACATTTCGATGCTGTAGAGCTGTGAGAGTTCTTTTGAGACGTAGTCAGCGATACGGAGTAAATCGTACGTGCGGACACGGGTCGCCATGAGCGATTGATGAGCATCGCGGAAGGTGGTGTCCGTCAGAAGGAGGCGCTGCTGGTCGAGTGTCCAGTGCGCGAACTGCCGGGGGCCGAGGCGGTCAAGCAGTTGGCGCGTGCCCTCGGGGGGATGAGTGTGAGAGGAGTGCGGGACGGGGGCGTCGCGGATGAATTTCGGCTTCGGCTTATCGGCGACTTCCGGGTTTCCGTTGACGCTGATGCCGGCGAGGTAGTTCAGCAGGCGCGTGGCGCGGTCGCGGCGGGGTTGGAAGGCGAAGAGTTCGGGCGTTTCGTCGAGAAACGAAGTGGTCATCTCGCCGGATTGGAACTGGGAGTGATTGACCACATTTTCGAGAAAGGGAATGTTGGTCTTGACGCCGCGAATGCGGAACTCGCGGAGGGCGCGGTCCATGCGCTGGCAGGCCTGTTTGAAGTTGCTGCCCCAGGCCGTTACTTTGACGAGCAGGGAATCATAGAACGGAGAAATGACCGATCCGCCGTAGGCAGAGGCGCCATCGAGCCGGATGCCGAAGCCCGCGGGCGAGCGATAGGTCTGGAGCTTGCCGTAATCAGGCATGAAGTGATTGGCCGGATCTTCGGTGGTGACGCGGCATTGCAGCGCGGTTCCGTGCAGCGGGATTTCGTTCTGAGGCGGCAGGCCGATTTCATCGCTATGCAGCGTGAGACCCTGCGCGATCTGAATCTGGGTGCGGACGATATCGATCCCGGTGATCATTTCGGTGACGGTGTGCTCGACCTGCACGCGCGGATTGACTTCGATGAAGAACCATTCGAGCGTGTCGGCGTCGACGAGGAACTCGACGGTTCCGGCGTTGTAGTAGCGCGCAGCACGGGCGAGCGCGACCGCGGCATCGGCGAGCTGGCTGCGGACTTTCCCGGGAAGGCCGATGGCGGGCGCGACTTCGACAACTTTCTGGTGGCGGCGCTGGACGGAGCAGTCGCGTTCGTAAAGGTGAAGGATGTTGCCCTGGGTGTCGCCGAGGATCTGGATCTCTACATGCTTCGCGCGGCGGATGTAACGTTCGAGGAAGACGGCGGGATTGCCGAACGCGGCCGCCGCTTCCTGGCTGGCTTCGGTGAGCCTGGCTTCGAACTCGGCGGGAGAGTGGACGACGCGCATGCCTCGGCCACCTCCACCGAAGGCGGCTTTAATGATCAGCGGGAAGCCGATGCGGTGCGCGATGCCGGATGCGCCGGGGCCGGCGGGATCGACAGGTTCGTGTGTGCCGGGGACGACGGGGATGCCGGCGATTTCGGCGAGTTTGCGGGCAGCCGTTTTGTCGCCGAGCGATTCGAGGATTTGGGCGCTGGGGCCGACGAAGGTGATGCCGGCACGTTCGCAGGCGCGAGGAAGAGCGGGGTTTTCGGAGAGGAAACCGTAGCCGGGATGGATGGCGTCGACTTCTTTTTCCGCAGCGAGATCAACGATGCTGTCAACGTCGAGATAGGCCTGGACAGGACCTTTTCCTTGGCCGACGAGATAGGCTTCGTCGGCCTTAAAGCGATGGAGGCTGAGGCGGTCTTCCTGTGAGTAAACCGCAACGGTGCGAAGACCGAGTTCGTTGGCCGCCCGCAGAATACGGATGGCGATTTCGCCACGATTGAGAGCGAGCAGTTTTTTCATACGGATCTCGGGGAAGGTAAAGGGTAGCACGCGGGAAGGGTTTCGTTTTACGAAACGAACTTCGCGGGGCGCGGTCCGAAAGAGCGGCCGGGCTAAAGCCCTGCGCGGGCGCGAGCCTACGCCGGATTCTACATAGGGGGCGGTTAGGTAGCGCGTGGCAGGCGCGCTAGTTCAGAACTCGCAAAAAATTCTTTCTCAGCAAAGTGAGTAAGTTGCCGGGAGCCGCGGGGGGCCGGAGAACGGCGGGGTGCGAATACTCGGGCGGAATGGCGAAAGAGCGACGCGCGGGCCAGCCCGGTGTGGGCCGGGGAAAGGGCGGCGGGCCCAAGACCGAGGACGGCAAGAAGAATGCGCGCGGGAACGCGTTGAAGCATGGCCTGTGCGCCTCGAAGACGGTCCTGCTGCCCGACGAGGAGCAAGGCGAGTTCGATGCGTTGGAGCGCGGTTGGATGGAGGAGTATCAACCGGAAGGGCACGCGGAAAATACGCTGGTGAGAGAAGTCATTCTGAACGAGTGGGCGCTGCGGCGGACACGGCGACGGGTGATGTGGGCCGAAGAGCAGGCCGTGGCCGAGTGGAACGACGAAACAGAGCACGTGCTGGAGCTGATGCAGCGCTACAAGACAGCGGCCGAGCGCAGCTTCTATCGAGCGTGGAATGCGATGCAGAATTTGCGAAGGGACAGGATACGGATGGCCGAAAAGCTCGACGCGGTGATGAAAGAGAAGAATGAGCTGCAGCGCCAGCTGGATGAAGTGACCAGGCGGCAGGAACCGAAGGCGGCGGCGTTCGACCCGACAAAGAAGAACCCGTACGGTGCTTTCGCGCGGGATGCCGGCAAGGGGAAAACGGCGGTGAAGACGCGCGCGCAGGAGTTGTTTCAGGGACAGCTCTCGGCGAAAAAGATGGCATCGAAGCGAATCACCACGCTGGAGCAGTGGGTGGAGATCACGGTGGAGAACGGAGAGACGGTCACGAAGCTGTATCCGTCGAACGAGGAGCTGATCAAGCACGGCCAGAAGATGTGGCCGGCTCCGGACCTGGTGTACCGGCGGCTGCATTTCGTCCATGGCGTGCCGCGCGAGTATGAATGGACGACGAACGATGCCGTGGTGCGGCAGGCCGGCGGGATGGGCGTGCAGCGCATGAGCGTGGATACCTGGCTGGAGGTGATTGAGCGGGAGAGCGCAGCGAGGACCGGGCATGTGGGCCCGACCGGCGTGGGCAACCTGCCCAGGCCGATATCGCGCGGCGGGTGTGAGTGTGAGACGTGCGCGGGCAACCGGGCGATGCTGGCGGAGGCGGGCGTGGAGGTGTGAGGGGGTTGTCAGCTCTACAATACATGCGTAATAGCCTGAACTTGACCTGACGGACATCGGCCAGTTGGTCTGACTTGGCTGACATCTTTGAATCCGAAATTGCTGTTCTCCGGGTCGTACACAAGTTCGTACAGCCAGTTGCGCTGGATGTAATCTGCCGGATCACAGGGTTGGCCCCGCGGCGTGGCGGCCGCACTAGGTTGTGTGCCGTGTTCCATAACACCCCCTGGGATATTCTGTGGCAATTCCTGTTTTCGGATAGAGCAATTATCGCGAAGGAGGTACCTGGATTTATCCTTCGTCGGGGGCATCGATTCTTTCGGTTCGCGGCGGTTCGTCACCTCAGCGGCCATACAATCAGCACATCCTCGCCGACTAAACCGGTTAATGTCGGCTCGATTAGCTCGCTCGGATCTTCGTTTGCGATAGCGCCTCGCGTGACCAGGTTAACGGGTCTCGTCCGATCCAGCTTGAGGGGACGAAGGATGATCGACTTGATGTTGCCTTTTCGCAATGGTTGGTGAAAGGAGACAACACAATGTCACAACATAACCTAACCGATCGGGGCAACACGTTCCCGTTTGGACCGAAACAGAAGTCGGTGCAGCACGGAGCTAGAACTGTATGTTCCGGTGCATCAATGCTGGAGGCGAGCCTGGCTGCGGCATCAACAGTAACTGGGACGGCTCGCCCGTCCAACTTGAATATGTCGGAGCGAGAGGCTCTGCAAGCAAGCTAACTTAAGGAGACGAAGCATGGCTACTTTCTCTCATGCCTCCGACGCTTTTGTCATTACGTTTGTAAATCACTCAAACACAGAACTAAACTATGACCTCCGTACGATTAGCGGCGACCAGACAAACTACGGAAACGTTTCTCAAGGAGACAGCGTTCAATCCGGTTGGGACGATACTGATCCTTTAGAATATGGCCAAATTGCCGTAGTCGGAATCGGGCAGTTCGGCGAGCCCCAGCTAGTTCCTGCTCCGGGTGTCCGCTTTTGGTCAGGATATGGATCCTTACCGCACAAAGACCAATATATAAATCTACTTGCAGGAAACGGTTGGCGGGTCACGCGAAATACTTCGGAACTTAGCGAAGTAACCGGCAATGGTTTCCGAGTAACTGTAGATGGAGGTGGGCAGCCAAATCCAGACACTATTAACATTGTTTTCCAGGTATATAACGCTTAGGTCGCCCCGAGATTCTACGACTCATTGACGGCCAACCGGGTCAGTGGTTGAGGGGGCTCGGTTGGCCCTAAAGACCGGGGCTGCCGCTCAGCGGGGCTCAGCTGGCGACATCAGAAGGCTATGGACGGGACAACGGCAGGCAATGTGTTCGCCGTCAGGGGTTCATGCGTCGCCCGCCCCGCCGTCGGCGAGTTCAGTGAATAGAGCGCGTAGTGGTTGTCGAATCACCTCGCCATCGAGCATCGAGTGTTGAAGCATCCAAGTTGACGTATCACGCCCGATACTGGAACTTGCTGGGTTAAACGGAACTGCTTGTAACGTCCTCCACGGACGTGCATCACTGGCGAGATCTTACGATCGAGACTCTGTCGGACACCAACGTTTGTAAGGTGAAGTCTTGCCATCACAATTAATGCGCTCACTACGGCTCGGACCGCAGCATAACGCGCTAAATCCGGCACGAATCCGGGGCGTTCAGATGGCAGCGGAAGGCCCGGCTTCTATTCGCGGCGACTTCGTAGCCGGTTCGCGCCCATGGCGCCAATCAGAATGCCCGCGGAGAGCATCATGCCGGCGAAACAGAATTTGCGGAGACCCGACAGGCGCCTGGCGCCGCTCGCATGTTCAGGACGAACGCCGACTCCCAGAGTCCGGCCCACGGCGTGTTGTAGTCCCGGTATACCGACCATGACTTTCAATTGCCAGGGAGCCTCCATTGGTCCATGGCTCGCGAAGACCCGGTCTAATACTCTATGCGCATTCATTTGAAGAAACTGCGTAACCCGCGCCGGGAACTCTCTCCGTTTTTGCAAGCGCGCCAGCAAGGATTCGGTAACGGCGTTCTCCCGCAATGGCTGCGCAAGCAGATTTGCCGCGCCGACAGCGTCCTGTATGGCGAGATTGATTCCCACGCCCCCGACGGGCGACATGGCATGAGCCGCATCGCCGATACAGAGGAGACCGGGGCGATACCAGCGTTGCAGCCGATTTATTTGGACCGAGAGCAGCTTGATCTGCTCCCAATCTTTAAGCTCATTCACGCCGTCGCCGAGCTGCGGAGCCAACCGGCGTATGGTATCGCGGAACGCATCCATGCCTGTGCTCTTCAGTTGGTCAAAAGAATTTTTTCGGATGAGGAGTCCGGCTTGAAAATAATCGCCACGAGGAATGAGGATCAGCGCTTGACCGTAATTGAAGTTGCCTAACAGCCGCTCCGGCACACCCGAGGCGCCGGTAATCCGGAACCAGAGCACATCGATGGGAACGCCGAACTCCTGTACGGTCAGGCCGGCCGCCTTGCGCACTGTAGAGTGACGCCCATCGCAGCCGATAACGAGATCGGCGCGGATTTGTTGGCTGCCGGACGGGGTCTGGACCTCGACACCCGTTACGCGGCCACTCTGCCGCAGCAAGTCAACAACTTCATGCTCCATTCGCAGATCAAAGCTTTCGAATGCGCGAGCATGGCGATGAAGGAAGTCAAGGAAATCCCACTGCGGCATGAGTGCGACGAATTTGCACCGTGTTGGAACACGGCTGAAATCGGCCGCCCGAAACGCGAAGCCGCCGAACGTCCCGCCGGTCGCCTTCAGCCGCTGATGCGGCAGTCTGAGGAAATCATTCAAGAGGCCGAGTTCGTGCATCAACTCCAGAGTGGAAGGATGCACGGTATCTCCACGGAAATCACGAAAGAAATCTTTGTGCTTTTCGAGGACGATGATGTCTACGCCAGCGCGAGCTAGCATGTAGCCGAGCATCATGCCCGCCGGTCCGCCGCCCACAATACAGCACGTGGTCTGTGATTTGGCCTGTAAAGAATCTTCTTTACTCATGCTGCACCTGTTTTCGCAAAGACGTTGTATTTGATTTCATAACAGAATCCATTACATTTTATTTACGTCTCGACGACATTGCCCGGCCGGGGTCCCCGTACAGTCAGTTAATAGATGCTCAGATCACCAGTTATGCGTTAGCGAAGGGCGGTCCAACAACTTGTGACGACTGACATCGAGCTGCTAGAAAATTTCCCGCTTGCCCCAGCCGCTCCGGCGCCGCTGTACTTCAACACGGTGGAACGCGCGTGGATCCTGAGTACGTACGACGATGTGCGCGCGGCCCTACGGTCGCCTTTCCTGTCCCAGGCGCGGCCGCCCCGGCAGGGACGATTGAAGGAGCGCACTTCGGCTCAGCCGGCGAAACATTCCGGATTCGACAGTGGATTTGAGCTGCGTGCAGCGGCAGGCTGGGAAATCAAAACAAAATACGATGCGCGGCTATTGCTGAAAGATCTGCATGATTCTCGAGAAATCGACCTGGTCAAGGAATTCATCCGGCCATGGTGCTTACGGGCAGCTCTTTTGCTGACCGGAACCGGGCCGGAGCACGGCCCATACCTCGCTAGCCTGGTCGACGATCTTTGCGAGAGTGATGCGCAGCCATTCGATCCGTTTCTCAGAACCCGTGCGCAGGAAGCCAACCTGCAGTTGGATGCGTTCTTTCACGCGCAGGCGACGGGACTTCTCAAATCCCTGTTCCTGGGTGTTGCGCAGACAGTGCCGGCTTTCCTCGGAAGCGCATGGGCCGCGTTATTACAAAACCCGGATCAACGGACAGAACTGCAGATACATCCTGAGCGCATGACGAACGCTGTAGAGGAGTTCCTTCGCTACGCGGGGCCCGTGCACACACTTTTCCGTCAAGCGAACGCAGATCTCGATCTCTCAGGAACGAATATCGCATGCGGGGATATGTTGTTGCTGCGTGTAAGCTCCGCAAATCGTGATCCGCAGCGGTTCGATGACGCGAATCAACTGACCGTTACGCGCGATGTCCGCGGGCATCTTGCACTATCCGGAGGTCTTCATCATTGCCGCGGGGCTTCGATCGTGAGAGTGATGACGGCGATCGCGACGCAGTCCCTTCTGGAACAACCGTGGATTCCCGAAATATGTGACGGCGTTGGCTGGTCATGTGGAACCATGCTGATGTGGCCCTCCTCGCTTCGCGTCCTCCTTCGGGCCGCTTATTGAGATGGCGAGTCGTCCAGGCGAGCGCATCGAGACTCTGGATGGCATCCGCGGCATCGCAATCCTTCTTGTATTCGCGGTTCACATTCAAAGTATGGGTTTGGCACCGCAAACCGGTACGTTGTCGCGCTGGGCTGCGAAGGCGATGTCCTGCGGCTGGAGCGGTGTCGACCTTTTCTTTGTCCTATCCGGCTTTCTGATTACCGGAATACTACTCGACACGAAGAACACCGGGAACCGGTTCCGCTCGTTTTACAGCCGCCGCACTTTGAGAATATTCCCGCT
>JAFAMM010000371.1 GCA_019233375.1 Acidobacteriaceae bacterium
CTTCGGCGCGCCGTCGACGAGGTCCTTCGCTTCCTTGAGGCCCAGGCTGGTAACTTCGCGAACGGCCTTGATCACATTGATCTTGTTTGCGCCCGCCGCGGTCAGAACGACAGTAAACTCAGTCTTTTCTTCCGCCGCGGGAGCAGCCGCAGCCGCACCGCCGCCACCCGCCGGAGCCGCTACAGCGACCGAGGCCGCCGCCGCAGATACGCCGAGTTTCTCTTCGAGAAGCTTTACTAGCTGAGACGCCTCAAGCAGGGTGAGGCCCTGAATCTGTTCTGCAATTGCGCTAATATCCGCCATTTTCTTCTACTCCTTACGATTCTGTTGTTTTCTATGTGCCGGCGGATCGCCCGCCAATAAAAACCTGGTTGTGCGTCCTACTGCCCGAATTTGTTCTCTTTCACGGCCTGATCCAGCACGACCGCCAGATTCCGTCCCACACCGTTGACGGAGGTGACCAGCCGGGTGGAGGTGGCGTTGATGAGGTACAGCAGTTTCGCGTAAATCGCTTCTTTCGGGGGCATCGCGGCGAGGTCATTGATCGCCGCAATATCGATTACGCGGCCCTCGACGATACCTGCTTTGAAAGTGAACGCCGCGTTCTCTCTCGAATATTTTGTAAGGGCCTTAGCGAGCGCGACCGGGTCCTTCGACGTGTATGCCAGTGACGTCATGCCCTTCAGCTGACCCAGTACATCAGCCGCCGGCGTTCCTTCCGATGCCTTTGCCGCCAGATTGTTTTTTACGACTTGGTACTCGCCGCCCGCCTCGCGGACAGTCTTGCGCAGCTCGAAATCCTGTTTCACCGTCATCTTCTCGTAGCCGGTAACGAACATGTTCCGGTTCTCCGCGAGCGCCTTCTTCAGGTCTTCCAGATTCTTCTTCTTCTCGTTTTTATCTTTCATGGCGGTCGTTCCTTAATGCCCGTGCTATCAACTTATGCTGTCTTCGCATTAAAGGTAGTCACATCGAGCGGTACGCCAGGCCCCATAGTAGAGCAGAGGGTTGCGCTCTTAACGTACTTGCCCTTCGCCGCCGAAGGCTTTGCCTTGATGATTGCCTGAATGAGGCTGCTGGTGTTTTCAAGCAGCTTGTCTGAAGAGAAACTCACTTTCCCAACCGGCGCGTGGATAACGCCCGTCTTATCGACCCGGAACTCCACCTTTCCGGCTTTGACTTCCTGTACGGCGGTGCGAACATCCGTGGTGACGGTGCCGGTCTTCGGATTCGGCATCAAACCGCGAGGTCCAAGGACCTTACCTAAACGGCCGACCGAGCGCATCATGTCGGGCGTGGCAATTACGGCGTCATAGTCAATCCAGTTTTCGCTCTGGATGCGGTTGACCATCTCATCGCCCCCAACGAAATCGGCGCCGGCCTCTTCCGCCTCCCGAAGCTTGTCGCCGGAAGCGATGACCAGAACCCGTTTCGATTTGCCCAAGCCATTCGGCAGCACAACCGTGCCGCGCACCATCTGGTCGGCATGCTTGGGGTCGACGCCCAGGCGCATGTGCACCTCGACCGTCTCGTCGAACTTCGTGAACTTGATCTTCTGAACTAAAGTCACGGCCTCGGGAAGCTGGTACGGTCTGGCTTCTACCTGCTTCGCCGCGGCTTCATACTTCTTACCGGGCTTTTGACTCATAAATGTGGACTGGTACAAGCGGCTCCGGCCACGAATATTGACCGTTGCCTCCCAAGTTGGATGAGCCCAGCTGGTTACAGCGGCTCAACTTTGACTTGAAAACTTCTTCAAGAATAGCACAGAGTACGAGTTCGCCGGCAGAGCCGGGAAACGGGTTTAGGACAATGTGGAATTGCCATGCCGAAAGTAAACGCAGCCCTTCTCCTGATTCGCATCGCCGCCGCAGCGGCATTTATTTATCACGGGAGCGCCATCCTGTTCGGTGCCTTCGGTGGTCCCGGTCCGCAGAAATTCGCTGCTTTTATCCATGTTCCCGTCGTTCTCGGCTATCTGGTCGGGCTCGGGCAGTTTCTTGGCGGGCTAGCGCTCTTGTTCGGGATTTTTACGCGCATTGCAGCCGCGGTGCTGGCAGTCATCATGCTCGGCGCCATCTTCCTGGTTCATCTTCCGCATGGATTCGATATCGGGAAAGGCGGCTCAGAGTATGCCTTCGCACAGCTTTGCATCTCCTTAGCTCTTCTGCTGGCAGGCCCGGGCGTGTACTCGATCGCATCGCGGCTCTCCTCGCCGATCGGAAAGCTGTAAGCATGGAAGGCAGGGAAGACACATGATCCTTCCTCCCTCGCCCATCCGAGTTGCTGCGAATCGCTAGTCGCGGACGGTCGGTGTTGAATAAGAACGGTCAGAATTTGCTAGCGGGAAGTTCGGCGACGCCAAGGATGTGCCCCGTCGAATCATCCTGCAGAAACAGAATCACACGTTTTTCCGCCCCGGAGGAGGCATCCACCTTTATTTCTTTTTCGAAGCTCTGGCCGGAGCGAAGGTGAGCGATTTTTTCGAGTGGGCCGGCGACGCTCGTGTGCTCTAGAACGCGCCCGGCATTTTCTCCATCGGCGACGTGCGACTGCGCCTTACGGAGAGCGATATCCATATATAAGGTGGCGGTCTTAAACCTGACGCTCGAAGGAGCTATGCCGATGTGAAACCGGTTGACCATCTCTCCGCCGCTTGCCGTCACTTGTATCGGAATTTTGGGCGAACTCACTTCCTGCTCGATCGCGTTTAGAACCGCCGCACGGTTCGCCGGCGGGGCGACTTTGGCGCCGTCGATAATCAGTTGCGGCGTGTAGACGTCCTCCGAACCGAAGCGTTCCGCATAGGCCTGCTGCCGTTTGCTGAACGCCGCAGAAGAATAAGGATCCGTCCAACCCAGGCGATTCCAGTAGTCGACGTGCTCGCTCAACACGATCAACTCTGCGCTCGGCGCAGGTTGCGTCTGGTCGAGTTCCCGCAGGAGCGTGTCCGCGGGCGGGCAACTGGAGCATCCTTCGGACGTGAAAAGCTCCAGCAGCACAGGAGTTCGGGCCGCTCGCATGTCAGCGGCGCGCGCGCCGGTTCCTGCAAGCGCGGCGAGCAGGCATAGGGAGAAGGGAAGCAGGTAATTTGTTCTTACGGGCATCGATTGGGCACCTTTCACTCTCGAGTTCGGGTGGTGCAGCGAAAAGTTACGCTAGTGTGGGGCGTAACTCTCCTCTCCATGTTGGCGAATACTTTATCAGGTCGCGCGCGGTGACGGGATCGTCTTTCGCCGCGCAGACACCCGGTGAACTGGAGGCGCTTATGACGGGATACCAATCCGGAGATGCCGGCGCCACATCTGAGTTGATTGGACGTGTGAGCCCGCACATGTTCCACTTCTTCGTGGCGGAGACGCGGAACCGGGCGGTGGCGGAAGACCTGCTGCAGGATTTCTGGCTTCGCATCCATCGCGCGCGTCATACATTCCGGCCCGGCGAGCCGCTGTTGCCTTGGATGTATGCCATCGCGCGGCGGGTTCGGGTGGATGCCTACCGGAAGTCCGTACGAGTGGACCGGCATGAGATTCGCACGGAATCTCTGCCCGACTATCCCGCGCCGGGCGGTACCGAAACTTCAGCCCAGGGCTCGGCGAAGCTGGCCGAACTGCTGGCGGACTTGCCCGCCGCGCAACGCGAAGTCATACTGCTGTTGAAGGAATCGGGCCTTACGTTGGAAGAAGTTGCGCGTGTGACGGGCAGCAGCGTCGGCGCCGTGAAGCAACGTGCGCATCGCGCATACAAGAAACTGAGAAAGGCTTTCGGCGCGGAATGAACTGCCAGGAATTCTTAAGGCTTCTTGTCGCGAACGGCGAGCGAACGGCAGCGGCGGAAGCGCACCTTGGCTCGTGCAGCAGCTGCAGGAACATGCTACAGAGCCTCGCCGCGCCGGCGGCAGAGGTTCCGCCGGCGCGTGTTGCAGCGATTCAAGAGTTGGTCTTATCTTCACTGGCCCCCGTGCGGCCGTTGGCGTCGAACCGCCTGCTTGCCGTTCGCGTCTTGCTGGCTTCGGTGGTGCTCGCCGTTTTGTGCGCTTATCCGTTCGGCTATTTTGCCCTCAGGGCGATAAGCGCGGCGGAATTGGCTGTTTATTACAGCGTCATTCTGGCACTAAGCGTTCTGTTCTCCTTTGCTCTGACGCAAGACATGATTCCTGGCGCGAAGAGAAGTTTGAATCGCTCGCTGCTGATCGGCGGCACTTTTGTCGTGCTGGCGGTCGTGGTGATCGTGCTTTTTCGGACTTTCGCCATCCCGCGGTTTGTGACCGCCGGTATGGGCTGTCTGCGGCTCGGAGTCATGTCGGCACTGGTGGCCGGTGTTGCTGCCTGGTGGTGGTTGCGCCGAGGCTTCATAACCACGCCGGTGAAGACGTGCTGCCTCGCGGGTACATACGCCGGGCTGGTCGGGTTCGCGATGTTGGCCTTGCACTGCCCTTTGCAGCAGGCACCGCATATCCTGATGTGGCATCTGGGAACGGTCGCGATTTCGGCCGCCGCGGGAGCCCTGATCGGTACGGCGTTTCAGCACTGGGCCGCCTGAGCCAAAGCCCGCGTGAGAAGATTTCGGGGAATGAAGAGAACTTCGTTTCCGCTTTCCGCCCTCGTTTTGCTCATCGTTTCTCTTGATACGCCCGCTCAGACGCTGCCTGCGCGCCAGGTGCCCGCGCGCAGTATCCCTGTTCCCGCCGACGTCAGCGCGCAGGCGCAGAAGATGATTTCGAAGCCGGTTTCAACGGACAACGCTCCTGTTCCGCAAACAGCGGAAGAGTGGAGAGCGCTCGTCAGCGCGGCCAACAAGCAGGAGGCGCAGCATGCCTTAGCCCTCGAGAACGAGTTCCAAGTATCGGTGAAACCTGGAAAGATCGCCGGCGTTCCCGTCTTTTATGTGACGCCCCAGGTCATTACAGCCAAAACAGGAACGCTCCTGGTGCATGTTCATGGGGGGGGCGTATGTTCTGTTTGGCGGCTTGGCTGCGACCTCGGAGGCGATCCTCATTGCGCACTACACCGGCGCCGAAACGGTATCCATCGACTACCGCATGCCTCCCGACGCTCCGTTTCCGGCCGCGGTGGACGACTCGGTTGCCGTCTGGAAAGATCTAATTAAAACCCACAATCCGAGGAGCATGGCGCTGTTCGGCACCTCAGCGGGCGGAGGGCTTACGCTCGCGACGGTGCTCAAGTTGAAAGAACTCGGCGCACCTCTTCCGGGCGCGCTCATGGCCGGTACGCCCTGGGCAGATTTAACTCAAACCGGCGACACGGAATGGACAAATGAATTCATCGATAACGTGCTCGTCAAGTATCCAGGAGACCTGGGCGCGTCTGCGCGGCTTTACGCCGGGTCGCACGACTTGAAGGAGCCGCTGCTCTCGCCGGTATACGGCGAACTGTCGGGCTTTCCGCCGACGGTGCTGATTTCAGGCACCCGCGATCTGTTTCTTAGCGACACAGTGCGCGTCCATCAAAAATTGTTGCAGGCCGGAGTGGAAGCGCAGCTCCTTGTCCTGGAGGGCCAATCGCACGCGCAGTATCTGGATGCGGAGGTGCCGGAGTCTCAAACTGCGCTCAAGGAAGTAGCGCAGTTTCTTGACCGGCATTTGAGCAGGTGAACGCCGCCATGAGGACGCAAGAATCCTACAGCCACCAGCGCTCTGAATGGACACCGGCCGGCGGATCTTCGCCTAATGCTGCTGCATCGATGTCGCGCGTGCTGCAGACCCAGCACTGCCATTCGCCTTCTTCGAGCAGTTCGGTGAAACGAAAACAGCGGGGCGGCGTATCGCGAATAAAGCCCGCCAGGATCACGAGGCCGCCGGGTTTGGTGATGCGCTTCAATTCAGTCGCGAGCCGGTCGACGACGGCGGCGCTGATGTTCGCGAGCGTGATATCAGCAAGACCTCCGGTAACCGCATCCGCCGAGCCGGCGAACAGCGGCCCATGGACGTGGAGGCGCGCGATGGTGAGGGCGTCCACGCTGATATCGCAGCCGAATGTCTGACCCGCGCCCAACCTTTCCGCGGCCGCGATCAGGATGCCGGAGCCACAGCCAACGTCGAGCACCGTATCGCCGTGCTTCAGGTGCTTTTCGAGAGCCTGCAGGCATAGCTGGGTACTCTCATGCCGGCCCGTGCCGAATGCCGTACTCGCGTCGATCTCGAGCCGTAAGCGTCCCTGCGGCGTTTCGGCTTGTACCCATGGCGGCGCGATAAAGAAACGATCGCCCACCAGCAGCGGCTCCCAGCCTTCGCGCTGAAAGGCGGCGCAATCAATCTCCGCTTCAAGTTCGATCTCGCCTGGTGGAACGGCCCAATCCGCCGCGATTTCCCGGCAGTTGGTTTCGTCCTCGAAGAAGGCGCGCACTCCGCCCGCTTCCTCGATAATGCCGCACGTGCCGCGCTCCCAAAGATAAGTAATTAGGGTATCTTTATCAGCATCGGCGCCGAAGAATATGGACCACAAACTTCAGTTTATGGCTGTTGAACAGAAGACACCTTTGACCGAACAACTCCTCGAAGCCTGGCGAATCAATAATCGGATCAACCTTTATCTGCTGGAACACATCAGCGACGAAGGCATGAAGAGCACGACTTCGACGCGAGGCGGACGGGATGTGGCGCGCCAGTTTGCTCATGTGCACAACAACCGCGTGGATTGGATCGAGAATCACGGGCCGCGCGGCCTGGCAGAGGGTTTGCAGAAGTTCGATGGCAAGTACAGTCCCCGCAAAGAAGAGCTGAAGCGAGCCTTTGAGGCATCGAGCGCCGCGATTGAGCAGTGCCTGGCCCACGGGATGCAGCAGGACAGCAAACTGCGCGGCTTGAAGCGCGGTGTTTTTGCTGCCTTCGGGTACCATGTGGCGCATGAGAGTCACCATCGCGGTAGCATTCTGCTGACGCTGAAATTAACCGGCAATAAGATGGACCAGGCCGCGACTTACGCCATCTGGGACTGGAACGTGCGCTGAGTTTCCCTGCCAAGCGGCGAACTGAACGCTGATGGCTGAAAGTGAATACCTGCTTCGTTAGAATTTGATCGTGAGCCGGTCCTGCTCGCAAAGGCGGGTCCGGCCCTTTTCTTGTGGGCTTGCCGATTCGCCTTTCTCTCTGCGCTGCTGTTCTATTCCTAGCGCCCACCGTTGCGCCCGCGGCCTCCGCTCCTATCCAGATCACGGCGGACCTGTCGGACGCTCCCCGCAAATTTCTCCGCGCCCGTATGGTGATTCCGGTTCAGCCCGGGCCTCTCACACTCGTGTATCCAAAGTGGATTCCGGGCGAGCATGGCCCAACTGGCTCCATCGACAACTTCGCCGGTCTGACGTTTACGGCCAACGGGCAATCGCTACCATGGCAGCGCGATGACGTGAATATGTTTGCCATTCACCTCGCCGTTCCGTCAGGGGTGACGACGATTGAGGCGACGACCGGCTTTCTCGCGACCGCCGCTCCTTCTGGATTTTCCGCCGGCGCCTCCACCAGCGCGAACCTCGCGGTACTGAGTTGGAACGCGCTTCTTCTTTATCCATCGGATGTGTCCGCAGCGGACGTCATGTTTGAGCCGTCCGTGCGGTTGCCGGAGGGCTGGAAGTTCGGGACCGCTTTAACGCAGTCTTCCGCCGACGGCAACACGCATCGCTTCCAACCTGTGTCGCTCGAAATGCTGGTGGATTCTCCGCTGCTTGCCGGACGTTTCTTTAAAGAAGTTGCGCTCGCGCCGGAAGTTACGCCCAAACACTATCTCGATGTGGCGGCCGATGGGCCGGAGGATCTGAACATCAATGCCGATGAGATGCAGGCGTTCAGCAATCTGGTGAGAGAGACCGGAGCGCTGTTCCGCTCGCATCACTACAACAGCTATCATTTTCTCCTCACGTTGAGCGACAGCGTGGCGCATTTCGGGCTGGAGCATCACCAATCGAGCGATGACCGTGTGGACGCAACCACATATCTCGATGATGATCTGATGCTGATTTCGGGTGACCTCTTGCCGCACGAGTTCACGCATTCCTGGAACGGCAAGTACCGGCGTCCGGTCGGTCTGGTTACACCTAACTACCAGGAACCGATGAAAGGGAACCTGCTCTGGGTGTATGAAGGGCTGACGCAGTATCTCGGTGACATTCTGGCCGCGCGGAGCGGCATCTGGACGGCGGATCAGTTTAAAGCGTATCTGGCCGCCTCCGCCGCGGAAATGGACCATAGGCCGGGGCGCACGTGGCGAACGCTCGAGGATACCGCTGTGTCGGCTCAGATCCTCTATGACCCTAGCAATCAATGGGACAACTGGCGCCGCTCGGTCGATTACTATCCCGAAGGCGAGTTGATCTGGCTGGAGGTGGACACGATCATTCGCAGGCGATCAAAGGGCCGGAGATCGCTGAACGACTTTTGCGCGCGGTTTCTGGGACTCGGCGGGGACACGCCGCCTAAAGTGGTTCCGTACACTTTTGACGATCTGGTGAAGGTGCTCGATTCGGTGGAGCACTACGATTGGGCCAACCTGTTTCATGAGCGGCTCACGTCGAAAGCTCCGCATGCGCCGCTTGACGGCATTACGGGCGGCGGGTATCGGATCGAGTACGGCGATGTGACCAATCCTTATATAAGAGCGGAGGAATCGTCGGGGCGGGAGCTGAACGCCTGGTATTCGGTCGGGCTCGCGATCGCGGATAACGTCGTGAGCGATGTGCTGGTGGATTCGCCTGCCTATAAAGCGGGCTTGGGGCCCGGGATGAGGCTGGTTGCGGTGAACGGGCGCGCATACACCGATGAACTGTTGAGGCAGGCCATCCGCGACGCGAAAGGCAGCGGACCAGCGGTTGAACTTATAACTGAGAACGCGGGATTTTTCAAAGTCTTGAAGATCGAGTATCACGAAGGTTTGAAGTATCCGCGCCTCGTGCGCGAAGAGAAGATGGCGGATTATATAGGCGATATCCTCAAGCCGCTCGCGAAACACACGACGATAGCTGAAGTGGCCAGATGACCAGTTACGAGGCTAGATTTGAAGTATGAAGGATCGTGTCGTGAGCGTGACCGAATTCAAAGTTGAAAGCCTCTTTTCCGATCGCTGATGCAGATGCTTTTGCGGCTGCGCTCGCCCAGAAGCATGACTGAGCGCTGGTGACCGGAGACCCGGAACTCCGCGCCGTGGACCGGCTGAATATTCACTGGATCGGCCGTTAGCATTTCGAGCGAACCGCTACCATCAATATTCAGAACAAAATGAAGTTCGTCACGATTGAAAACTGGCATGCGGAGCCCCTGATTGACTATCGGCCGGAACTGGAGACAGGTAACGTGCTCTTCTTTCCAGTGACCCCGTTCGTGCTCCCGGCGGACGCGCAGGATTTTCTGCGTGGCCTGAACTTCTCCGGCGGTGCGGTTCACAAGAACATTGCATACCGGCCGGCAAGCGACCGCGTTACAGGTATTGGCGGAGATCCCGCTACCGCGGAGCGCCTGCGCGGCATCATGGGTGATTACTCCCGTGCGGTGATAGATTTCGCCGGGCGCTTGCTGCCGGAGTACGCCCGCGCGTGGAAAGTGGATTACGCCAGCTTCCGTCCGCTCGAAGAGCAGGGACGCGGCCTGCCGCTGAACAAGCGGAATGACCTGCTGCACACGGATGCCTTCCCATCGCGGCCGACCAACGGCGATCTGATTCTGCGTGTTTTCACGAACATCCATCCGTCAAAGACGCGGAATTGGATGGTCACGGATCCATTCCCCGTGGTGGCGGCAAAGTATGCGAAAAGTGCCGGGCTTCAGGGCGTCGCTGAGGCGAGCGGATTAGCTTATCAATCGGCCCGGTTCTTCGGCAGCTTAGGCCTGCCCGTTGTCGCGAGGTCGCCTTACGACCGCTTCATGCTGCATTTTCATGAGTACCTGAAGCGGAACTCCGATTTTCAGGCAACCACTCCGAAGTACCGGTTTGATTTCCCTCCGGGTTCGACCTGGCTGACGTTTACGGACCTGGTTCCGCACGCGGTGTACTCCGGCCAGCATGCGCTCGAGCAAACATTGATAGTTTCGCGAGGCTCGATGGCGGATCCGGGCCGCGCTCCTGTTGCGGTGCTGGAACAACTCTGTGGTCGGAAGCTGGTGCGAGAGTCCGGTTTCTCGCGGGCCGCATCGAACTAGTAATAGCCCGAAGCCACATTCCAGTTACACTGGAAGTAAACGCTAGAAATTTGTTTATGCTCGAAGGCACGCTAGCCAAAGTATTTGGCACGAAACACGATCGCGAGATCAAGCATATGCGCCCGATGATCGCCGCGATCAACGATCTCGAGCCCGCATTGCAGAAGCTATCTGATGCGGAATTAAGCGCGAAAACAGCGGAGTTTAAGCAGCGGCTGGCAAATGGCGCAACGCTCGATGACGTCCTGGTCGAAGCCTTCGGCGTTTGCCGCGAAGCCGGGAGGCGCGTGCTCTCGATGCGCCACTTCGACGTGCAGCTCATCGGCGGCATTACGCTGCATCGCGGACGCATCGCTGAGATGAAGACCGGCGAAGGAAAAACGCTGGTCGCCACACTCCCGAGTTACCTGAACGCCCTCGAAGGAAAGGGCGTGCATATCGTCACGGTTAATGATTACCTCGCCCGCCGCGACTCCGAATGGATGGGGCGCATTCACCG
>JAFAMM010000383.1 GCA_019233375.1 Acidobacteriaceae bacterium
TCATTGACATGCTCCGAGCATCAGTTCGGGGATCATTTGAGCTATAACGATCAGGAAGCAGGCCGCACTGAGAACGATCCCCCCTATCGCCATGAATGTGCCGCGCGACAACGGTCCCGCGTCGCTGCTCGGCTCGTTTTCGCCTAGCACCTTCCATTCCCTCCAGCCGATCGTCCCGCAGGCAGCGCAAATAATGAGCGCGGCCACGGCGACACCGAAAAGCGCCAACTTGCTATCGAATGTGCAGGCCCAGGGAACGAGCGCGAAGCGCGCCTCAAAGCTGGATAACCAGACGAACGGGCCTCCAAGAACGCTGATCCACAACAGCATGTTCCGCTTGTTCATTGCTGAGATCCTGCAAACACCGGTGCCCAGTAAATAGTGACGTAGATCGGTATCCAGATCAGCACGAGAAAATACCAGACGACTGAATCAACGTGTACTCCCAGCCGCTGTTTCGGTCCATAACGACCGATCAAAACAAGCACGAGCAGAACGGCCGTGAACACCAGGTCGGCGATGTAGTCAAAGGTGTGCAGGCCAAGGAACGCCCAAACATACGAGCCCTGGATGTCAGCTTTCCAGTTGAAATTCAGCGAGTGCCACTCGACGATCCGCATCGCAAGCGCGATTACGGCGAGTACAAGGTTCAGCAGCAGACCTGCGATCATGCCCAAGCGACTGTTCTTCTTGGCGGATTCGCTCGCCCAATAGGAGCCTGCGCAACTCAGGATCAGAGGAACCAGCGCGAGACTTGGAAGAAGCAAGTGCGGATACTGATCGCCCGGAGGAGGCCAGACGTCCATTCTGAGCCGAGTATAGAAATACGCCGCGATCAGGATGCCGAACATCGTGCCTTCGATGAAGGTGATCATCAACTGTCCCCACCATAGCGGCGATTGACTGGAGACATCGTAAGACGGCAGACCGGAAACGTCGATGGTGCGAAACTCCGTCACGACTCAGCCTCCGAGTCGCCCCTCGGCCAGAACCACCCGACCAGAGCCAACCCCGAAAGAACCGAGCCCCACACGATGTACCAGGGGTTGAAAACGGAGCCGGCGAAGCCAATTGTGACGGCTATGGCGGTAATGAATGGCCAGATGCTTGATGCGGGAAACACGTAACGATGATGAGGCTCGGCATCCATCAACGTGGTCACAAGTGCCTCCCGGCGGTCATTCCGCAGACCAGTGACGAAAGCGCGCTCGGAACGATCAACCCACAGCGGATAGCGGCTAGTCGCAACCGGCAAATACTCGAAGTTGTAGTTCTCCGGTGGAGACGCTGTCGCCCACTCCAGGCTATCTGCATCCCAGGGATTGTTTCCGGCGATGCGTCCGGATCTGTGGCTCGAGACGACATTCGCGATGAACAGAATGCCTCCGATCCCAATGATGTACGCCCCAATCGTTTCGATGAAATTGAGCGGCCCCCAACCCATCTCGGCCGGGTACGTGTAGACGCGCCGCGGCATGCCCATCAGGCCCTGTATGTGCATCGGAAAGAACGTCAGATTGAAGCCGATGAACAGAACCCAGAAATTCAGACGCCCGATTTTTTCGTCCATCATGCGACCGGTGATCTTCGGGAACCAGTGATAGAAGGCCCCGAATAGCGGAAACAAGGCCCCGCCGATCAGGACGTAGTGGAAGTGCGCGACTACGAAGTATGTGTCATGCACCTGCCAGTCGAGCGGCACGGAAGCCAGAACAACACCGGTAAGCCCGCCAACCACGAAGATGACCAGAAAACCATATATGAAGTGCAAGGCGGTCGTTAACCGCGGTCTGCCGGTCCACAATGTGGCGAGCCAGCAGAATATCTGCACTCCGCTCGTAATAGCGATCATCATGCTCGACGCGGTGAAGTATGCTTCGCCGATCTGGGGCAAGCCCGTTGCGAACATATGATGAACCCACAACCCGAATGCGATGAACCCGTTGGCGATCTGGGCCAATACCATTGCTGTGTATCCGAATATCTCGCGCCGTGCGTGCGCCACAACGATCGCTGAAACGAATCCTAGCGCTGGAATAAATATGATGTAGACCTCAGGATGGCCGAAAAACCAGAACACGTGTTGATACAGGATGGGATCGCCGCCCTCTGCGGGATTGACGAACTGCGTCGCGACTGTCCTGTCAGACAAGAGGTACGAACTCGCAATGACGACGGCCGGCATTGCGAAGATAACCATGAACGATTGGATTAGCAGCGACCAGACATAGAGCGGCATTCTGTTAAGCGACATGCCGGGTGCGCGCATCTTGAATATGGTCGCGATAATCTCTGTCGCAACGCACAGGGCAGAGACTTCCGTGAACGTGATCATCTGCGCCCAGTAATCGGTCCGCTTACCCGGCGTGAATTGAGGGCCGGAGAGCGGTGGATAGGCGAACCATCCCACGTCAGGCGCTGCGTTCGTGAAGACGCCCCAGTACAGGAATAAAACGCCGAACAGAAACATCCAATAACCGAATGCGTTCAGCCTCGGAAAAGCGACATTCCTCGTCCCGCACATGAGTGGGACCAGGTAGATCGCCATGCCCTCCATCATGGGCACGGCGAACAGAAACATCATTGTCGTCCCGTGAGTGGTAAATATCTCGTTGTACCTGTCAGGGCTGAGAAAGCCATTGTTCGGGCGCGCGAGTTGCGTTCGCATCAGCAGCGCTTCCGCTCCGCCCGTGAGGAGCATGATGAACGCGGTGATGATGTAACGGGTGCCGATCGCCTGGTGCGTGGTGTAGGACAGCCATCCCAGGACGCCCCGGGGATGCCGCCATGACCGGTGCAGTTGCTCTACCTCCTCGGCCTGATTTGGTATCTGGGGTGTGAAGTCCTGAGTGGCCGTCATTTCAAACTTTCCAGATAATCGACGAGAGGCTGCAGGTCGGTTGAATTCACGGCGATGGTTGCCATATGATTGCCGGGCTTCATACTTTGCGGGTCGACTATCCACCCGGCAAGGTTGCCCTTCGTGTTCGGAACCGTGTTTGCTGCGATTCCCCGGCGGCTTCCAAAATGTGTCAGGTCAGGTGCGTTCTGCCCGCCCGCGGTTGTGCCGCGAATCTGATGGCAGAAGACGCAGGCATTATTGAGGAACACCTGCTGCCCACGGATTGTTTCCTGTGTAGAAGGAGATGCGGCCGGTTGAAGCTGAGCGCGCATCCAAGCATCAAACCTATCTTCTGGCTCGGCAATCACCCACAATGCCATGTGGGCATGCTGTAATCCGCAGAACTCCGCGCATTGTCCGCGATACGCGCCCGGCTGATCTGCTTCAATCCATTCATTGGTGGTGCGAGAGGGAATCAGATCCCGCTTGCCATGCAGGTTAGGAACCCAGAAGCTGTGAATTACATCCTGTGATTGGCCCAGGATCTGCACCGGCCGCCCAACCGGAATGTGCATTTCGTTGGCTGTAACAAGCGTCTGGCTCGCGTCGCCGTTGATGTACTGTATCTCCCACCACCACTGATTACCCGTTACCTGGATGGTCAGTGGATTCTTCTTGAAGCCGAGATCGGCGATTGCTTTGCCCGTCCCCACGCTGGCGACGATTAGCACAAACAGAATCAGGATCGTGATAATGGTCGCGCCCGTAACGATACGGCGCGTTTGGGATTCAGTTTGCGGGGAAGCTTTGTGAGTAACTTCGAGCGCCTCCCGCTCCATATTGGCGCGCCGCCCCGTAAGCGTTAGCAGCAGCACCGTCATGACGATGATAAAGATGACACCCAAGAGCCAAAAGAAGGACCACCAAAGCGTGTCGATTTTTGCCGCTTGAGGACCGCCCGGATTGAGCGCGGACTGCTGATGCCACGCACAGCCATACAGGACTGACAGGGCGAATGCAGGGACAGCCGCTCTCTTCATTTGGTCTGTCCCGAGACGCGGTTGACGAGGTTTTGCGGATTCGTTTGAATCGTGTCTGCGCGTGTGGGTGTTGCCGATGTTGGCTGTTCGCCATTCATCGAACGGACATAGGCGACGATTTGCCAAATCTGATATGCAGGAATTCGCCCGCCCCAGGACGGCATACCGTTCGGTCGCCCTTTAACGATCGTGTCGAATATATTCGCCGGCTCGCCGCCGTAAGTCCACTCCTTCTTGATGAGCGGAGGGCCAATTCCTCCGCCGCCGTTCGCATGGCATCCGCTGCAGTTGTACCAGTTGAAAAGCCGCTGCCCTTCAGAGATGTCGTAGCTGCTCGCGTTGTACGGGTTGTTCACTACGGGCTGCGGCGTAACCGGACCGCCCGGCCGCAGCGTGCTCTCCTTTGCAGCATCCCCGTAGATTGCTAGATCCGCGGGCGATGGACGGATATCGCGCTTTTCACGCTGGCATCCGGTCAATCCCAGCAGAGTGATGATTATGGCGGAGGCGGCTATTCGCATACCAGCCCCTCCGCTTCAGCGAAGTTGCGGCACGGCGTATTCATTTAGAATCTCTTGCACTGCAGTTATCTGGGACTGCAAGATCCGTTGCAGTTCTGTCATCAGCGCGATATTGCCCTTTCGTACTGCCGCTGAAATTTCATACGTGAACGGCACGCCCATGAAGATGGATGGCATCACCGGGGAGATGTCGAGCGGCTGGGATTCATTCTGGGAAAAATATCCGGCGAACGGCCCCCACACAATCGCCACATCGACAGCACTCGTTTCCACCGCATCGATCAACTTGCGCGGCGGATTTGCCTCGCCATACTCACCGAAAAGGCTGTACCCTACAACCTTCTGCGTGATTCCGAGGTGAGCGAGAGCAATGGCTGGTGGCGCGTAATCATCGCCTACCACGTGAATTCCAATCCGCAGATGTGATAAGCGCGGATCTGTGAGCGACGCTATTTGTAAGTGGCGATCCCGTCTCGTTACGAACACATATGTGGAGCGATAGTACGGCGCCGTCGTAAGCACATCAGGCAAGCCGGCGGGAACACCCGGAACGACATCGCAGGCTCCCTGATCCAACGATTTCGTCGCGAACGACTTATGTTGAGACCACCAAGTATATTCGAGACGGGCGTTCATCTTCGCAGCCAGAAGCAACGCCAGCTTATTTTCGAATCCTTCCTGGCTCGCATTGGAAAAGGGCAAATTGTTCGGGTCTGCGCACACCCTGAGCACGGGCGTCTGTGCCAGCATCGGTACGGCCGCCAGCGCGAGAAACGCGAGTCTACGGCAGGGCGAACACATACAACATCCCGCCTTTTGTCGTGTATTTTCCGAGATCTGACATAGCGTTCAGAAATCCGAGCGCCCCGGTGCCATCCACTCCGTTCAATCCACCGGAGACAGCGGCTCCCGACCACCCGCCCACCCCGGACAGGATCGCTACATATTGTTTGCCGTCGGGGCCTTTGTAAGTGACCGGTTGACCAATGATGCCGGAGCCTGCTTTGAACTGCCACAAAAGATGGCCGCTATGAGCATCCAGCGCTTTGAACCAGCCGTCCATGGTTCCGTAGAAGACAACGTCACCGGCCGTTACCAGCGCGCCGCTCCAGACCGGAAACGTTTCATTCACAGCCCAGACTGTCTTCGCCTGCACCGGATCCCAGGCGGAAAAAACGCCTCGGTTGCCGCCTGGACCCGCATACA